>DYLD01000307.1 GCA_020722315.1 Syntrophus aciditrophicus
ACTGCCTTTCTTGGACTTTCCAGACTGCCTTTAGCACGACGCCCGCGGTTTGCAAGCGCGATTTTGACTAAAAAAACCTGTTGCACCCTCAATGATCGGGATGTCTCAACAATATTTTTTTACTCTGCAGAAATTCCGCGACGGCCGTCGCCGGGATAAAACCGGATGGATCTTTCTTTCGGTCGCAGCGGGCACGCTGATAAAAAAGGAGGTTTGAGTTTTGAAAAACTCCATCCAGCGCTCATCAAATATTTTCGTGAAGATCAGGCCTCGCTTGAGTTTTCGACCCCGCGTGACGTCCCGCTGCAACTTCAAAGGCCAACCGCTCGGACAGGCAACACGCAGATACGAAAATGGGTGCGGCCTCAAAAAACCGCACCCATTTTTTAAATTTCCTGCACTATCCGAAAACAGCAGAGAGACTTCCTGAGAGCTTCGCGGAACTGCAGACGATGGTTTTATTCACGCTCAGCAATCTTTCCAACCGAAAACTCCGCACCGAGCTTTATGAAACCATCTCTTAAGGGTTTGCTCTCTTTGTCCGGCGTGCCTTTGCATGGAATCGTGCCGGCTTGATCGAGTTGTTTGTTACGGCGCCGGCTTAGCCACCCCCGCCGCCGTGCCGGTACCGCCATTAACAGCTCCGAAAGTTCCTGATGCCGCATTGATCGTCCCCGCCGCGGCGCCTTTGAAATTAATGTTCCCGGTGTAAGCGTTGCCGTCCGGCA
The DNA here is from genome assembly GCA_020722315.1 of Syntrophus aciditrophicus. GTDB lineage: Bacteria > Desulfobacterota > Syntrophia > Syntrophales > UBA5619 > DYLD01. The sequence goes on from DYLD01000307.1 coordinate 729, forward strand.
GGGCGCCGCTGCCGTCAGTGACCTTCGCCGCCCATACGTTGTTTGTCGCATCCCAGTTGGTGACGCCGAAGCCGGCTGTGAGACCACTGCCGGAAAGGGTTACTGGCGTTCCTCCCTGCGTTATCGGTACCGGAGTGCCGCTGTAACTGCCGCTCACCGCATTTGTCGCCCAGATCTGCGGCGCCTGACCAGTGGAGGTAGCAAAGAAGCGGACGTTGTTCATGTTGACACTCGTAAGACCAATCGCTTCTACGTCGGACCAGCTCAGGTCCGCCGTTCCGACATGGACGGCCGGGATGTTTAGCGCCTGCAGTTTCGCCCGCCCATCATCTGTTAATGTAAGATTGAGAAACGTATTCGTCTCGAGCGCGACGCCCATCGCCCCAATCATGAATCTCGAATTCGTCGGATCAAAGGTTCCCAACGCCTCTCCGACCGATATCCACGAGTAGGCATTGTCCGGATCCGCCTGCGCTCCATAACCTATCGTCGTACCTTCAATCCTGTTATCAGACCACTTAGTACCTGCATATTCCCGACCCATCACGGATGTTGCATCAATATATTCGACGGACCCGGTCCAGCTGTCGGCCATTGAACCTGTATAAGGGCCTCCGATGGAACTCATCCAGACTCCCCATTTTTTTTCATTTCCCCCGTTATATCCTAAACGCTCCCCCGAAAAACTACCGTTGCTAAGGTTGGCACTATTTAGTTTAAAAGAAATGCCCGGGGAACTTAATGAGGTGTCATAACTGCTCTTATGAACTGCAAAGTTATCCGAAGAGGGAGAGGTGGATACTTCTGCAAGATAGACGGGATATATTTCGCCATTCCCTTCCCACATGTCGATATCCGGATATGCCCCGCCGGTGAATTGGCCGACCAGAATGCCTGCGGGATAGACTGATACGACCGATAAGGGAGCTGTGTCTGAAGGACCAACAAAGAGCGCATAGGTTTTTCCCGTCACCGTGTTATTCATCTCGAGGCCCCCGA
>DYLD01000308.1 GCA_020722315.1 Syntrophus aciditrophicus
AACAGCGCGGGACTTTGGCGCACAACACGGTTGTAATTGATGGCAAAGACTCTTCGGAGGTCTGGGGCAGCTTTCGGGTTGCCGGAAGGGCAAAACCCTCGGGATTGTCCGTCAAGGAAACAAATGGGTGCGTCGTGGTACAGTGCTCACACGATGGCTACGCGAGACTTCACGGGCATCCGATACACGAGCGAACATGGCGCCTTGGGCCTGAAAGCCTTCGTGTTGAAGATAGCATTTCGGGCCGGTTTTCCGGGGCTGTGGCCCGTTATCATTTCCATCCGGATGTAACAGCGACAAGCATGTCAAACAATGAGGGGGAAGCCCACCTGGCGGATGGCCGAAAATTGAGCTGGATGATTTCAGGCGGGGATGGGCGCACCCTTGAGACAGCATACCATCCAGAATTTGGCCGAGCCATTAAAAACCGGTGCCTCGAGATATCCTTTAGCGGATCGACAGTTATAGTTGAATTCAACTGGAGGTAACCCCTGCACATACTCTTTCTGACAGACAACTTTCCGCCTGAGGTCAATGCGCCGGCCAGCCGAACGTTTGAGCACTGCCGGGAATGGGTAAAAGCGGGTGAACAGGTGACGGTGATTACCGGGGTGCCCAACTTTCCACTGGGGAAAATCTACCCTGGATATGCCAACCGGCTCTGGCAAACAGAGGAGACGGAAGGGATTCGTGTGGTCCGGGTATGGACCTTTATTGCACCCAACAAGGGATTTGCCAAAAGGATCATCGACTATACGAGCTACATGATAGCGGCTATAGCCGCCGCACCGTTTGTAAAAGGGGCGGACATTGTGGTCGCAACCTCGCCTCTGCTTTTTACCGCGATGGCCGGACGTGTGGTAAGCCGGATGAAGCGCATTCCCTTTGTGTTCGAGTTGCGGGACATCTGGCCTGAGTCGATCAAGGCGGTAGGCGCCATGAACGATTCGCCGTTGATTCGCTTTTTCGAGCGCATCGAGATGGGACTCTATCGAAAGGCGGACCTCATCGTCTCATTGACCAATTCCTTCAAGCGCCGCCTTGTGGAACGCGGGGTGGAAGCCGAGAAGATCGAGATCGTCACGAACGGCGTGGACCTCCAGCGGTTTCATCCCATGGCCAAAGACCCTGAGTTGGAGCGCAAGCTGGGTATTGAGGGTAAGTTTACGGCCGGCTACATCGGAACCCACGGCATGGCCCATGCACTGAAGACTTTGCTGGACGCGGCTGCTATCCTGAGACAAAGTGAGAAAGGGAAAGGGGTGCATTTGCTGTTCATCGGCGCCGGGGCCGAAAAAGAGAACCTGGTAGCCGAGGCTAAGCTGCGGGGGCTGGAAAACGTGACCTTCGTAGAGCCGGTATCAAAGGAGGAGATTGCCCGTTACTGGGCGTTGCTTGATGTGGCGATCATCCATTTGCGGCGTACTCCGCTTTTTGAAACCGTGATTCCGTCCAAGCTTTTCGAGGCGATGGGCATGGGCATTCCGGTGTTGATGGGCGTGGCCGGCGAAGCGGCCCAGATCGTTGAAAAAGAGGGTGTGGGCCTCTGTTTTACCCCGGAGGACGCGAATGGGCTGGTGGAATCGCTGTTGCTGCTCAAGAAGGACCCGGCGTTGTGTCGCCGTCTGAGCGCCAACGGCGTGGCTACGGCCCCTAAATATCAGCGCAGCGCGCTGGCAATGAAAATGCTGGCGCTTTTAAAAGATACGGTGCGTAA
>DYLD01000075.1 GCA_020722315.1 Syntrophus aciditrophicus
CGAAACAATGACGCCTGAAGCGCGTTTTTAAAGATTTTTCGGGGTCGAAAATGATGAACCGAATTCTTCCCGCAGGGCTTTCTTCTGTATCTTGCCCATCGTGTTGCGGGGCAACTCGCCGGTGAAATAGACGCGTTTCGGGACCTTGAAACCGGCAATTCTTTTCTTAAGAAATGCGATGATCCGCTCTCCGGTCAATGCGGTTCCGTCGTTGTCTTTCCTGCGCACGACAACGGCAACAGCCGCCTCCCCGAAATCGGGATGGGGCACTCCGATCACGGCGGACTCGAGGACCCCCGGCAACGCATCGATCATCTCTTCGATCTCTTTCGGATAGATGTTCAACCCGCCGCTTATGACAAGATCCTTCGCGCGCCCTACAATCGAGATGTAGCCGTCTTTATCGATCTTTCCCAGATCGCCGGTTTTAAAAAATCCGTCGGCGGTGAACTCCTCCCGCGTCTTTTCCGGCATGTTCCAGTAGCCGCGGAAGATGCTTTTGCCCTTAACCTGAATCTCGCCGACCGCTTCCGGCTCAACGGGCATGTTTTCTTCGTCAACAATCCGCAGAGTGACCCCCGGCAGAGGAAAACCGACCGTGCCTGCCCGTCTCTCGCCGTCATAGGGGTTCGACGTGAACATGTTTCCCTCGGTCATACCGTAACGCTCGAGAATCGTATGACCGGTTCTTTTCCGGAATTCCTGAAACGTTTCCGGCAAGAGCGGCGCCGAACCGGATATGAAAAGGCGCATATTGGTGCAGATTTCCTTTGTAAAGCCGGGGTCGGCGAGAAGCCGCGTGTAATAGGTCGGAACTCCCATGAAGACGGTGGATTTCGGCAGAAGCTTAAGCACGCGCCTGACGTCGAATCTCGGTTCAAAAAACATCGCGCTGCCGTTCAACAGCATGCAGTGGATCGCGACGAACAGGCCGTGGACGTGGAATATTGGTAGCATGTGCAAAAGGACGTCCTTCGGACGGAATCCCCAGTATTTGTGCAGAACCTCCGCGTTCGTGGCAAGATTTTCGTGCGAGAGCATCGCCCCTTTCGGGCGCCCGGTGGTTCCGGACGTGTAAAGAATTGCGGCAATATCATCCCCCTTGCGGGGTACCGTTGAAAAAAGAGCAGGTTCTTTTGCCGCCATTTCCGCCAGAGCCCCTCCACCTTCGTCATCGAGCTCAAGGATATGGCTCACGCCGGCTTTTTGGCCAAGCTCCACCGCTAAATCCCGGCTCTGCGGCCGGCAAATGAACACGCGCGGCCTGGCATCGGACAAAAAATACTCAACCTCATGACGTTGGTAGGCATCATTCATCGGTAGATAAACGGCGCCTGAACGCAAAGCGCCGAGATAGAGAAAAAGCGCCTGCGGTGATTTTCTGACCTGCACGGCGACGCGGTCTCCCGGCTTTACCCCCAGCGAGATAAGCAGATTCGCGTAGCGCGCCGATTCCTGCCCGAGCCTGCCGTAGCTGATTTCAGAGTTGTCTGGCAGAATCAGGCACGGAGCATCAGGATCCTTTGGAAAACGGGACTGCAGGATCTCGTAGAGATTTTCGCTCATCAAAAAACCGACCTATTCCGGGAGGGCTTGGCCCCAACTATGAAGCAACCGCTCGAAGTATTTGTATCGATCAGAACGAGAATGTCAGTTTCGTTCCAACCATGTTGAGAATAAACTGATCCGGCATTTCCTTTTCGATATACATGATTGCCCTTCTTCCGGTGCAGTGGCACGGCACAATATAAGTCGGCTTGAAAGCCTTTAATTCCGCAGTGGTTCTTTCGATGATCGGCTCGAAAAACGGTCCGCTGAGATGGTATCCCCCCATGATTGCGTAAATCTGTTCGATTCCCGTCGTTTTAATCGCATGCCGAACGGTGTTGACGACCCCGGAATGGGCGCAGCCGGTCAGCACGACAAGGCCTTTCCCTTTTACATTCATCACCACCGCGGTATCATCCTCTATGGGATCCCATTCTTCGTGCCCGTTCTGCTGCCGGAACGCAACCGGAAAGCCCTTTTCGAAATCGTTCAGTCGCGGAATCTCGCCGAGAAAAAGCGCGTAGCCGTCGACGAGCGGGTACGGAACTCTTGTTTCGACGAGATGATACCCCTCTTTCGTTATCGTCTGTCTGTCGAACTCCGGAAAATAAATTTTGGGTGCATCTCCGATCTTTATATACCGCGGTTTTGTAAAGGCCATTGGATGAACAGCAAAGTCGATCGCCTTTTTGTCCCCCGGAATTAACTTGCTAAGTCTGGATATGCCTCCGGTATGATCCATATGTCCATGGGACAGTGCCACGGATTTCACCGATGCCAGATCGGCATTGAGTATGACGGCGTTTCTGGCCGCCCCGTCCTCGGAATACCCAAAGTCGAAAAGAAGCGATCCCGAATAATCCCTGTCGTAGATTTTTACCAGCGTCGAAAAACCATGTTCGGCAAGAAGGGAAAGGGTCAGTTTCCTGTCTTTGTCAACCGGGTTTGCCCTTTGAACAACTTGGGTGTTGTCCATTGCCGTGATCTCAATGTAATTGTCCTGCAACGTCAGAATTTCCACCTTATCGCATTGTTTGATCTCCATGGCTGATCCTCCTTTCTTATTGTTTCACCAATAAACAAACGCCGCATCACCCCCGTAAAACAGCGATCCCCTCAACGGCCTCAAGCTGTCCATCTGGCCATCGTTTCTGCAAGGCCGATCCGACCGATAAAGCCGTTTAACCTCTTTCGCTTTATACTACTTTAAACGCCGTGTGGGTACAATAAAAATGTCAGAAAAAACAGGATTTCTTTGATTTTGTTGCACAAAGATACAAGACGTTGTAATCTAAAATAAAGATAAAACTTCTTGAAGATAAACATGCATATTCGAAAACTTGCAATTGTCTTTTTGACATCCCTGCTGACGGCGTGCGCCAGCCCTACAGCCTGTTTCAATCTATCCGTCGCCCACCTGAACGATACGCATTCGCACCTCGCGCCGGTCGCCGCTCATCTGACCATTGACGGTGTCAAAACCACAGCCGAGCTGGGCGGGTTTGCCCGTTTGAAGACGGCTATCGACGCCATGAGGGCCGAGGATCCCCATTTGCTTCTCTTGCACGCCGGCGACGCAGTGCAGGGTACGCTTTACTTCACGTTATTCGGCGGTCTGGTTGAATTCGACTTTCTGAACATGCTTGAACCGGATGCTTTTGTCTTAGGCAACCACGAGTTCGACAGAGGAACGGTCGTCATTCCCGGCTGGATAGACCGAAGCAGATTCCCGTGGGTTTCGGCGAACATTGATTTCTCGGCGGAACCGGCAATAGCCCCGCTGGTCAGGCCGTACATCATCAAGGAAATTCGCGGCGAGAAAGTGGCGATTATCGGCGTGACGACGGAAACAACACCTGAGACGACAACCAGCGTTGGAAAGGCGGTTTTCAGAGATGCCGCGGAAAGTGTCCGGCGGGAGGTAGAGAAACTGACCGCAATGGGGATCAACAAGATCATACTCCTTTCTCATCTTGGATATCTTCAGGACAGGATTATCGCATCAACGGTACCGGGGATCGATATGATCATCGGCGGCCACAGTCACACGCTTCTCGGCGATAGAAATAAACTTGCCGCAATCGGCCTTGTTCCGGAAGATTCCTATCCCACCGAACTTGAGACCACGGATGGCACGAAGGTTCTGATCCAGCAGGCATGGAAGTGGGGACAGATGCTGGGCAGAATCGACGTGACTTTTTCACCGGATGGGCATCTTGTCTCTTACAGAAGCAGGCCTGTGATTCCTGTAGGCCGGACGTTTATCCGCAACGGGGAGGCAATACCGCCTGGTACCCCGCAGTATCAGGAAATTATCAGCGCACTGAATAAAACACAGACAGCGGGAATAGTTGACGAGGACCCCTCCGTCGCGAAAGCCCTTGTGCCGTATACGAAACAATTGGAACACTTCCGACGGGAGATAGTCGCTGTAGCTGCCGACGATATTGTAATCGGGTTGAATAGCGGTCCCGGCCCACTCGCCGCTGATTCGATGCTGGCGGCCCTTCCCGGTGCCGAACTGTCAATAGTAAATTATGGAGGGGTCCGGAGAGATCTGCTCGCCGGCAGCATTTCCGTCGGTGATGTTCTTGAAATCATGCCTTTTGCCAATACGCTGGTGCTCGTGGATTTGACCGGGGCCGAACTGAAACAGGCCCTTGAAGAAGGCATTGATTATCTGGTGACCAAATACGGGGCCTACTCAAAGAAAATGCCGTATCTGGGCGGCGCTGTCATGACCGTCCGGCCGACGGCGGCAAAAGGGTCACGCGTCGCGAAACTGGCAATAAAAAACAGCGACGGCGTCTATCTTCCGTTGCAAACCGGTAAGATGTACCGCACGGTTGTAAATGCCTTCGTCGCAGGTGGGGGGGATGGTTTTGCGACGATCAAGAACGCCACCGGTTTCCGAAGCGATACCGGGATCATAGACAGTGACGCGTTTCATGATTATTTGAAAAAGGCCGGCACCGTCTCCAACCCGACAGAAGAGCGGATTACAGTGATCCCCGCGCAATAAAAACCACTCCTTCTAGACAGGGATGTTGCCGTGCTTTTTGTAGGGTCTCTCCTCGCGCTTGGAACTCAGCATATCCAGCGCCCTGATAATCGTCGGACGTGTTTCGCGGGGGGCGATGACCGCGTCGACATAGCCCCTCTGGGCGGCAATGTAGGGATTTGAGAAAAGATCGCGGTATTCCTTTATCTTTTCCTCCTTTTTCGCCTGGGGGTCTGCGGCGGCAGCGATCTCTTTGCGGAAAATAATGTTCGCCGCGCCTTCCGCCCCCATCACCGCTATCTCCGCCGTCGGCCAGGCGATCACAAAATCGGCGCCGAGGTCCTTGCTGCACATCGCCAAATAAGAACCGCCGTAGTCCTTTCTTGTGATCACTGTGATCTTAGGCACGGTCGCCTCGGAGTAGCACCACAGAAGCTTGGCGCCGTGGCGGATGATCCCTTTCCATTCCTGATCACTTCCGGGAAGGTAGCCGGGGACATCGGCAAACGTCAGAAGCGGGATGTTGAAGGCATCGCAAAAGCGGATAAACCTCGTCGCCTTGTCGGAAGCGTCCACGTCGAGGCAGCCGGCAAGGTATTTAGGCTGGTTGGCTATGATGCCGATGACACGGCCGCCCATTCTCGCGAACGCAACGATGATATTGCGGGCATAGTGCTGATGTGGTTCAAGAATCTCTCCGTTATCGACGATCGCTCGGATAACCTCTTTCATGTCGTACATCTTTCGCGGATTCTCGGGAACAATCGTATCGAGCCTTTCGTCCATCCGATCGGCGGGGTCTTTTGTATCGACAACAGGAGGCTTTTCGGTATTGTTGGACGGGAGATATCCCAGAAGCTTCTTGATTTCGGCTATCGCGTCGGCATCGCTATCGCAGGCAAAATGGGCAACCCCGCTTTTGGTATTGTGCGTCATCGCGCCGCCCAGACTCTCAAAGTCGATCTTCTCTCCGGTGACTTCCTTGATAACCTCGGGACCGGTGATAAACATATAGGAAGACTTTTTGGTCATAAATACCCAGTCGGTCATCGCCGGCGAATAGACGGCGCCGCCGGCCGTCGGGCCCATGATCGCCGAGATCTGCGGAATGACTCCGGATGCGCATGAGTTACGGAAAAAGATTTGACCGTAGCCGGAGAGGGCATCCACGCCTTCCTGGATACGGGCCCCGCCGGAATCGTTTATCCCAACCAGAGGGGCCCCCGTTTTCAGAGCGGCATCCATGACCTTGCATATCTTTTTTGCATGCATCTCGCCGAGAGTGCCGGCCCGGGCCGTGAAATCCTGCGAATAGGCAAATACGGTCCTGCCGTTTACCTTTCCGAAGCCGGTGATGACACCTTCCGCAGGAATCTCGGTATGCGCCATATCAAAGGAGCTGCTCCGGTGGCGGACGAACAGATCCATTTCCTGAAATGTTCCGGCGTCGAAAAGCAGATCAATGCGTTCGCGGGCGGTCAACTTGCCCGTCTCATGCTGTTTTTTGATCTGCGCCGGTCCGCCCATTCCCCGGGCTTTCGCCTCTTTTTCCTCCAGTTCCCTAAGCTTTAACGGTTTTTCACTCATTCGTCTTTTCTCCTGATCATTCGGTGGATTTCTCGCAGAGTTCAACAAGAACCCCGAACGTGTCCTTGGGGTGTAGAAACGCAATCCTTTTACCCCCGGCCCCTGCTCTCGGCTTGTGGTCAATCAGACGGAAGTTTTTCGCCTCGAGCTCTTTGATGGCCTCGTCGATATCGTCCACGGCAAAGGCGATATGCTGGATCCCTTCCCCGCGGGCTTCGATGAATTTTGCGATGGGTCCGTCAGGAGCGGTGGATTCCAGAAGCTCTATCTCTGTCTCGCCGAGCGGAAGAAAGGCTGTTTTGACCTTCTGCTCGGCGACCGTCTCCTCGCCTTCGGACTTGAGCCCCAGAAGGCCCGAATAAAAATTTAAAGACGTCTCAATGCTTTTGACGGCTATCCCGATGTGATCCACTTTTAGTACCTTCATTATTTCCCCCTTTTCGTGAGAAACCACCTGCCGAAACGATCGGCCGATGGATAACAGAAGGCCGCGGTTATGTCAAGAAACGATTACCGCACAGACGGTGGCATAATTTTTCCAAGGCTATTTCGGTTCTTGTTCGGTAAAAGAAGGCCTTCTTGACAAGCCTTCGGCAATGCTTATATTATCTCCGCAGGAAGGAAGTTAAATGATAACAAAAGGTTATGAAGTTGGACGCGGATGAAAGATATTATGAAGGATCGGAAACAATTGGAGAAAAAACCGTTTTGGAGGTGACGATATGTTTGACACAGGATTGTGGAGATTTGGCGGTTTTGTCGATCCCGCAAGGGAACTGCAACGCCTGAGAGAGGAAATGGATAAAATTTTTTCAGAATTCAACCAGCCGATTGCACGGGAAATCCCGCCGGTGAATGCCTGGATCGGAGAGGAAGATGCGGTTGTTGCAGCCGAACTGCCCGGAATTGATCCTGATGCGATGGAAATCACCGTTGTGGGAGACACACTGACGCTAAGCGGCTTACGCGAAGCTGCGCCGCTGAAAGAAGGCGAAAGCTACCATCGCCAGGAGCGGCCCTGCGGCAAATTCAGCAGGAGCCTTCAGCTTCCGTTCCATGTCGAGGTGGAAAAGGTGCGGGCAATCTATGAAAAGGGGATATTGATGGTAACCCTGCCACGTTCCGAGGCGGAAAAACCAAGAAAAATTTCGGTAAAGGGGGAATAGGGGGTGAAATCATGAAAGACCTGAACAAATATGAGAAGAAGCCAGTACAGGAAACAGGCGGCGCCGAGCGTACAAAGAACCGCCGGGTTTACCTGCCCAGAGTTGATATCATTGATACAAAGGACGCCGTTGTGATGTATGCGGACATGCCCGGCGTGGACCAAAACTCACTGGACATCACGATTGATAAGAATGTTCTGAAGATTTCCGGTGTTGTCAACCCGCCTGCATTTGAGGGCCACAGCCTCGCCTACGCCGAGTACGACGTCGGCGATTACGACCGTTCCTTTACGATTTCCGAGGATATTGACCGGGACAACGTCGAAGCCCTGATAAAAAACGGGGTCCTCAAACTCGTTCTCCACAAAGCGCCGGAGGTGGCCGTAAAGAAGATAACCGTCCGGGCGGAATAGCCGGGCGTTTCATTGAGCCGGAGGGGCCCCCCTCCGGCTTTTTTAACGGATAAACCTGACATATTGACACGGATTTCAAGATCACTTATACTGCAACCGTAAGAAAGCGGAGAGATAAAATGGAGAACGAGTTTTTTGATTTGCCGAAAAGGGCAACGGAAACCTCCGAGGAAATCCGCGAACCGAAAATGTACCGGGTGCTCCTTCACAACGACGATTACACGACGATGGAATTTGTCGTGGAGATCCTCATTTCCGTGTTTCACAAGCCGGCCGCCGAAGCTACCAAGATCATGCTTGACGTACATAAAAAAGGTATCGGCGTCTGCGGAGTTTATACATACGACATAGCAAACACGCGTGTAGCGATGGTCCACGAGCTCGCAAAAAAAAGGGAATTTCCGTTGAAGTGCTCGATTGAAGAAACGTGAGGCTCCGGCAAAAGGAAAACAGATACAACGATGATGCCCGTCTATAGAGGAGCGACAGGTTCATGAAGATCAGCGATACGCTCAATAGAATAATCATGGCTGCCTATGCGGAGGCGAATGTCAGGAGGCATGATTTTATAACCCCTGAACACCTCCTTTACGCATGCCTTTTCTTCGACGAGGGGAAGGAGATCATCACCGGTTGCGGGGGAGATTCGTCCCGCCTGCGCAAGGTCATTGAAAAACACCTCGACCAGACGGCGCCCTCAAACGGTATGATGAACAGGGCCGCACAATCCCTCGGTTTTCAGAGTGTTTTGGAAAGGGCCGCGTGGTACAGCACCTCGGCGCAAAAAGAGGTTCTGGAACTGGGTGACGTGCTTGTCGCAATTCTGGAGGAAAAGGAATCCCATGCCTCTTATTTCTTGCAGCGCGAGGGAATAACCCGCCTTGCCCTGCTGGAATACATCTCGCACGGCATCGTTTCGCAGCCCGTTTTTGAGGAAATACAGCAGCCGGGAACACAACAGGAAACAAAATATCCCCAGGAAGAGAAACAAAACAGGTTTCTGCGCGCCTTCACAACCGAACTGGTCGCAAAGGCAAAGGCCGGCGATATGGATCCTCTCATCGGGAGGGAGGAGATACTGCAGCGGACAATCCAGGTGCTGTGCCGGCGCTTCAAAAATAATCCTGTTCACGTGGGCGATCCGGGTGTCGGCAAAACTGCGATAACCGAAGGCCTCGCCCAGCTCGTTGCAAAGGGAAAGGTACCCCAAAAACTCAAGAATGTCGAAATCTATTCCCTCGACATGGGGGCGGTTCTCGCCGGAACGCGCTTCAGAGGAGATTTCGAAGAGCGCCTGAAACGTATCATTACCGAGCTGCAAAAAAAAGAAGGCGCAATTCTGTTCATCGATGAAATACACAACATCATAGGCGCCGGGGCTGTCTCCAACGGCTCGCTCGACGCGTCCAATATCATCAAACCCGCCCTTGTCTCCGGAAAGCTCCGATGCATCGGGTCCACGACGTTCGATGAGTATCGAAAGTACTTCGAAAAGGACGGGGCTCTCTCCCGGCGCTTCCAGAAAATTGAGGTTCCGGAGCCCTCCGTCGAAGACACGATACGTATCCTTGATGGACTAAGGCAAAGGTATGAGGTGTACCACCAGGTTTGCTACTCCCAAGACGCACTCAAAATGGCTGCCGAGCTTTCCGCGCGTTACATCAATGACCGCCGTCTGCCGGACAAGGCAATCGATGTGATCGACGAAGCGGGCGCCTTATGCTCCATGAATCTCGATAAAACGAAAAGGGCTGCGGAAGCTGCAGCCATCGGCCTTAAAGAAATTGAGCATGTCGTAGCCAGTATAGCCAGAATCCCCGAAAGGACCGTTTCGTCAACCGAGGTAGAAAAATTGCGCGACCTCGAAAACGAGTTGAAGGTTAGAATTTTCGGGCAGGATGAGGCCATCACGCAAGTGGTACAGGCCGTGAAGAGATCACGGGCGGGTTTCCGGGAACCTGAAAAACCGGTCGCCTCATTGCTGTTCGTCGGACCCACGGGGGTCGGAAAAACAGAGCTCGCCCGCCAGCTTGCCCAGATACTGGGAGTGAAGCTTTTGCGCTTTGACATGGGAGAGTATCAGGAAAAACACTCGGTTGCGAAATTTGTCGGTGCTCCCCCCGGATACGTCGGCTACGAAGAGGGCGGCCTCCTTACCGAATCCATCCGGAAAAATCCGCACTCCGTTTTGCTCCTGGACGAGATTGAAAAGGCCCATCAGGACATCTTCAACTCGCTTCTGTCGATCATGGATTATGCAACGCTGACCGACAACAACGGGAAAAAGGCCGACTTCCGAAACGTGATTTTGTTGATGACCTCGAACGCCGGCGCCAGAGAAATCGGCCGCCAGTCGATAGGTTTCGAAGGAGAACCCATTCATCGAGACGCCGTTTATAAGGCAGTCGAGAGGATCTTCTCCCCGGAATTCAGAAACCGGCTTGACGCCGTCGTAAATTTTAATGCGCTGAGTGACGAGATCGTGCGGAAAATAGTCAGGAAAGAGGTTGCCGAATTTTCCGCCCAACTCATCGGGAAAAAAGTGCTTTTGACCGTTACCGAAGCATGCTATGCCTGGCTTGCCAAAAGGGGCTACTCTGCAGAATTCGGAGCCAGAGAAGTCGCCCGTCTTATACAAGAAAAGATCAAAAACTTTTTTGTGGATGAGGTTCTCTTCGGAAGCCTGCGTGATGGCGGCCAGGCCGTTGCAGTCATTGAAAACGACGATGTCGTCGTCAAGGTGACGACGGATGCCGGTATACCGACTGATTGACGAAGTCGTTTTTCCCCCGATAGAGGAGGCCCAAGAGGGAGGACTCCTCGCAGTGGGCGGCGATCTTTCGCCTGAACGTCTCCTTGCCGCTTACAGGGAAGGCATATTCCCGTGGTATAGCGAGGGCGAACCGATTCTCTGGTGGTCGCCCGACCCGCGTTTCGTACTGTTCATTCATGAACTCCATGTGTCGCGGAGCATGAGGCAGTTTCTCAAGAAAAAAAGCGTCCAAATCACGTTCGACAGATCCTTCAACGAGGTGATTTCTTCCTGCAGCAAACCCCGTCGCGGACAAAACGGAACATGGATTACAAAAGAAATGCGCCAGGCCTATCTCAATCTTCACACGCTCGGCTTTGCGCACTCGGTGGAGGTCTGGAAAAACGGATCCCTTGTCGGAGGCCTCTACGGCGTATCGCTGGGACGTCTCTTTTTCGGCGAATCGATGTTCTCGGACATACCGAACGCGTCTAAAGCGGCGTTAATAGAGCTCCATTCCTTTCTAAGCGAAAGGGGTTTTTCTCTGATAGACTGTCAGATCGGCTCCCGTCACCTTGCAAGCTTAGGGGCCCGTTTTATCCCACGCACGGAATTCATCCGTATTTTAAAAGATTCGTTGCAGTACGACACGTTAAGGGGGAACTGGGGCACAGAGGAATTTCATGTTGCGCCTTGACATTTTCGTTTGCATGGTCTTATAAAGAGATCGTTCAACGAAACGGCTGATTCGAACGCGGGGCCCTTTTCAGGAACGGGATGATGATAAACCTAGCGAAAGCTTTTCAGTACGAGCCCTTTGCAAAACGCCACCTTCGCGCTCATAAATCTTTTTCGACCCCGCGGCGTCTCGCATCGGCTCTACAGGCTAAACGCTCTCTAACGCTTGCGTTCTTAACGCCTTTAGAGCCT
>DYLD01000309.1 GCA_020722315.1 Syntrophus aciditrophicus
CGCTGACTTGAACCCGCTCCGCGTTGGCCTTGTCCACGGAATAGCGTATGCCTTTCAGACTGTCTCCATATTTTTCCGGCCGGTGAAACCGCAAAAAACTCTCGCTGTTGGGCAGGTGAAACTGGAGCTGTCTTACATTCCGCAATTTCAGCCGTTCATAGAGCGGCCCGAATTTTGCGAGCAGTTGCCGGCGGACGGCAGTGCGGACAGCTTCATCGGCGGATTTCGTCTGTTTGTAGAGCTTCAGAATCTCAGGCTGGTTTATGTAGGTTTCAAAGGCAATGCGGGCGGTTTCCTGGTTGGCAGAAACAATCACGCCATAGGCGGTGCTCAGCTCGCCTTGCAGCCGGGCATAATAGGCATCCCTCTTTTGCGCAAAATTGCGATAACTCAAGAATGCCGCCAAACTGGTTGACAACAGGAAAATGGCGAGAAAAGCAAGGTTCATGGTTATTTTTTTGCGGTTCATTTCTGACTCCTTTTCTTGCACCCAACCGTATCATTGGGCCAAAGGCAATTGTCCTGAGCCAATTGCAAAACCATTTGTCATTCCCGAAAGCGAAGCTTGATGCTCTCGTCAAACAGGCGCGAAAACCTGTAATTTTCGGGCAAAACCACAGGGCCCAGGCGCCGTCTTAAAAACTCTGCCGAATTTCGACATAAGATAACTCGCTATGATCACTTTGCTTTTGACGACGGTTGAAAAGTTTTGCCCTCACGAAAATGACCGGCGGTCATAACTCTATGCAGTCTCGCCACCGCCTGCCGGATTCATAAAATTGTCTATCGCCTCCTGCAGCAGGCCAAGGGAATCATGCGCGGCGGCAAGCTCCTCCGCGCTCCAGGCAGCGGCGTCCGTATCCCGGATGCGCTCCCGCAGCGTATCGACTGCGAGGGTAAAAGATGCGCCCGGGCTCCGTTTTACCCTCGCCGGGGCAGGGCCGCCCTGCGCCTTGAGAAGCCCCTCTTTGTATTTGTTCCACGCCGTCCTCATCCCCCGGACCTGTTTTTTCCGCGAAATCTCGACAAGCAGGCCCTTCGGCGTCTTGCGGTCGCCGCGGCATTCGTCGCGTATTTCCGCCGGCAGGTTCATCTTCCGCGGCGGAGTTTAGCAGAAAACATCGGACATGCAAGCATATTTTCTCAAATGGAAAATCGCTGGTTTGAAAATCTCAGGGCATTCTCCAATGTCTTTGTGCAGAAGGAAGCAGCCTGGCACGCACCTGACGACCCTGGCCAGTTTGGGGGAGTGTTATAATGAAAACATCGCCTTTTCCGCAGGGCCCTTAAGACCATGCGGAAAAGGCGTAAAAACAACCCGATGAATGAATCGTTTTACGGGCGATTAAAAGTCCTTGAACTCATCGTCGCCCATCGGGATGACCTGCTCGGGATTGACGATCTTTGCCCCGGTCTTGGCGGGTTTCCCTGATTTACCGGAAAGAACAAGCGCTTTCGCCGGAGATGTTTTTGCCTGAAGCGCCGGTTGCCGACGGGCTGTCTCCATGTGTGCGGACGATACGACGCTGCGGGCGGCGTTGCTTCCCTGTACCACCGTAATCATGTCGGAGACAAAGTCTTTCATCTGCATCGCCTGGGCGTTCAGCTCCTCGGAGGCGGAAGCCGATTCTTCCGCATTCGCCGCGTTCTGCTGAACCACTTTGTCCATTTCGGAAACAGCCTTGTTGATCTGGGAGAGCCCCTG
>DYLD01000310.1 GCA_020722315.1 Syntrophus aciditrophicus
TTGTGGCCGAACCAGGCATAGCGCCCTTGTCGGTCTTTGCGAAAATCGCAGGGCCGCTTGTCACGAATGATCGTCCATTTTTTATTGCCGCGAGGAATTTATCCTCGTTGAACCTGGAGGTTCCGCAGTGCGCGTATGTCCTTAGTGAACCTATCTTGTGGCGTCCGTGTATGTCTCCGTCAGTCTCGGCGACTCCGTTGATCCTGTATCCCATGTTGAGAAGTCTGAACCAGAGGTTCTGATAGAATATCTGCTCCGCGTCGTAGCCCATCACCACGAGGGTGTCATAGAGCCTTGTCGTCAGCAGGTCGAGACAGAAGTCCGCGGATATGTTTGTGCATATTAGACTCGATTTCTTGTTGTCCATCCACCAGCTTGTGGGGTGAGGGGACATGCACACTCCGCCGAGGCTCTTCCATCTCGCCACCTTGCAGAGGGGCGCTTCGCTCGGAAATGGAACTTCGTCGGACGGATTTTCGACAGGCTTCTCCGAAATTCCGGCAACCTTGAAATACTCGCTGTCATGGTAGTTCATGTATACACCGAATGGATCGGAGATGACTGGGAATCTCCACCAGCAGACGTGTCCGAAGCGGGTTTTAGGATATTCCGCGCCCATGCGGATATGTGTTTCGCAGTCGGAAAATGAGCGCAGAAACTGCGCCAGGCGCCTTCCGTCGCGTCCCCTGCTGTCCTTGGAGTTTGTCAGCCATCCCTGGCAGAGGGAGATGTAGTCCATTCCGCAGCTTTTCATGTGGGCCACGAGATTTTCGGGTTTCTCCGGCCAGTTTAGGTGGTTGTGGCATTCGCCGCAGAAAAATCCGGCATTTCTCAATTCCCTGTGCCGAAGTTCCGCCATCTCTCCGACTCCGGCGTCCGTCACGTTGCTGGCATTTCGTTTCATTCTATCACCAGACTTGGATGGAAGACCCCTTTTTTCTCGGTGAATTCCATGGTGGCCACCCCGGTGTGCCTGAAGGAGAATCGGCCTACCGGGAACGGGCGGGATTCAAGGATGAAGGATATCAGCGTGTTGAGCGAACCACCGTGTGCGAAAACGGCGATGCTGATGTCTCTCGCCTTTTTCTCTGGCACGAATCCGCCGCATGCTGCCTTCACCCCTAGATCCTCGAGCTCCTTCAGAAATGGCGGGCATATGCGGGCATACATATCGAAGGTCCCCTCCCCGAGTTCGGTCTTCCAGGTCTGCTCGGCGTATCTGTCCGCGTTCATCCTTTCGATTTCCTCATATTTTGTGGACGGCAGGTTTTTGAGCGAGCGGTCCGGGGTCCACTCCCGGAGGAATTCGAATATCTTGATTGGAATGCGTCTTCCGGCGGTTGCGATTTCCGCAGTCTGGATGGCTCTTCCGTAGGATGAGGAGAAAACGATGTCTATTTTTTCTCCGGCGAGTCTTTTCCTCAAGGCTTTCGCCTGCAGGATGCCTTTTTTCGACAAACAGCCCCTCACTGGGCGCTCCGGTCTTACGAAAGGGTCTCCGGCCATCTCCGCGTGACGAACAAACAATAATCTCATTTCACCCCCCAAAGGCTTGGAAAGCGTTAATATAGACCGGATTTGAAACAAATAAATCCATTGGGGAATTTTTGAAAAAATACCGAGTGATGCGATATTAGCGGCATGAGTTCATCAATCAGCAGAAACGCTGGTGTTGCGATAGACCTGTCGTATGCGC
>DYLD01000076.1 GCA_020722315.1 Syntrophus aciditrophicus
TGCTCCGAGGACGGCGGGGTACCGAAGAAAAATCAATAAATTTGCGCTTCAGGCAGCCTTTTTCAAAGGTGTCAAAGGTTTTACGCCGCTATCCGGTAGGCATCCTTCAATTGCCGGGCCATCTGTTTCACCGCGGCGAAGGCCCGCTCGACGGTGCGTTCCCTGTCCGGATTGATCAGGCAGCACGTCGCCGGAGAAAGCATGCTGCGGTTAATTAACAGCTCGCGATCGATTCCCTTCGACCACAGAATTTTCCAGACATTCTCGAGTCGATGGATCAACGAGGGTATCTGTTCCTGCTGGAATGCCTCGTAGCCCGTCGGGACAATACCCCAGACAATCAATCCTCCGCGGTTGAGAAACTTTTGAATCGAGGCGGCATAGCACGAAAACACCTCCGCGTTCGTGTAAACATCGAGGGAAAGCACGTCCAGATCCAGATCAAGCAGAAATTCCCAGTCGGGGTTGCCGCACAGATGTATGCCGCGGGGCCGGTCAACGATCGCGAAAAACTCGTTCAGATAGGCCTTCGCGTTTTGATCGGTGTATCCGGACATCGCCGAAAATACAAACTGCAATCCCGGCTCATCGACAAATAAAAACGCATTTGGGTTCATCTTTTTAAGGTGGCCCAACTGCACGTTCAGTCGCTTTGCCATGAAATCCATCATAAAGGAGCGGACGGTATCGTCAAACAAAATCGGGCGCTTGTCCTGATCCAGCACATAAAACCCGAAGCTGATAGGCCCTTCGAGCTGTCCACGTATCGCCGGCCTGTCGGACAGATCTAGCTTTAGAAAACGGTGGTATACGTCCGAATAGGTCGGGCTGATATCGAAGAAATCAGGATCATCGAAACGGGCCAGCGCCTCTTCGAGCTCTTTGATGAACTTATCCATCGAAAAACGGACCGTCCGCTTTTCGATATCCACAACGATGCCGGGAAAGTTTTCCGAAGCCTGGACGTACATATCTTCGTAGTAGCTAAAATGCGGGAGCTGCGGCCAGAACGGCACATCCATCGATTGCGCCAGCTCCAGGGCGCGGGCCACATCGGTGTGCGGCATCACGCCCATCGCGGTTGTCAACAAATTTCCGGGAATCCAGGCTGTCATCTGCGTCCTTTCCTGTTTTATTTGCCGGCCAGCATCGCGGCGATGTCATCCTCCACGGTTCCGATCGGTTTGATGTTGAACTTCTCAACGAGCACCTTGACGACCGCCGGGGAAAGAAAAGCCGGCAGTGTCGGTCCGAGACGGATGCCCTTTACACCCAAATAGAGCAAGGCCAGTAAGACGGCAACAGCCTTCTGCTCATACCAGGCTATGTCGTAGGATATCGGCAGTTCGTTGATGTCGGCCAGTCCGAAGACCTCCTTGAGTTTCAGCGCGATGACGGCGAGCGAATAGGAATCGTTGCACTGACCGGCGTCGAGGACACGCGGAATCCCCCCGATATCCCCCAGTTTGAGCTTGTTGTAACGGTACTTCGCGCAGCCCGCGGTGAGTATCACCGTATCCTTCGGAAGCTTTTCGGCGACTTCGGTGTAATAGCTGCGGCTTTTCTGGCGGCCGTCGCATCCGGCCATCACAACGAAGCGCTTGATCGCGCCCGATTTTACCGCATCCACCACCTTGTCGGCCAGCGCCAGAACCTGGTTATGCGCGAACCCGCCGACGATCGAGCCGGTTTCAATCTCTTTCGGGGGCGGGCATGTCTTTGCCAGCGCAACGACCTTTGAGAAATCCTTCGCGCCTCCGTCCGGCCGGTCGGGGATATGCGTTGCCCCGACGTAGCTTACGACGCCGGTTGTGAACAGACGGTTGAGGTAGGTGTTTTCCTTTTTCAGCGGTATCAGACAGTTCGTTGTCAGGATGATCGGCCCGTTGAACGACTCGAACTCCTCGTTCTGGTGCCACCAGGAACTCCCGTAATTGCCGACGAAATGGTTGTATTTCTTGAAGGCGGGGTAGTAATTTGCCGGAAGCATCTCCCCGTGCGTGTAGACATCAACGCCGGTGTTTTCGGTCTGTTTGAGGAGCTCTTCCATATCCTTCAAATCATGGCCGCTGATCAGGATGCCGGGCCTGTTGCGGACGCCGATGTTGACGGTTGTGATCTCGGGGTTCCCGTAGGCCTTCGTATTGGCCTCGTCGAGCAACGCCATCGTAGCGACGGCCGTCTCGCCGGCCTTCATGACCAGTCCGATCATCTCGTCAACCGACAGGTCCTTGGTCGTTGAGGCGAGCGCCTCCATGAGGAAATCTTCAATTCCATCCTTGCGCAATCCGAGGATCGCGGCATGATCGGCATACGCCGCGATACCCTTGAGACCGATTGTCAAGAGTTCTCTGAGCGAGCGGACATCCTCATTTGGTGTAGCCAGAACGCCTACGCTCTTGGCCTTTTCGGCAAACGAAGCCGGGTCGTCGGCGAACCAGATTGCCGCTTCGGGCAGCGGCTCATCGAAATCGCGGCCGTTTTTCTTTTTGTAAGCACTCAGAAACTTTTCCCGGAGTTGGTTACGGCGATGGAGGCCTTCTTTTATCATCGCGATAAAACGGTCGTTGTCCCATCCGACATTCGTAATCGTCGAAAACAATCCCTGCGCGATGAAGATGGTGTCGGAGCGGTCAGCCTCACCCAACTCCTTGAGTTTCTCCCCATAGACGGAAATCCCTTTGAGCACAAATATCAGCAGATCCTGCAGGTTCGCCGTCTCCTCCGGCTTGCCGCAGACCCCCTTGACCGTGCAGCCCGTGTTCTTCGCTGTCTCCTGACATTGAAAACAAAACATGTTTTTTCTCCTTTCATCAAAAAGCTTTATTGTGAGTTTTATGAAAACCTCGCTCCGAAAACGACCGGAGCAACCCCGGACACATTCAAAGACAACCGTAAAAAGCTAATCCTGCCGCGCTAAGACTTCTCAACACCCCGCAAGCGTCGCGTTACATCCCCTCCGCTATGGCGGTCTCGATCTCGTGAGAGAGGTCGCCCAGCGGAAAGCCGTAGAGCATGGCGGCGTCTTCCAGCGTGTGGAATTCCGCCGCCGGGCAGCCTATGCAGAGCATCATCCGCTTTATAAAGACAGAAGTCGCCCGCGGGTACTGCCTGAGCAGGTCGTTGATCGTCATCGTGCAGATGCCGCCTGCCGCTTTGGAAACGCGGCGTTTTGCCCGATGCACGGGAAGCCTTGTTTTCGTGTCCTGATCCATGGTTTTCATAATAATGCTTTCAATGAAAGCCGTCTTTGCGCTGGCGCAAAGAGCGGAAGAATTTTTTAGAAATTTTCCGTAAACAGTACCAAAGCGTGAGGGTTTGCGATAATAATCCGTCCCCTTTTTGATTTTACCCACCCCTTCTTTTGCCATGCGCTCAGCGTGCGGCTTACGGTATAAAGGGTCGTACCGGTATAATCCGCGAGTTCCTGACGGGTTATCGGAAAATCAATCAGTATTTCATCGCCCGACCTCTTTCCGGCCTGTTTCATGATCCTGAGCAGCGAACGGGCTATCCTCTGCTCGACCTGCTCCGCATAGATCTCCAGGTAACGATTTTGCATTTCTTCAAGACGGTTCAGTGCGTTACGGATCATGTTCAGCGCGACAGGAGGGTGATCTGCGATGATTTTGAGCATCGTGCGTCTTTCGAAACCGACGACGCGGGTTAGACCGACAGCCTCCGCGGAGGCGGGATAGTTTTGCCCCTCCAGGACTGCAACCATCGCCGCCAATTCCCCGGGGCCGATGTAGCGGACAACGATTTCTTTGCCGAGTTCGTGGAGGATGCAAAGCTTCAGGCGCCCCTCTAAAACCACGAAGGATTGGGTTGCCGGATCGCCCTGGTGAAACAAAACGGCACCGGATTTCAGCTCGCGAACTTTGCCCTGCCTGATGATTTGATCAAGCTGTGTTGTTGAAATATCGAGAAAAAAATCTGATTCGTTGAAACCGGCAGTTTTCATAACGAAAAACAAACTTCCCCCTTTCCCATGCCTTGAAGGCAAAGAAAAAGGGGAAGAATAAAAGGAACGTGTTGTCGGTTCTGTATTTATCCGCTAGAAGGCGTTTTCAACCTTCCAGATTTCCCAGATATGGCCAGCCCTTTTGAGTGCCTCCGTGCCGGGAGGAAGCGTCGGCTTACCGGGCTGCCATCCGGACGGCATCAGCTCGCCGGTCTTCTGGTGATGCTGGAACGCCTTGAGCTGGCGGAGAACCTCCATGACGTTTCTACCGACCGGCGGGGTAAGGACTTCCATTGCCTGAAGAACGCCGTTCGGGTCGATAAGGAAACGCCCCCGCACATCAACGCCGCCCTCATCGTCGTAAACACCGTAGAGCGTCCCGATTTTCCCTCCGGGATCGGCGATCATCGGAAACGGGATGCCCTCTTTGACCATCTTTGATAATTCGATTTCCTGCCATACCTTGTGGGAAAAGTTGCTGTCCACGCTGACCGCGAGAACCTCGACCTTCAGCTTCTGGAACTCCGGATATTTATCGGCGACCGCCGATATTTCCGTCGGTCAAACGCAGGTGAAATCGGCCGGGTAAAAACAGAGCATGACCCACTTGCCGCGATAATCGGCGAGCTTGACCTCCTTCTCTTTTCCGTTGTGATATGCCTTTGCCGTAAAATCAGGCGCGGGCTTGCCTACCATTACACCCATATCCATCCTCCTTTCAACGGCTTATTTGTTTAATGTTTCTTTCGACTCCCCGCGGTCAAGCCGCAGGGTCCCGGGGTTTCCCAAACCCTTTTCCCATCAGTTCTGTTGGAGCTATCACCCCCTTTACTTTCCGTATTCTGCCTTGATTTTTGCCGCCAGTTCCCTGCTTCTGGCAGCAGCTAGATCCATAATTTCCTCCGAGGGCGCACCCTGCCACTCCACCGGCTCCATAAAATCCCATTTCAGTTTCTCCGTGATCGCCTCCAGCTCCCGCTGTGCGCCGCCGGACCAGCCGAACGAACCGAAACGCAACACCTTTTTGTTCATGACCTTTTTGCGGGCAAACATGTCAAGAACCCAGGCCATCGGGGGAAACATCCTGTATTCGTAGGTCGGCATTCCGAGGATAAGGCCGGCCGACTTCCACGCGGAGGCGAGAATAAAGCCGACGTCCTCTTCCGGGGTCCGGAAGACATGAACGGGTATGCCTTCGCTGCGTGCCCCTTGAATGACCCTGCGTACGACCTTCTCGGTGTTTCCGTACATGCTTGCCCAGATAACGGTTATTTCCGGCTCGGCCGGGCCGTTCATATAGCGGGCGAAGCGCGCATAGGCATCAATGATCGCCTGCGGGTTTTCCCGCCAGACGATGCCATGCGAAGGGGCAATGATCCTGATGTCGAGATTCTTTAGCAGCGCGATCGCCTTTTCGACAAAGGAAGAAAACCCGGCGACGATATTGGCATAATAACGAAGGGCCTCCTGCAGGAAAAAATCGTATTGCTCGGTGGAGAGCTGGTCGTCGAAAACGGCATCTGTAATTGCGCCGTAGGAGCCGAAGGCATCGCAGGAGAAAAGTATCTTGGAGCTGTTTTCATAGGTTACCATCGTTTCCGGCCAGTGAACATTCGGCGCCTCGTAAAAGGTCAGCGTTTTCCCGGCGCCCAGATCGAGGATGTCGCCTGTCTTGACGGTGTGGACATTCTTTTCTATCCCGCAGAATGCCTTCAACACGGATGCCCCTTTTGCGGTGATGTAGTATTCGATGTTCGGATTCTTTTTTGAAAATTCCGCAAGCCAGCCGGTATGGTCAGGCTCCATATGGTTGATGACCAGATAGTCGATTTGCCCCGGCTCCAGCGATAGAGAGGCAAGCGCCTCCTGATATTCTGCGGGTTTCTCGCCGATATTCTGTACAAGATCGATCAAAGCGTTCTTCTGTCCCCGGACAACGTAGGAGTTTATCGAGACCCCGTTAGGGATCGGCCACATCCCTTCAAACAACGAATCCCCCTCGAGATTAACCCCTATCCGGTAGATCCCGTCGGTTATTTTTGTTCCTTTCATGTTCTTCCTCCCACGTTGATATGAGACCTTTGAAAAATGGCGCCTGAAGCGCGCATTTATTGATTTTTCTTAGGTACCCCGCCGTAGCGAGACACCTGCGGGGTCGAAAAATATTTATGAGCGCGAAGGCGGCGTTTTGTAAACGTCTCGATATTGCTCATTTTTTGTCGGTGAGTGTTTGTCACTTAACGGCTTAGAGTTTGAAGACCCTTCCGCAGTTACATGACGACTATTTCATGACCAGCGGCAATATATTTTGACATCGCCGGATGGCCGGACATCTCGCCGGAGAGCGGAAGCCCTTCTTTCTCGACGGCCTCCAGAACCCCCATTTTCATCGAACAGCCCCTGCATACCGCGTCGATCAGGCCTTTGTCCTTTACCTTGGCGTACAGTGAATGGAGAAAATGTTGCGATTCGGCCATAACAGGGATCAGTTTCGTCGCCTCTCCCTCGAAGACAATCTTTCCGCCCAGCCCTTTTTCGTGAAGATCAAGGGCGTTCAAAAGGACGTGCATAAAGCAGAGGGCATCATCCTTGAATGCAAATATTACCATCTGTCTCATCTATTTTCTCACCTCATCCTTATTTTACCTTTTTTACGTTCCCATTTTTTTCACCTTTATGCGCCGCCTCAAGAAAACGCAGCCAGTCCGCCATCTGTTGGATGTTTTTTGACATATACCATCTTCCATCGGCGAAAACGCCATAATCCGCCCCGCCCATCGCCGAGGCGAAACGGGTCGAATTCGCGTAGAAAAGCCACTGCTCGACCCACATCCGCTCGATCGCCTCGTTGAAGGTGCTGTCCTTTTTGTCAAGCCCCTTCGCCAACCCCTTTTTCCATGCGGCAAGGATGATGTCAGTAGAGACTCTGGTCATCTGGTTGGTCGTCTCCACGGTATTTTCCAGGCGGGCGAAGTGGCCGTCCACCCAGGAGGTTGCATGGCATTGCAGGCAGATCTCCCGCATCGAGGCCCGCCTCTTGGTCTGCTCTTTTTTGTCTATCAGATAGCCGGCAGCCGGCTCTCCGGTAAGCTCCGTCGGAAGTGGAAGCCCCGCCTTGTTTTTGATGATCGTCGTGTCGGCGGACTTCGGATGGGGATGGGCGTAGGGAAGGCCGAAGAGCCGCCAGGCGCTGCGGTCGTTCATCTTGTGGCTCCTCTTGGCGACAACATCGCCCGCTTCGTTGACGACGAGGCTGGCGTGACAGGTCGCGCAGGTCGGCGCGGTAAAGTCCTTTCCAACCGTCCACGGGACGGCGCCGAAGTTCCATTTGTCGCCTTCCGACCCGTAAAGATTGCCGTGCTTGCTGACCTGGTAGACCTTGTAGGCGGGAACGTCAGGGCCCTTGTGGCACTCTGAACAGGTCGCCGGCTTGCGGGCCGTCTCGATTGAAAAGGCGTGGCGGGTGTGACAGGCCGAGCAGGCCCCCTTCGTGCCGTCCGGATTGATGCGCCCGACCCCGCCGCTCGGCCAGCCGGAAAGAACCGGAAATTCCATCTCGCCCATCGAAGTCTCTCGGCTCTTGATACCGTTGACCTCGACCTTCGTGCCATGGCAGTAAATACAGGAGTCCTCCTCGGTCAGTTTGTCAACCGTCGTAAGCCGGGCGCGGACGCCGTCAAATTTCTGCATGCAGTTGGCGGCATCCATCAGGCTTTTGTAAACGGGATTCTTTACGAGGTTCCCATGCGCCTCGGACATGATGTTCTGTCCGTATTCGTCCACCTCCTGCGGATGGCAGGCCGCGCAATCCTTCGGGCTGACGACGACGTGAACCTTGAACCCGTTGTGGTCAAACGTATCCTTGTGGGCCTTTGGATTCAGCGTGTGGCACTCCGCGCAGCCGACCGCCGTCGCCTGGATTGCCTTAGGCGGTGTTTTGAAGGAGACCCTCTTTTCCAAAAGCGGCCTTTTGAGCGCATCCTCCGGGGAGACATTGGCATGCTGGCTCTTCTTCCAGTCGGCGACAATCCCCGGAGTAACAGTTTCATGACAGCCGAGGCAGGCCTGTGTGTCGTCGCTGATCTTCGCCGCGCCGTACGCCGCCAGGGGTTCCGACAGCAGCATCGCCGCCGCCAGCATCCCGAAAACAACCGTGCATCGCTTCTTCATAGGTCACTCCTTGAGCTCATGCGTAACGACAGAAAGTATTAAGCATCCCATGTTACCTATATGGCAATATGACAAACATGACGGCAACTCGCGCTATTTTATCTGCAAAAGGCCGATAAGGACGTTGGTAATCAATCATTGTAATATTCTACACATGAAACGCTGAAAAAGGGCTTTTGCTTGCAAACAGGCCCAATTTTTCCAAAAAAGGTGGCTACCGCAGACAAGAATCAGATTACATAAAAAGGGCCATTGTGTCAACCGGAATTGAGAGCTTTGCTGTTTTTTTGAAACATCCAAGACATCCCGATTATTGTTGACAGCGGCAAAGAGAAAGTTATAAACGAGCGAAAGGTCGCGACGATTCTATCAAGACTGCTTTCGACACTATTGAGGGGGAGTAAAAATGGCTGGCGCAAAAGAAATCATTACCGATTGCACCCTCTGCTATCACAGCTGCGGTTGCCGGGTGACCGTGGAAGATGGTATCGCGACAAAAATCAGGGGGCTCAAATCCCACCCGTTGAATCAGGGGAGGCTCTGCCCGAAGGGTGCCAATGCACTGGCGGCCATCTACCATAGCGATCGTCTGAGGCGCCCGCTGAAGCGGGTCGGCGGCTCTTTCGTCGAAATCCCGTGGGATCAGGCCCTCGATGAGATTGCCGACAAGCTCCTCGATCTCAAACGGGAATTCGGCCCCGAGGTTCTGGGCGTCTTCAGCGGCTCGATCGGCGTCGAGAATCTCGAAATGGCGGGCCTCGCGCAACGATTCAAGGCGGCCTTCGGATCGCCGAATTTCTTTTCCGTCGAGAGTGTCTGCTACCGGATGCGCATCCGCACAAGGCAGATGACCTTCGGGAGATACCCCATCGAGGAAATGGATTCCAGTCTCTACATCCTCTGGGGGCACAATCCTGATCAGTCGGATTTTCCGCTGAAGTTTGCTCTCAAGAAAAACCTCGACCGCGGAGCCAGGCTTGTCGTCATAGACCCCAAAAGGATACCGCTTGCCGACAGGGCCGAGATGTATCTGCAAATCAGACCGGGTACGGACGGCGCTCTGGCCCTGGCGATGATCCATGTGATCATTAATGAAAATCTCTACGACCGTGACTTTGTCGAACGTTACACGTTTGGCTTTGACAGGCTCATCCCGCACGTGCAGCCCTACACCCCGGAGTGGGCCGAGGAGATCACCTGGATTACGGCGGAGGATATCCGGAAGGTGGCGAGGCTCTTCGCAAATACAAAGGGGGCAAGCATCTTCCAGGGAACATGCACCCAGGATCAGACAGCCAACGGCACGCAGAACAACCGCGCCTTCTCTATCCTGCAGACGATCACCGGCAACATCAATGTCCCCGGCGGATGGATCTTGAGCCCCTCGCCGAGGCTCGGAAGCGTCGGGCTTGACGGGGAAGGGGAACCTCTCGGCGCCGATCAATACCCCTTGTTTGTTGAATTATGGGGAAGGAAAACCCGTTACGGCGTTGTAACGGTTGTGCCGGAAAATATCCCCGACAAACTCAGGGCGTTTCTTGTCATCGGCGGGAATCCGCTGGTTTCGATGCCGGACACGAACGCGTTCAGGGATGCCTTTCGCAAGCTTGATCTTTTAGTCGTTCACGATCTGTTTATGACCGAAACCGCAAAGGAGGCCCACTACGTCCTTCCCGCATGCTCGCATCTTGAGAAATGGGGGATAGCCTACAATTACAACGTCTGTCACTGCATCCCGTATCTGATGCTGCGAAAGAAGTGTATTGAGCCGCTATACGAAAGCTGGTCCGAGTGGAGGTTCTTCACCGAACTGGCAAAGAGGATGGGACTGGAAGAGAAATTCCCGTGGAAGTCGGAAGAGGAGATGGTGGCCTTTGAACTGGCCGCCGGCGGGTTTTCGTTTGATTATCTTCTTAATGAGAAGCCCCAAGGGGTGTTCTACGCCGAAAAAAGCTACGAACAGAAGGAAGGGTTGTTCCGCACCCCTTCGGGGAAGATAGAGATCTACAGCGATGCGCTCGAAAAGGCCGGCTTCGACCCGCTGCCAACATTTCTTGGACCGGAACAGGGGGCGGGGCGGGGCGACAGCAAATTTCTCGAGAAGTATCCGTTGATTCTGTCAACCGGCAGCCGGCATATCTATTACACCCATAGCCAGCATCGTAACGTCGAGGCCTTGAAAAGGCTTTATCCGGAACCTCTGGCCGAGATCGCCCCGGGAACCGCAAAACAATACGGAATAGCGGATGCGGATGTCATAATCCTGAAGACAGACCGCGGTGAAGTAAAGATGAAGGCGTCGATCAATGGGGACGTAGCCGACGGTGTGGTTTTGGTGCCGCACGGGTGGCCGGGGGAAGCCAACGCCAATCTGCTCACCGACATCCATTGCCGGGAGCCGATCATGGGCTATCCGGACATGAAATCGCTGCAGTGCAGCGTTCGGAAGGTTTAGTATCTAGAATTACCGGCGGATGATTTTTTTATGCATCAGGAAAGCGCTTTTGTTATAACCCCCTGAACCTTTTCCACCTCCAGAGTTTCCAGACACAGACTTCTGCCGCTGTTGTTGCAGCCCTTAAGATGGCACGGAGCGCAGGGCATGTCGGGAAAAACAACCAGATTGTTTTTCCCCGGCGGCGCCCAGTAACGCCAGTCGGACGGGCCGTAGATCGTTACCGTCGGCGTGCCGACGGCGGCTGCAATATGCGGGGCCGCGCTGTCCACGCCGATATGGAGGTGGCTGAAACTAAGTACACCCGCAAGCTCGGCGAGCGTTGTTTTTCCGGCCAGATTGAAGACCTTTACCGAACACTTTTCGACAATAGTATCTGCCCGCTTTTTTTCGCCGGGCGAGCCGACAATGACCGATGCGATTGCGAATTCGCTATAGAGCCAATCGATAATTTGCGCCCACTTTTCGATGCCCCATTCCTTGTACTGCCAGCGGGAAAAGGGGTTCAGCGTCACCCAGCGCCGCGTGCGGGTTTCGCGCTCTGCCGATGATTGGGAGACAGCGTCGCTGTTTGCTGAAGGCAACGCAAGGAATTCTGTGATTTTCTGAGCCTGCGCAACAACCTGTCTGGATAAACGCAGCTTCGGCACGGGATCGTCCGTTGTGATCCCGAAGGCCTGCAGGATGTATAAA
>DYLD01000311.1 GCA_020722315.1 Syntrophus aciditrophicus
CTTCCAGCCAGAAGACTAGGCGCAAGAAGACCCTCCCGCCAAACTGCGGGCGGACGAACCACTTCGAGAAAGATGTGTTCAGGCTGCGCCAGGCCGCGTCCAGCATCCCTTCCGACAGGTCGCTCAGGGTAATGTTCCAACCCGCCGGGATGCGCTCGACGCAATCCTTCCACATATACGCCGGGCCGCAGCCGAGTTCGAGCACGCGCGCCGGGTTGGGCAGGGTCTCCAAAGTGTCGAAGATCCAGTTGAACCAGCCATAGGGATTGGTGCTGAAACGGCGATGTAGAGTCTCGCGGGCATCCAGGTTGGAGGCGTCGCGGTACTGGTCGGTGGTGAGGAAATGGCGATCGGTGAAAGCAGACATCCGTTATCTACCCGGGATTCTCCCAGCCAAAATTATTCCCCAACAACTCGGCCAATTTCTGGTTGTGCGGACGGAAATATTCAATAAGCAAATTGATAGTATCCGATTCTGCTGAAGGATAGTTGCCAGGATTGACGTTTTGGTACTGCTCTAATTGCAGATGCGGGATCCCTAAAAATTCGTACACTTCCCGGGTAACTTTTTCAGGATTGGCGAACAGGTCTTCACTTCGCAGGATCAAAAACTGTTCCTTCGGGAATAAAGCAAACCACCGCTCCAGTTGTTCGGCATAACGACCACGGCTTTTGTATGAAAAGTTGCGAAAGGCCTTTAGCGCGGCATCATCACCGTTCAATACTTTTTCTTCTACCCTGTCCAGTCGTTCATCTTCCTGTTCAATGGCTTCTTTGAAGGAGAGCGTTTCGCGTCCGGTGCGAACCATGTGTTGGTAGTGTGAATACGCTCGTTGTATCGGGTTACGCAACAGCGCAATGAATTTTACGTTTGGGAGCGTGTCATAAATGCGTTGCGGAGTAGCCGGATGATGGATGTAGCTGGTTGTCACCTCGCCAGTGATGAAGCGTTCCCCATGACTCTGAAATTCATCCATTTTGCTTTTCAGGGGAAAATGTGCCCGGTACCATTTGAACCCCCGGAAGTAATTGGCATCATAAAAACTGCTGTCTTTTTTAAAGGTCGGAATGATATTGGGGTGTTGGTTGATATACCGATGCAACGAGGTCGTACCGCACTTCTGACCGCCGATGACCATGAAATCGGGCATCACGCGCTCATTGGAGGTCAACAGGCGGTACTGGAAGGTCATATAGAGCCTTGCGCGCGTCTTTAGTAGTTCAAAACCTTTTCTGGTTTTTTGTACAGTCATGGAAATCCTCCGGTTATCGGTGCAAGATAACCCATGTGACTTAATCTTTTTTGAAAATAATCAGTGGATAGATGCCGATTGTTCCCCAAAAAGTGGGGAATTTTTCTTCCAGCCAATAAACAAATGTCAAAATGGCCCTTCCGCCAAACTTCGGATGAATAAAATTCACCAGAATCCGGGGGCTTAAACTCCGCCAAACGCGGATTTCGTAACGGAACGAGCCTGAAAACTCACGCTTGAACCACGCGGGCGTCATCTTGTTGACGAACGTCCCGGAGGGGTCATCATCCGTGTGCTTGAGCCTCGGCCGGTTGGTGACGATCCTCTGCAACTGGATCAGGGGCCGCGTCAGGCGCGCAATCAACGGACGATACCACCCATTGACCACGACCGCGCTCCTGCCCGGTGCGAGCACGCGATGAAGTTCC
>DYLD01000077.1 GCA_020722315.1 Syntrophus aciditrophicus
AGCGCGAAGGCGGCGTTTTGCAAAGGTCTCTTCTCAAGATTGCCTGAGTCCCAATGATTTAATCTGATTTGTTGAAATCTTCTTACCCTTTGTCCTTTAACACAATATTTCAGACGAACACAAGAACACATCTCAAGCCAAAAGATTCCCGGCGAAAAATCGGTTGACATCAACGGCCCCAGGGATTAATCTTCACCCAAAATCCAAATCGGAGCTGCTTATGTCTGCGAGGCGCACCCTAAGTTTTCTGGTGATACTGTCGGCGCTTGTTTTTTTTCCATGCCTGCCCGAAGCAAAAGATCTTGAACTGACCTCCCGGTCAGCCCTTTTGATGAACATGAACACAGGCGAAATACTCTATTCCCACAATGCGGATGAGCGTCTCCAACCCGCTTCAATAGCCAAAATACTTACCCTCTACATCGTGGACGAAGGCATCCAACAAAACGACCTCGGGCTTTCCGACACGGTAAAGATAAGCCGCAGGGCCGGTCGAACCGGTGGATCAAAAATGTTTCTCCAGGCAGGAAGTGAACTACCTCTTATGGAGCTTTTGAAAGGAATCGCAGTTGTTTCGGCGAATGACGCCTCAGTCGCGGTCGCCGAGCATATCGCGGGAAGCGTCGAAGCCTTCGTGACGCTGATGAACAAAAAGGCCCGCGAACTGGGGATGTTCAACAGCAATTTTAAAAATCCCAATGGTCTCCCCGCAAAAGGACAGTTCACAACGGCAAGAGACATGATGACGCTGGCCTATAAATACCTTCAACGCTTCCCCGAAGCAATCAAGCTCCATTCCACCAGGTTTTATACTTACCGAAACATCACGCAACGCAACCGTAACACCCTTCTTGTCAACTATCCGAACGCCGATGGTTTGAAAACCGGCTGGGTTGCAGCAGCGGGCTACCACATCATCGCGACGGCCAAACGCGGCAATACGCGCCTTATCGCGGTAGTCATGGGTGCAAAAACCCCTGCTGTACGATCCCGGGAGGCAAGAAATCTTCTCGACAGGGGATTCGACATCGTCAACGAGAATCAAAGACAGGAGGGGTAAGCCCGGTACAGCTCAATTAAGAGGATCGCCGACTGGTATCTGGAAAAGTTCCTTCAAGACCTCATCAAAATAGTCGGGGAGATAACGGTTCCAAAGTTTTACGG
Organism: Syntrophus aciditrophicus; assembly: GCA_020722315.1. Taxonomy (GTDB): domain Bacteria; phylum Desulfobacterota; class Syntrophia; order Syntrophales; family UBA5619; genus DYLD01. Next base: position 1,165 of record DYLD01000077.1, read on the forward strand.
GGAGATTGCCGAGTTCTCGCTTGTTGCCGTTGGGAAAAGCAAAGAGATACTCCATCAGATACCCTATGTTCTTCGCGAGAGGCCCTCTGTAGAGTTGCTTGAGCCTCTGTTCAAGGATCCGGTCCTCATGCATGCTTATGCCGATCTCGCTTTCGAGCATCTCCTGATAACTCGAAAGAATGATTTCCAGGAAAACATCCTCTTCTCCCGAAAGCACAAAGTCCCGGAAGGCCTGATTCGATTCGTAAGGGGAATACCCCCGGTCCTGCAGCGAGGAAATCACGTTCTCCTCCAAAGGAAGAAAGAAAATCTCGTCCCGCGGCGGCCGGAAACGGATAATAAGATTGGTTGCATTGTAACGGCCGCTGTGTCTCTGCTCCTCGACGATTTCAGAATCGTTCAGGCTCGAAATGACATCCATCAGTCTGTTTTCCTCAGGCGCCTCAAGGATAACCTTTATCCCTGCAACATCGTTGATGGGGGGTATCTCCCCGTCTCCCGCGATCGGCCTCTTCTCCCGTAAGTCGTCCAGAAGCTGGCTTTCGGCAAGGAAAAACTCCTCCTCCATCTGGGCGGGGGGTGTCATCAGTTGTTCCCGCGGGATTCCCAGAAATTTGGCCCTTTCGGTGGCCAACGCATCGGCCTTCTTCTTGATCCTTTCAAACATCTGATCAATAATGCGCCGGGCCGATTTTTCCGCCAGCCGGCGTGCCCTTTTTATCCGGCTTGAACCGAGATAGATCGTCTTATCCCCATCGTCTTTGAAATAAATGGTCCCGTGAAATGGCGTTTCGCGGTAAAAACGCCAGGGATTCGATTGATAACGCGCAATCAGGGTATCGATTCTCTCGTTGCGATACGGAGGCTGGGCTATGATCGCATCCTTCAGGCCGCCTTTGGTGTTCACACGCTTATAATAAACATTGCCGGAATGCAGTTTGGAAAAAAGCCTGTGCGCAAAGATGTCAAGATACCGGGAGATGAATACACGGTTGAAGTAGACAAGTTTTACAACCAAATCGGCATCGTCCGGGCGGGTATCACAGTACATCCAGCGGCGGATAACATCGCACATCTGATCCCTGTGTAGAAAGCCCTTTATCGTAATCATCGTCGGCCACCCGGAGTGTTTTAAAAATCCTTCTCTCCTCGAATTTCATCCTTCGAGGAGTTCGGCCAGGTTTTTGTCGAATTCCCTGCCCAATTCCTCGTGCAGGCTTTTGCCGTGCGCATCCATCGTAACGATCCCGGGGAAATTATGGAAACGAACCTTCCAGAACGCCTCCGGCAAACCGAATTCCTCCAGCTTGAATACATCGAGGACCTCGACCATCTTCTCGGCGCTGGTAACCCCCGCCCCTCCGATCGCATGGACGTAGATGGCCTTGTTTTTGGTGCATGCGGCAAGCGTTCTGCTCCCCATTCCGCCCTTGCCCATCACTACCCTGAGGCCGAATCCCGAAATGACGCTGTCTTCATAAACCTCCTCGCGGATGCTTGTCGTAGGACCCGCCGAGATGATCCTCCATTTTCCATTTTCGTTACGGACGATAGGGCCGCAGTGATAAATCATGCCGCCATTGTAAATCGATTTCAGCTCGTCCAACAGGCGCCTGTCCTGGGCGGACAAGGTTTTTCCACTATTCAACAGTGTTTCCACCATGTATTTATGGGCCGCATCCCTGCCGGTTGTTGCAATGCCGGAGATCGTCACGGAATCACCCGCATGCAGCGATAAAATATCCTGTTGGGATATCGGAATATTCAGGTTTGTCATCTTGCACCTCATTCGATATAACGCCAGGAGCCGTCGGACTCTATAGTGATGCCCCACCGCCGGCATTCCCAGCACATATAGGTTATTGTGACAAAATAACAGGCCGGATGACGGTGAAGGGATCCGATCTTCACCCCCAGAAGCGTCGTCTTCCCGCCCAGCCCCAGCGGACCTATTCCCAGCGTGTTTGCTTCCCTGAGAACCCTGCCCTCCAGCCCGGCAAGCACAGGGTCGGGATTGACATCGTCCAGACGGCGGAGTAGCTGGTGTTTTGAGTGGTTGTATCCGGAGCTTCTATCTCCCCCGATACAGACGCCGAGTATTCCCGGGGCGCAACCCTTGCCCTCAGCCTTTCTTGTCGCGTCGAGCAGCACGCGGCGCACGCCTTCCAGATCCCTGCCCGCCTTCAGCGTACCGTCAGGAAGGCTGTACTGGGTGCAAACATTTTCGCTCCCGCCCCCCTTCAGCATCAAATGAACCGTAACGCTGTCGGCATCCGCTTCTTCGAAATAGAAAACAGGGCTTCCCGGCCCCACACTGTTTCCGCTGTTTTTGCCGGTCACCGGATCAACTGCGTTAGGCCTCAGATACTGAACCTTTGTTGCTTTCGCGACCGCCTCCTCGCAGAGTCCCGCCATCTTCCGCTGGGAAAGACCGAGAGGGTGACGGATGATGAAGATCGGCAGGCCTGTATCCTGACACAGAGCAACCTGCTTTTCCCGCGCCCGGGCGATGTTGTCCAGATACATCGAAAGGATCTCCTGCGCCCTGGATCCCGGCGCCTCGTTTTCCCTCGCCTTCCTGATTGCGCTCTCGACGTCCGGGGGAAGATCACAGGCGGCCCGCCGGATAAGATCGAAGACCGCCTCGCCGAAAATCGGACCCGATAAAACCTTTTTTAGATTGTCAATCATGTCGGTACTCCATCACCAAGCTTTAAAAATTCCCCTCTTCTCCAAAGGGGAGAGTGTTTTTCAAAAACCCCGAACCCGGTTTCATCCTCTTAAGCCTGGCTTGCCGAATGTTTCGACCCAGGTTTTTCCCTCCTTATCCTTCCCGGAAAGAACCGGAGGTCCGTCAAGAGGCCAATCAATCGCGAGGGTAGGATCACTCCAAAGCAGGGTTCTTTCATATTCCGGCGCCCAGTAATCGGTCGTCTTATAAAGAAATTCCGCAACATCCGACAACACCAGAAAACCATGGGCGAACCCCTCGGGAATCCAGAGCATCAGTTTGTTTTCCGCCGAAAGGATCAGCGCCTCCCACCTGCCAAATGTTGGAGAATCCTCGCGAATATCAACCGCGACGTCATAGACCCTGCCGCTGATGACCCGGATCAATTTCCCCTGAGGCTGCTTGATTTGATAGTGCAGCCCCCGAAGCACGTTATGGCCGGAACGGGAGTGGTTGTCCTGAACGAACACGCTCTTCAGTCCGGTCTTTTCCTCCCAGATCCGCTGATTGAAGCTCTCGTAGAAAAAACCCCTCTCGTCCCCGAAGATGCGGGGTTCGATGAGAAGCAGATCGGGAATCTTCGTATGGATAACCCGCATTTACTCGTTCTCCCTGTATATCCGTTCCAGATAGTCGCGATAGGAGGATTGTGGCGTCTCGTCGATAAGGCGTTTCATCCGCTGTCTGTCGATAAAACCCATACGAAACGCTATCTCTTCCAGACAGGCGATCTTCAGCCCCTGCCTGGCCTCGAGCGTGCCGATGAAATGGCTGGCTTCGAGGAGGCTCGCATGGGTCCCTGTATCGAGCCACGCGATGCCGCGTCCTAAAGGAATAACGCGCAGCTCCCCGCGCCGCAAATAGTCCAGGTTCAGATCGGTTATTTCGAGCTCTCCTCGTGCCGACGGCTTCAGCGACCGGGCGATCCCGGCAACCTTTTCGTCGTACAGATAAAGCCCCGGCACCGCGTAATTCGACTTCGGGGATGCCGGTTTTTCCTCTATGCTGATTGCCCTGCCGGCATGATCGAACTCGACGACGCCGTAGCGCTTAGGATCGTTGACGTAGTAGCCGAAGATGACGGCCCCGCTTGTGAATCCGCGGACGATCGCATCGAGTCCCATTTTTCCATAGAAGATATTGTCCCCGAGAATCAGACAGACGGGTTCGCCGGCGATGAATTCCTCTGCGAGGATAAAGGCCTCGGCGATTCCCGAAGGCCTCGGCTGCACCCGGTACGTCAGCCTTACCCCCCAGCGTGAACCGTCGGCGAGAAGGGCTTCGAAACGGGGCGTATCGTTCGGCGTCGAAATAATCATGATATCCCTGATTCCCGCGATCATCAGCGTCGCAAGGGGGTAGTAGATCATCGGCTTGTCGTACACGGGCTGGAGTTGCTTGCTGGCGACCAGCGTCAACGGATAGAGCCTGCTTCCCGCCCCGCCGGCAAGGACAATCCCCTTTTTAATAGCCGCCATAATTTTCCCTCTTTGTTAAAACATGGTCAAAAAGCCCGCCGCGATCCGCAAGCGGTTATCTTCCGAACACCGATGCAATCTGGCGCTGAATATCCCCGGCAGCCCTGCGCGGATCGGCCGCCTCCCTGATCGGCCTGCCGACAACGATGTAATCGGCCCCGTTTAAAAAGGCCTCTTTGACACCCACCGTCCTTTTCTGGTCGTCGACATTCGCGACCGGTCTTATCCCCGGCGCAACGACTAAAAACCCGTCACCGAGCTCGTTTCTGAGCCTCGCCGCCTCGAGACCGGAAGAGACCACGCCGTCGCAGCCGAGCTTCAGCGCCCTTCTCGCCCGGGAAAGAACCAGGTCTTCGACGCTGCACGCAAAGCCGAGGTCTTTTAAATCGCCCTCGTCGAGGCTTGTCAGTGCCGTAACGGCAAGAATCTTCAGATTATGTTTGGCCGACGCCGCGGCTTCCATGATCCCGTCGTTGCCGTGCACGGTCACAAACTGCACGTCGCGATCCTTGAGCTGCAGCACCGCCGATTTTACCGTCTGCGGCACATCGAAGAACTTCAGATCCACGAAGACCTTTTTACCGCGCCCGCGGAGCCATTCGATAAGCTCGAAATAGCCGCCGGCCATGAACATCTGCAAACCTAATTTATAGAAACGGACGTAATCTCCAAGTTTTTCGACCAGGGCCATGGCTTCGGCCGCGGAGGAGACATCGAGCGCAAAAATCAGCCTTTCCTCCGGAGGGATGTTTTTTGCCGAGAGATGGGGAAAGCCGCCTTGTTCAAGCTGCATCTTCTTATCCACTGCTTAAACCTTGGGGCTTTGAAAAACCCCAGGGTTTCATGACGCACGATTTGAAGGTTTTCCGGGGTCGAAAGTGATTCCCTCATCGCGAAGGTGGCTTTTTTCAAAGCCCTTAAGTTACTTTCTGCTCCAGGCCCACCCACGGCGGGCCTGTACCGCTCGTTTTTTTTCATAACACATTAACACAGGCGCTTCAACGGTTATATCATTGCTGTTATCTTCTTGATTTTTCTATCTTTATCCCCTTCTTTTTTTCGATCGACAAAAAAGGGAATCACGTGGATCTTCGTATGAAAAATCTCTTTGAGCAGGGCTGTTGTTTTTTGCCTGCGCTTCCTGACCGGGACGGGGTCACCGTAGCTGTCCTCTTTTGCCTCGTTATAGCCGAAATCATCTACAACGATAACCTCTTGGAAGGGCCCTTCGGGCAACGCGTTTTTGATCCTTTTCCAGAAGCGTGCTTTGTCTTTCAGGCAGCCCAAATCAGCGGAATTCGCAACAAAAAAGGGATAGGGGCCGGCGCCTTCAAAACGGGATTCCGCCTTTTGAGCATGGATATCCCAGTCTTTGAGACTCTCGACGATCGTGCGCGTCGCCTCGGCGTAGTGGTCGGTCGCAATTACGACGACGGAATCCTTGTCGGACGCAAGTTTCAAAAGGAGAGGACGCCAGGCCGGGTCAATCCGGGAATGGTCAAGATACATCTTTACAAAACGATCTGCGGCGGCTCTGATTTCTGCGTTGTTTCCTTTCCCGACAGGGTTCAAATTCTCAAGCGCTTCTGCAATGAGATGCGCATAGCCAATCTCTGTCGTGCTCCCCTCTTTCCATGTCGGCTTGACGATCTTCCGCCAGAATGTATCGACATCCGCGACACCGAAACCGGCAAGGCCGCTTTCCTGGAGGGCCGAAACGAGGTTCTCCGGCCGGCCGAAGCGGGGCCCCTCAATGCTTAACGTTCCCGAATAATCAAAAATAACAAGCCTTTTCGGTGCGGATGCACCCATTTTTCTATATCTGTCTCCTCAGCATCTGGGCGGCAATGTGCAGCGGATCCCAGGCGCCGCTGAACGGCGGCGCGTACGCGGTATCGATATACCCGATATCGTCGAGCGTCATTTTGCCCCACAGCGCCGCGGAAAGGACGTTAATCCGGCCGATGACGCCCCTTTCGCCGATCACCTGCGCGCCGAGAAGCTTCCCGGTCGGTTTGTCGGCGATCAGCTTGATCCAGATCTTCTTGTTTCCCGGCATCGAAGCCGCGATCGCATTTCCGGACATCTTTGCGCTGACGGGATTGAAGCCGACCCTCTTCGCCTCTTTCTCATCGATCCCGGTCATTGCGACCTCCAGATCAAAAACCTTGAACGACTGCGCGCCGACGACCCCGGGGAAGAAAAGACCCGCGCCGCCGATATTCTTTCCCGCAATGCGGCCCTGCTTGTTCGCGATATCGCCGAGGGGCAGCCATACCCATCGGCCGCTGACCCTGTTGAACACCTCGCAGCAGTCCCCGACCGCGTAGATCCCTTCCTTTTCGGTCTGCTGGGAGAAATTCACCTTGATCGCCCCCGTTTCGCCGAGAGGGACCGCTATCTGCGAGGCGAGCTTCACATTGGGCCTGACTCCGATGGCAACCAGAATAATATCCGCCTCATCCTCGCCGTGGTTTGTGACGAGCTTCAACCGGAATTCCTTCCCGTCCTCGATCGCCTTCAGTTGCGTCTGCGGGATAAATTCGACCTCGTTGCGCTTCAGCTCGTCGAGGATGATCTGCGAGTATTCCGCATCCCAGTGGCTCGCCGGAAGATCTCTGCGGTAATACATGCTGGTCTTAAGACCGGCGCTCCTGAACGCCTCGGCCATCTCCAGTGCAATGAAGCCGGCGCCGATGATGATCGCCTTGCGGGCTTTCGTCTCGCTGAGCCAGTTCTTGATCCGTATCGAGTCGTTGTATTCCCTCAGCGTGAAGACCCCTTCCTTTTCCTCGCCGGGGATACCGGCCTTCTGCACAACCGTTCCCGTTCCGAGGACCAGAATATCGTAAGGGATTTTCTCACCGCCGGCGATACGGACCTCCCTGTTTTTGTCGTCCACTTCCTCGACGCGTTTGTTGATTTGCGTATCCACACCCGATTCGATGAACTTTTCCGGCGTTCTCGCGATCAGGCGCGCAGGATCCTTGATGATGCCGCCGATATAATAGGGCATCGGACAGGCGGTGAACGAAACCTGCGCATCCTCTTCAAACATGATAATCGAAAGGGACGGATCGAGCCGTCTCGCCTCGGCCGCAACCGACGCCCCGCCGGCGCCTCCTCCTATGATAACGACATTTTTCCCCATAGCGAACTTCCTCCTCCGGTTAAGTTTATGAAAGCCTTGCAGAACCGCTAAAATGGTTTCATGATTCGCGATTTGAAGGTTTTGGGATGAAAAACTTTCTTAAGCGCGAGTGAAGCCGTTTGGCATAGCTATGCAAAGCCTTTGCAAAACACCGCCTTTCTAAGCTGATCTGATCTTTTTCGACCCCGCGGCGTCTCTAAAAAAGGCTCTGGAAGGCTAAACGCTCCGGGAACGCTTACATTCTTAACGCCTTTAAAAGCCTTGGCTTTGACGGCGGGGTAGCTTAAGAAAAATCAATAAATTTGCGCTTCAGGCAGCATTTTTCAAAGGTCTCTCTTCATGAGCATCTTTGCCTTCCCTCGTGCCCGTTACAGGCACAGAGTTTGTATGAAAATAGAAAATTCCCCAATAATATCGATTGCTTGTTGCATCATGTTTTTGGGGCCCATCCCGTGACCCCCTATCCTGATTTTCATCGTTCGTTGTGCCCGCGCCGGGCATGGGGGTTCGTAAGAAGAATTTTACTTTGTTTCGTAGCTTGTCATTGCGTATCGGGCGCGGAAAACGTAAATCGCAACCCCTGTTATGATCATCGCGAGGCAGAGCAACTGTCCCATGCTGAACGGGCCGAAAACAAAACCGATATGCGCGTCCGGCTCGCGGAAAAACTCAATAAAGAACCGGACGGTACCATAGCCGATGATGTAAAGGGCAAATATCGCGCCGGTAAACGAGGATTTCCTTTTAAGGGCCCAGAGAACAGAAAAAAGGACGATCCCTTCGAAAAAGGCCTCATAGAGCTGCGATGGATGACGGAGCAGGCCTTCGGGATCGAGCGGGAAAAACATCCCCCACGGGACGTCCGTCGCCCTGCCGTACAGCTCGCCGTTGATGAAATTGCCTATCCGTCCGAACGTGTAGCCCAACGGCGCGACCGAACAAAACAGATCGGCGACATCCCAGAAATCGAGGCCTTTTTTATAGCAGAAAATGATCCCGAACAGGATGACGGCAATGATACCTCCGTGGAATGACATCCCGCTTATCCCGACGAACCGCATACCCCCCGAGAATTGAAACGGCAGGACGATTTCAAGGGGGTGTTTGCTGTAATACGCAAAATCGTAGAACAGCACATAGCCTATCCGGCCGCCGACAATGACCCCGAGAATAATCCAGACGAGAAGATCCTGAATGATCTCCGGGGTGTAACGCAATCTTTCCGTCTTTATCCGATAGATAATAAGGAGATAGCCGACCAGAAACGCGATTAGATACATCAGGCCGTAGTACCGCAACTGGAACGACCCTATCTGAAAAAGGTAGGGTGTGATCTTTAAAGGGATATTCTGCCAGGCTGCGATCCAGTTTTCCACTTTTAATAAGCCTCTCCCTTTATGTCTTCGACATAGAGCTGGGCTGAATAGGCGGCGTTCGCGCCGTCCCCGCATGCAGTAACCACCTGGCGAAGCCGCTTCGCAACGCAATCGCCGGCGGCGAAAAAGCCTCTGGCTGACGACTCCATGTTGGCGTTTACCTTTATGTAGCCGCCTTCATCAAGATCAATTAGTTTATGCAGCATGCCTGTATTCGGATTGAGGCCGATGAAGACAAAAACGCCGTTCACCGGAAGAATGGTATCCTCGCCCGTTTTCAGGTTGTGAACCCTTACCCCTTGTACCATGTTCTGCCCCTGGATTTCTTCGACGACGGAATCCCAGAGAAATTCGATCTTATCATTCGAAAAGGCCCTCTGCTGCAGAATCGCCGTCGCGCGCAGACGGTTGCGGCGATGAATAACAGTTACCTTTTTTACAAATCTGGTAAGATAGAGCGCCTCCTGGATCGCCGTATCCCCTCCTCCGACAACCGCGACCTCCTTGTTTTTGAACATAGGGGCATCGCAGGTCGCGCAAAAAGAGACCCCTCTGCCGACGAAATTATCTTCGCCGATCACGCCGAGACGCCTCCAGTTCGCCCCGGTTGCGTAAATAACGGAAAGGCTCTTGTAGCTTTGGTCTCCGACGAAAACCTCCCACCTGTCCGTCCCGCCCGAGGCGAGCCATCGGATCGCCGAAACATCATCAGGGATGATCTCCAGTCCAAGGTCAACAGCCTGTTTTTTGAATATGGCCACCAGATCAAGACCGTTTGTACCGGCGAGGCCGGGATAATTTTCTATCGCATCGGTTGTGCTGATCTGGCTCACCGACGACGCTCCCTCGACAAGCACCGTCTTCATAGCCGCCCTCATCGCGTAAATCCCCGCGGTCAGACCAGCCGGCCCGCCGCCTATAATCACAACATCGTATATTTTATCGCTTCCTTCCTGTTCACTCATCCTTTTTTCAGCCTCCCTTCCGTTGAAAAATAGTTATGTTTCTACTAAGCACGAACAGGCCATTTGTAAAGCCCTTTTTTAAAAACAGGCGCCCTCTTTTCCTTGACAGGTTCCGCCATATCTTATATTTGGTTGCTGTTCGCGTTGGGAGACCTTGGCAAAACGCCGCCTTTTACGCTGAGAGACCTTTGCAAAATGGTGCATGAAGCGCGATTCTAAAGATTTTTCTTAGGTACCCCGCCGTCAAAGCCAAGACTCTAAAGGCGTTAAAAACGCCAAACGTTAGAGAGCGTTTAGCCTGTAGAGTCTTTTTTAGAGACGCTGCGGGGTCGAAAAAGATTTATGAGCGCGAAA
>DYLD01000312.1 GCA_020722315.1 Syntrophus aciditrophicus
TCCCTTATGATTTCAAAAACATTGCCGCATATCGGTCAGTTTTTTTGTCTTCTACCCTCGGTATCGGGTTCAAACTTGTTCCAGCGGGGGGCAGTTGATCTTTGCTCTGCCTTTGTTCCGGGCAGAGTATGACCCGTAAAGCAAAATGTCAATGCTTTTTTCATTAGTGTTATTAAAGGATTATAATTGAGACCGGTAGATTCGTGGTTCTTTTTCAAAGGTCTTATTCGCTTGAAAAACGGCAGAACGGACGCATTTTGTCCTCAATAGCGTTTTACGAGCTTCGCGCCGTTGAAGTAATGGGAGAGTATTTCCTGCCATGTCAGGCCGCGGGCGGCCATTGCCGCCGCGCCGATCTGGCAGAGACCGACGCCGTGGCCCCATCCCGCGCCGTAAAAGATGAAGCGGGTGGGCAGGCCGTTTGAATCGTTGAGGCAACGGACGATGAATGCGCTGCTGTAGAGATGACTTTTGGAAAGCCAGCGGCGGATTTCGAGTTCCTTCCCGATGACGATCTTCGCTTGGGTCCCCTCGATCAAAAGACGGCTTATCCTCCCGGAAGGCCCCCTCTCCAGCGGAACGAGATTTCTTAGAATTCCGAAGTCTATCCCGGATTTTTCGCGGATGATATCGGTCAGTTCCCGATTGCCGTATTCGACCTTCCAGCGGAAGAAATCTCTTGTCGGCCTGTCGGTTGCCGGCAGTATCTTTGCCAGAAGATTTGGATCGGTGAGATTGCAGTAGACATCAGGCGAAGAAAGAATCCAGTTTTCCGCCTCTTCTTCGCTGCGGATGGGTGCATACGGCCTTGCCGAGTCGGAAACATGGGAAAGGCAGGGGATATTCTCTTGGTCCCAGCAGGTCGTGTAGTTTTCAGTCAGACCGCCGCACGCCTTATGGTATCTCGCATCGCAGATACGGCCGTTGTATGTCAGCAATACGCCGCGCGTCCCGCGGACGGCCTCGAAAATGCTTGCGTCTATCCGGTTCGTGATCCCCTGGTAACGCTGGCAGTGATCATCGGCGCAGACATCGAACAGCTCATGATCCTCCCGGTCGTACCAGCGGATGATCTCACCGTCGCATTCGGCGCCTTTCGGTTTCTCGTTGACTTTTCCGCCCGCGTTTTCTCTGCGCTCGAGCATCGCCAAGAGCCAGCTCCGCGATGCAACCGCATGCGCCTTCAAGAATTCCAGCGGCGCTTCGTTGTTCATCTCCGACGACACGACGCTTTCGAGATACATCTCCAGCGGCAGTTCGTTGATTGCCGTGATCCTGCCGTCGGCGGTGGCCAGGAACGTCAGATCGCCCTGAAATGTCTGTTCTTTTTTTTGTTCCCAGTGGAAGTTGACGCCGATCGTTACCGCATGCAGCGTAAAAGTCGCGCCTCGTTCGGCGACGAGGCGAATCTCTTTCCCCTTTAGGATCTCGCGGCCATGCTCATCGCAGAAAACGGCATCGTCTCCCGACGGTCTGACAACAAAAGGCCCGGTCAGTCTGAGCCCGTTCGGGCTGAAAAAACCGTTCAGCGTCCCTTTAACCTCGGGGTAGCTGTCGCATACACCGACCTTGATTATCGGCTCTTCCATATCCTCTTCCTGATTATTGTTAGGTAAAGAGACCTTTGAAAAACGCTGCCTTCGCGCTCATAAATATTTTTCGACCCCGCAGA
>DYLD01000078.1 GCA_020722315.1 Syntrophus aciditrophicus
AGCGAGACTCTGCGGGGTCGAAAAATATTTATGAGCGCGAAAGGCAGCGTTTTTCAAAGCTCTCCCCTTATGAATCGTTATGCCGACCGCCGGAACTCAAGGCTTTTGGCAAGCGTCATTTTATCTATATATCTCAGATCGCCGCCCATCGGCACCCCGCATGCTATCCGGCTCACCTTCACACCCCGACCCTTGAGAAGCTTCAAAAGGAAAAGCGCAGTAGCCTCTCCCGAAGTGTCGGGATTTGTCGCGATGATCACTTCATTGACCTCTTGGTTATCAAGGCGGGCGATAAGTTCGGCTATGCGAAGCTGTTCCGGACCTATCCCGTCCAGCGGAGAGATCGCCCCTTGCAGTACATGATAAACGCCGTTGTAGCCGCCGCTTGCCTCGAGGGCAATCAACGAATCAGCATCTTCGACAACACAGATCGTGCCGTGATCACGACCCCGATCGGCGCATATCTCGCACAGCTCCCCTTCGGCAAGGTTAAAGCAGACAGAACAGAGGTGGATCTTTCGTTTTACGTCGAGCAGGCTCTCGGCAAAGACGCGTACTTCGTCCACGGATGCATGCAAAACGTGATTTGCCAGACGGGTCGCCGTCTTTTCGCCGATGCCGGGGAATTTGGCAAACTCCCTGATCAGGTTTCTTATCGGAAGCGCATAACCTGACATCGTACACCTACATCAGACCCGGAATCTGAACACCCCCGGTGATTTTTCCCATCTCTGCGGCGGCCATTTCCTGGGCCTTGCGCACCCCTTCGTTCACGGCCGCGACGATCAGATCCTGAAGCATCTCCACATCGTCGGGATTGACAACCTCTTTTTCGATCTTCAGCGACAAAACCATAAACCTGCCGCTAACCGTTACCGAAACCATTCCCCCGCCCGAAGACGCCTCGACGGTCTTGTTGGCCAGTTCCTCCTGCAGTTTCATCACATTTTCCTGCATTTTTTTCGCCTGCTTCATTATGCTTCCAAAATCCTGCACCGGTTCCTCCTTGTCTCCTTTAAAAAACACCTAAATTTTCGAGATTTTCCCTGTGGTTATAGGTCTTCTTCCCTTTCGCCGGCCGGCGGTTCCGTTCCTGAGACCATCACAGAGGCATCACTCACAGGGCTTGCCTGTAATTTGACCTCGCGAACGACCGCTCCGGGAAAGACGTCGAGAATCTTCTGAAACAGAGGGTGTAAAAGGGCTTCCTTGCAGGTTTCTCTACTGCCATTGAGCGCCTTTTTACCGTTTCCCTCGCCGTTCCTTTCTATTTCCAGCCTGGTTTCACGTCCGAAAAACTCCCGGCAGTAATCCCTAAGTTTGTCTTTCAATGCCAGGACGTCATCGAAAAAGAGATAACCCCTGTCAAAGGCGATACGCAGAAACCCGTCTTCGAGTTGCAGGCATTTCCCTGAGTCAAGTTTCGCACAAAGCGCCGGATCCTTGCTTCTCAAAAACACCCGGAGCCCGTCCCATCCTCTATCATTGAGCTGCCCTTCACTGAGTTGTATGCCGGTTTTCACCGGATCGTCCTGTGGGTTGACATTTGCAGCGCCTCCGGAAAAACGATTTTGCTTTCCTTCCTCGGCGGGTCGATCGAGAGTCCAGGTAGTTTTCGTCCTATTGTCCTCCCTAAGCAGAAGCGTATCTTTACCCGTGGAGGCATCGCCGAGGCGTTTTTCCAGCGCCTCCATCCGGGCGACAATAGATTCCAGTGGGATCATCGGCTCCAGAAAGGCCATACGGCATAAAACTACCTCAAGCTCCAGCCGCGGATTCTGGCTCAGGCGGACATGTTCATTATTGGCGATGAGTATTTCGAGAAGCCTCTCGATGGTTTCCGGCTCATGTCCTTTTGCCTGCTGTGCAAGTTTGGCGGTTTCCTCTTGGGGAAGATCACTGAGCAGTTTGTTCCCGTCGACGATCCCTGCGACCAGAAGGTTTCGGAAATGGTTCAGAAGCGCCCGGTAGAAATAACGCATATCGAGCCCCTGATAATACGCCTCTTCGACAATCTCAAGGCAGCGGCCCGCGTCGCGTGCCAGCACCGCTTCCGACAAAAGAAAAAGAAAGCGACGATCGGACCGGCCGAGGATTTCCTCAGCCGCCTCGTCATTAATCTTTGTCCCGGCATAGGATATCACCTGGTCAAATATGCCCTGTGAGTCGCGGAGGCTGCCTTCCCCAGCCTCGGCAATCCACGAAAGCGCATTATCGCTCACCTCTATGTTTTCCTGCATGGCTATGCTGCGGAGATTTTCCTTTATCTGCCTGTGGGAAATACGACGAAAATCGAAGGACTGACAGCGGGATCGGATCGTCATCGGGACCTTCACAAGTTCCGTTGTCGCGAAGATGAAAATCACATGCGACGGAGGCTCCTCAAGGGTTTTTAGAAGCGCATTAAAGGCCTCTTTGGTCAGCATGTGAACCTCGTCGATGATGTAGATCTTGTAGCGACAGGAAACGGTCGTGAATTTTAAATTTTCGCGCAGCTCCCGGATTTCGTCTATCCCACGGTTGGAGGCCCCGTCTATCTCCCGGACGTCAATCGCGTTTCCGTTTGTAATCTCACGGCAATGGGTGCATTCATTGCACGGAACCGGGGTGGGCCCCTTTTCGCAGTTCAGCGCCTTCGCCAATATCCGTGCCACGGAGGTCTTTCCGACGCCGCGAGGTCCGCTGAAGAGAAAGGCGTGGGCGATACGCCTCTGGGATATCGCATTCTGCAGCGTCCGGACAATATGCTCCTGGCCTATGACCTCTTCAAATGTCTGAGGACGGAACTGTCTCGCCAGAACACGGTACTCGTTCACAAAAACTCCTGTAACAATCGATGAAAAGGGATAGCCAGGTTTATCCGCAGCACACGCCGGTGATTGCTACCGCTGCTTCCTTCCGGATCTGACGGGGTTTGCAGACCGTCGTCGCACGGGACCCGGCTATCTTTTCAAAAAAAGGGCCGGCCGCCCCCTATCTAGCATGGCGGAGAGAGCGGGATTTGAACCCGCGGTGCGCCTTTGTGGACGCACACACGATTTCCAGTCGTGCTCCTTCGGCCGCTCGGACATCTCTCCAAAAGCCTTTCGGCGGGAAATAAAAGCATTATATGAATGCAAAAAACCTTCTGTCAAGGAATTAAAATGTTGCTTTAGGCCTTTAAAGCCACGTGCCTTCGTCTTTGTACCCCTGCTGGAAGCCGGAAATTTCCCTATGCGTTTGCAGGAAGACATTTTTTTCGTTCTGCAGCCACTGATGATGGTGCTTTCTCTGCTCGGCGGTAAAGAGAATATTCTCCGGCTTCAGCGCGATATCCAGCGAAACATCGCCGTCTTTCAACGAGATTGTGCCGTAATTCCTGCATGCCATGCACTGCACACGGTTACCTCCGAGAAGTTGAATCGCATCGCTTCCACAGAGAGGACACCGCCATTTCTCATATTTTCTGGGCTCTAGGGAAAACATCCTTGTCCCCAGGTACCTGGCCAGATTTTTTTGTTCTTCGTTCTTCCACAGGGCATCTCCCGGAAGGGCCCCGTAAAAAACAGCCGACTCCTGAAGTTTCAAACCGAGAACCATCGTAAAATTATTAAGCGCCAACTCGGTATACCCTGACTCGCCCCTGAGGCCCGCCGTGACGACGTTGAGTGCAGGCTTGTCCAGTAGAGCCTCGGCCCGGCTGAACATCTGCATGCATCTGTCTATAAAGACCTTCAGGATGCCGCTGAGACCGAAGATATAACAGGGCGAGGCGATAATCAAACCGTCGGCGGCGGCCATCTGATCGGCTATAAAGCGAAAATCATCGTCAAGGGTGCAATCGCCTTTCTCCAGACACGCGTAACAGGCCCGACAGGGCCTGATGTTTTTCGAATGCAAGCGGATCATTTTGAGCTCGTGCGGTTCAGGTATATTACGCGCTATCTCCTTTACGATGATTTCACAATTGCCCAGCCTGCGCGGCGACGCGATCAATCCCAGAATGGTTCTCATTCCTTCCAACATGAAAGATTCCCCTCTCTTTATTCATACGAACAGAATTCCAAAGCCTTGCCGAAGTGGCAAAAATGGTCCCGCTTCGTTAGAACAGGGCTTGGCCCTCTGAGAATTCCCCGCGGTTTCTTTACCTCAATATCGGCAAAGAAGGCAAGGAATATCGTCCGGAAGAAAATTTCTTGACTTTGTCTTATAAGAACCTCTAAAAAGGGCTGTCGGAAATGGTTTTTCCGGCTTCCGATGGTCGGGCCGACTGAATCCGGCTTCTTCGTTTTTCTGAAGTTCTGCAGGGACAACTGCCGTCCGATAGAAGGTGCATGAAAAAATTCCTGGGGAAGGAGTAATCGTATGATAAAGACCCGTATTACCGAGATGTTCGGAATTGAGCGCCCGATCGTGCAGGGCGGAATGATGTGGATTGCGAAAGCGGAGCTTGCAGCGGCCGTCGCCAATGCAGGCGGGATCGGATTCATGACCGCTTTGTCGTTCCAGACCCCTGAAGAGCTGCGTGAAGAAATCCGAAAATGTCGCCGTTTGACCGACAAACCCTTCGGCATCAACCTGACCTTCCTGCCTACGCTGCGCCCGCCGGATTACCCGTCTTATATCAATGTCTGCGCGGAAGAGGGGATAAAATTCATCGAAACAGCCGGCAGAAATCCCGAGCCGTATATGGAACAGATCAAGGCGGCCGGGATGAAGGTGATTCATAAATGCACATCCGTCCGCCATTCCCTCAAGGCGGAGAAAATAGGCTGTGATGCGATAAGCATAGATGGTTTCGAGGCGGCGGGGCACCCGGGCGAGGACGACGTAACCTCGTTGATTCTTATCCCGCTTGCACGAGAAGCGCTGAAGGTCCCGCTTATCGCTTCCGGCGGTTTTGCGGACGGAAGGGGGCTGGTCGCAGCTCTGGCGCTCGGCGCAGACGGCATGAACATGGGTACGCGCTTTGCCGCGACACAGGAAGCGCCGATGAACATGGCATTTAAACAGGCCATCGTTGCTCACACCGAGATTGACACAAGACTGATCATGAGGACCCTCCGCAATACCGAGCGCGTACTGAACAACGAAGTGGCCAGAAAGGTGCTCGAGATTGAAGCAAGGCCGGGAGAAACAAAGATCGAGGATCTTATTCCGTATGTCTCCGGCCTTGTCGGCAAGCAGATGCTTGACGAGGGAAACATAGAAAAAGGGACTTTCGCCGTCGGTTTAAGCATGGGGCTTGTTAAAGATATCCCGACAGTGAAAGAGCTTATGGACCGCATTATCGAAGAGGCGGAAACGATCATAAAACAGAAACTGCCCGGTCTCATCAAATGATCAAACGACACCGAAAAACGATTGGCTTACAGCCGTAAGAAAGGATAGAAGAACAACATATGCCGGAAAAAACCCTTCCTCCTCTGAAGACAGTCACGCATTTCACGATGACGACACTTGTTGATAACTATACCGATGTTCTGCTGGAGGATGGAAGATTCGTGAAGAGATGTTCCCGAATCGGAAAGGATGGAAAAAGGAGGGCGCCGCTTTTAGCCGAACACGGACTGAGTCTGTTATTGGAGATAGAGGACGATCTTGAAAAGCATGTCGTCATGATGGATTTCGGATTGTCGAACATTGCCGTAATGCATAATCTTTCCGCGCTGGAGACCGGCCTTGATAACGTCGAGACTTTCATCATATCGCATGGCCATCATGATCATATCGGATCCCTCAAAGAGGTGCTGACTGCAATCCCATCACCGAGAGAGGTTATCGTCCATCCGGATGCATTCATCGAAGAACGTATCCTTCTTATGGACGACGGGACGCAGATCCCGATCCCTTCCCTGAAAAGAGATACGCTTGAGCCGCTCGGATGCCCGGTTGTGGAAATCAGATCCCCCCACCGGCTTGCCAACGGCTACATGCTGACGATAACGAATATTCCCAGGGTGACCGATTTCGAAAAAGGAATTCCGAATGCGTATTACAAAAAAGGAAACGAGCTTTACAAAGACGACATTCTCGACGATCAGGGAATTGTGGTTCATGTCAACGGAAAAGGACTGGTCATCGTAACCGGTTGCGGCCATTCGGGCATCATCAACACGGTTCTCTATGCACAGCAGATTACAGGCGTAAAGAAAATTTTCGCCGTGATCGGCGGGTTTCATCTGGGCGGCTCCTTCTTCGAGCCGATCATCAAACCCACGATAGAGGAGATGAAGAAATTCGCCCCGGCGGTGCTGGTTCCGACACACTGTACGGGGTGGAAGGCAATGGTGGCATTCGAGAACGCATTTCCCGACGCCTTTATTCTGAATTCGGTAGGAACAAAGATCGTCATATAACGAGCTTTCGCAGGAAGCTTGAAAAAAATAACGTCCTTTCTGTTCGGAGGTCTGTTCGGTGAAAATCGATGAAATGAAAGAAAGGTTGATCGAAATAGTGCTCGAAAAGTCTTTTAAGTACAGCGAGGATTCGCCCTTTACACTTGTTTCAGGGCATAAGAGCAACTATTACTTCAACTGCAAACCGACAACGCTCGATCCGGAAGGAATGAATCTGATAGGAGAAATCCTTTTCTCGATCGTGAAAGACACCGACATAACCGCCGCAGGGGGTCTGACACTCGGCGCGGATCCGATCGCCAACGCCCTTAGTGTGATCTCTTTTCAAAAGGGAAAGCCGATCAAATCTTTTATCGTCCGCAAGGATGTCAAGGATCACGGAATTCAGAATTCCATTGAGGGAAATGTGCAACCCGGAGAGAAGGTGGTTGTCATTGACGATGTGATCACAACAGGTCTGTCGACAATAACGGCGATCTCGCGTATACGCGAGGCAGGTTTAATCGCCGAGCGGGCAGTCGTGCTGATAGACCGCGAAGAGGAAAACGGGAGGCAGAATATCGAGGCCGAGGGTCTGCCTGTTCAAGCCGTTCTGACAAGATCCCAGATCATGAGTCGCTACCGCGGAAGGTCTATCGGCACGCTCAAGATCATCTCTTGAATCCATCCCCCAAAACCCCATAGAGCCCCAGGTCCAACGGGAATCCCCTTTTTTCACGTAATTTTCATTATTCTGTCATCATCCTGTAACAAAATACATCTATACTCTCCCAAAATTAAACATTTAGGAGGAAAAAATGAAAGGATTTCTAAAACAGTTGGTTGTATCGGCCGCGTTTATCACGCTGAGCGCCGGGGCGGCGTTTGCCGGAAATGTCGTAATTAAAGGGTCGACGACGGTCCTTCCGATCGCGCAGGCAACGCTTGAGGCGTTCATGAAGCTGCATCCGGGAAGCAACATCTCCCTTTCCGGCGGCGGTTCCGGGGAAGGGATCAAGGCGCTGATCGACAAGTCGGCGGATGTGGCGAACATGTCCCGCGAGGCCAAAAAAAAGGAAGTGGACCTTGCTAAATCAAAGGGCGTCGACGTGTATCAAAACATCGTCGCGATAGACGCGATCGTCCCGATCGTCCACCCGAAAAATAAGGTCAACGAGCTGACCGTTGATCAGCTAAGCCAGATTTTTCAGGGCAAGATCACGAACTGGAAAGAGGTCGGCGGCGATGATCTTCAGATTGTCGTTATTTCGCGGGACAGCAGCTCCGGAACGTTCGAGGCGTGGGGAGAACTGGTTCTGAAGAAGGCCAAGGTAACCCCGCGGGCGCAGCTGCAGGCCTCCAACGGCGCGGTCGTGCAGGCCGTATCGAAGAACAAATACGCGATCGGCTACATCGGCATGGGATATCTGAACGACTCGGTGAAGGGGCTAATCGTAAACGGCGTAAAACCGACCGCAGAAACGGCGCAATCCAAAGAATATCCGATTTCGCGCTATCTTTACATGTACACGAACGGAAAACCGAAGGGCGAAACGGGCGAATATATCAATTTCGTCCTCAGCGCCGAAGGCCAGAAACTCGTCAAGAAGGTAGGTTACGTGCCGTTGAAGGCAAAATAGAAAAAAGCACTGTCGCGATGGATGCACGCGGTTTCTTATAAAAGAGCCGCGTGCGTTCTATTCTCCATTCAACAAAACCGTCGAGACCTTAGAAAAATGCTGCCTGAAGCGCGATTTCAAAGATTTTTCGGGGCGCCCCGCCGTCAAAGCCAAGGCTCCAAAGGCGTTAAGAACGCAAAACGTTAGAGAGCGTTTAGCCTTTGCAGCCGCCGCGAGACGCTGCGGGGTCGAAAAAGATCCGATAAGCTTAGAAAGGCGGTGTTTTGCAAAGGTCTCCAAAAACCTTCCTGAGCGCGGATGAAACCACCTTTGGAAGTTCCGCAAATCTCTCTGATTACGATTCCTTAACAATCTATTGAAACGCGTTTGCTGATTTATTCTTGACACGCCTCTAATTTTTCGTTATGGATAATCCCATCAAATGATTGAATCATAGGTTCGAGACAATAAATGGACACCCCTCTCGAAAAGGCCCGTAAGGACCCGGAATCCATGAAGGCCAAAATACTTACCTTCGCCCGAAGATTATTCGGAGAATATGGTTTCCACGGTACGACGACAAGGATGATCGCCCGGGAGGTCGGGATCGACATCTCAACCCTCCACTACCACTGGGGGAATAAAAAAGACCTCTATGAATCCGTCATTATCGATATCAACGGGGATTTAAGGCAAAAGCTTCGCGAGGTGGAAAAGATCATCCACGGTCTTCCGCTCGGCAAAAGGCTCGATATTTCGATCGATATCATGACCGATTACCTCTTCGACCATCCCGGCATCTCGAATTTGATACTTTTTCGTTATTTTGCAAAAAACCGCTACGAGGGGAATCTTGATTTCAGCGTTCCCGAATTCACCGCCGACATCGCCTATTCGATGGGTCTATCCACGGGCAAAAAAGATGTTTCGCCGGAGGTGATGATGAAAGTTATTGCGGTGATGAACTCGATGCACAATTTTGTGTCGGGAGAAGGTTTTTTCCGCCCGATGCTAAAGATCGACAGACAAACGTATATCCTGCTGGTTAAAGAAACACTGAAATTCATCCATATCCCCGCTTTCACCGGCGGCGGAAACGGATAAACGGCGGGTAATTCACCCGCGGCAACCCTTTGAAAAGGAGGCACTCTATGGCGCTGGACATGGATGCAATCGGAAAAAAGATCGGGCCGATCAAAAAAAACTACGATTGGAAGGATGTCATACTCTATGCTCTCGGGGTCGGCGCCGGCTTCGACGAGCTGGAATACACGTATGAAAAAAATCTAAAGGTTATCCCCAGTTTTTCGATTGCAGCCATCTTCGATTTCCTGGGACAGGCCGCCGTCGCGTCGAACATGAACCTTGCCGGCCTTCTGCACGGGGAACAGGACTTGATTTTTCACCGGCCTATCCCTGTCTCGGGAACGCTCGTCACCGAGGGAAGGCTGACCCATTATTATGATAAGGGCCCAAAGGGCGCCCTTGTTGTTGCCGAGAGCGACACGTTTGACGCAAAAGGGAAAAAGCTGTTCACGAATATTGTCACGCTGTTCGCCAGGCTGGACGGCGGCTTCGGCGGTGAAAGCGCCCCGCAGAGCGCGGTGAACTTCCCGAAGCGCGACGCCGATTTTACCGTTTCTGCGACCCCTTCGGCCGATCAGCCCCTGCTCTACAGGCTCTCCGGGGATATCTTCCCGCTTCATGTCGATCCTGATTTTGCGAAAACGGCCGGTTTCGAAAAACCTATCATGCACGGCTTATGCACCCACGGCTTTGCGTGCCGGGCGTTGATGCAAAGCCTGACCCCAGGTAAACCGGAGCTGGTCAGGCGCATGGCATGCCGCTTCTCCCATGCCCTTTATCCGGGGGATCCGATCAAGACGCTGATCTGGAAAACCGGGGATGGAAGCGCCGTCTGGCGCACGATAAACGCCAGAACAGGCAAAATCGTCATAGATAACGGAATCTTCGAATACGGTGAAATCCCCAGGGAGGAAATCCGGTTCGACAACAAAGTGGCCGTCATCACCGGGGCCGGCGGTGGCCTCGGGCGCACCTACGCGCTCGAGCTCGCCAGACGGGGCGCGAAGGTTGTCGTCAATGACCTCGGCGGCGCCAGAGACGGCTCCGGTGGAGGCTCTACAACCCCCGCGCAGAGTGTCGTCGAGGAAATAACAAAAGCGGGCGGCACCGCAATAGCCAATTACGACAGTGTTGCAACACCCGAAGGAGGAGAAAACATCGTCAAATCCGCACTCGATGCGTTCGGCACGGTTGATATTCTGATCAACAACGCCGGTATCCTCCGCGATAAGACCCTTCCCAAGATGGAACCGGAATCCTGGGAAGCCGTCCTCAACGTGCATCTGCAGGGCGCCTACCATGTTACAAGACCGGCCTTCGCGATCATGAAGGAAAAGGGATACGGAAGGATCGTCATGACAACCTCTGCGGCCGGTCTCTACGGCAACTTCGGGCAGACAAACTACAGCGCCGCGAAGCTTGCGCTGGTCGGATTCATGAACACGCTGAAGATCGAAGGCGAAAAATACGACATCAAGGTAAACACGGTAGCCCCTATCGCAGCATCAAGGTTGATGGCCGATGTGGTTCCACCGGACATGCTCGAGAAAATGAGGCCCGAACTCGTCGCGCCGCTCGTCCTTTTCCTTGCTTCGGAAAAGTGCCCCGTTACAGGCCGCATCTACAATGCCGGCGCCGGCGTCTTTAACCGCGCCGCCGTGATGACGGGGCCGGGGACAATGATCGGGGATGGGAAAAAGATCCCCACGCCCGAAGAGATCGCTCTCGCATGGGACCGGATTACAAACCTCAACGGTGCAAAGGAATACGGACAGCTCAACGATATTATGGGCGATATGCTGACCAAACTTGTGCCGAACAAAACATGATGAATTAAGAACGCTGGAAAATAGCTCCACCCGTGCCGATGAATGCCGGTTTTTTTGCAGTTCCGCAAAATGTTTGGATTGCTGTTTTCGTAATTGATTTGAGAGGTGAGACTTTGAAAAACGGTGCCTGAAGCGCAAATTTATTGATTTTTCTTAGGTACCCCGC
>DYLD01000079.1 GCA_020722315.1 Syntrophus aciditrophicus
ACAAGCAGGCGATATTTTATGACGGGCTCTACCACGAGGTTTTTAACGAACCGGAACGGGAGAAGGTTTTAGACGACGCTGAGAAATGGCTCGAAGCCCGCGTTTGAGCTGATTTCAGGCCTTCTCAACCTTTACCGCGCAGACCTTGAATTCCGGAATCTTGGCGATCGGATCGAGGGCGTCGTTAGTAACCCTGTTGATCGGCGATTCGCTGTAATGGAATGAACCAAAGACAACGCCCTGCGGCACCCGTTCGGTGATGCCTGCCCTGATCATGATCTTGCCGCGTCGTGACGAAAGGGCGACCATCTCGCCATTCTGAATGCCTATTTTCTCCGCATCCGCCGGATTAATCTCCAGATTCGCCTCCGGGGCCAACGTGTTCAGGTTCGGGGAGCGGCGGCTCATTGTCCCTGTATGGAAATGGTACAGGATCCTTCCCGTTGTCAGGACAAGAGGATATTCACTGTCTGTCGCCTCCGCAGGGGGGATATATTTGATCGGCGTCAAAAGCCCCTTTCCTCGGCTGAAGGCGCCGACATGAAGAATCGGGGTGCCCGGATGGTCAAGGCCCGGACAGGGCCAATGCAGGCCGCCTTCCTGGTCAATGCGGTCGTAGGTCATGCCGGCATAAATCGGCGTCTCCCGTCTTATCTGGTTGAACACATCCTCGGCGGAGGAGAAATCTATTTCCACCCCCATGAGCCGGGCCAGCTCCGTCGTGATCTTCCAATCAGGCCAACTGTAGCCGACCGGATCAATCGCCTTGCGCACCCGCTGAACCCGCCGCTCCGTATTGGTGAAGGTGCCATCCTTTTCCGCCCACGACGCGCCGGGAAGCACCACCGTCGCCAATTTCGCCGTCTCGGTCATAAAGATATCCTGAACAACCAGAAAATCCAACCGTTTAAGGGCCTCTTCGACGTGATTCGCGTTCGGATCGGAGATGACGGGGTTCTCCCCCATAATATACATCCCGTGCAGCCTGCCCTCGAGGGCCGCCGGAATCATTTCGGTAAGCGTCATCCCGACATCATCCGGCAGAGAGGCAACGCCCCACTGAGATGCCTTTAACTTCCTGATTTCCGGATCGGAAACCGCCTGATAGCTGGTATAGACATTCGGCAGGGCGCCTACATCGCACGCCCCCTGGACATTGTTCTGCCCTCTGAGCGGATTAACGCCTGTTCCAGGCCTTCCGATATTTCCGGTGATCATAGCAATGTTCGCAACCGATTTGACGTTATCGGTTCCGACACTATGCTGGGTTATCCCCATGGCAAAATAAAAAGCGGTGCGATCCGACTTCCCGATCAATTCGGCGACGGCGCGAATATCGGCGGCGGGAACGCCGGTGATTTCTTCAACCTTTTCCGGAGGATAGTTCTTCAACTCTGCCGCGAGCGCCTCAAAGCCCTCGCAGCGCTCCGCAATAAACTTCTTGTCATGCAGATCCTTTTCGATGATCCAGTTCATGATGCCGTTGAGAAGCGCGACATCGGTTCCCGGTCTGTGGCGCAGCCAGTAGGTTGCCTGGTCGGCAAGGTCTATTCTTCGGGGATCCGCTACGATCAATTTTGCCTTCCGGCGGTCAACTGCGCGTTTCATATAACTGGCAATAACCGGGTGATTTTCAGTCGTATTGGTTCCGATAATAAATATGATATCAGACTCCTCAATCTCCCCGATCGAGTTCGTCATCGCCCCGCTGCCGAAAACGGCCGCGAGACCGGCGATGGTTGAGGCATGGCAGAGCCTTGCGCAGTGATCAATGTTGTTGGTTCCAAACGCCTGTCTTGCCAGTCTCTGCACAAGATAATTTTCTTCGTTCGTACACCGTGCGCTCGAGAGAGCGGCAAGCGACTGGGGTCCGTATTCGTCTTTAATCCGTTTAAACTCCGTGGCAACCATGTTCAGGGCCTTCGGCCACGAGGTCTCTTCAAATTCGCCCTGCTCGTTGCGCACCAACGGGTGCGTGAGTCTTTCCGGGCTGTTGACAAAATTGTATCCGAATCTCCCTTTGGCACAGAGCCTTCCCTTATTGACGCCAACGTCGTCCTTTGTCGTGACGCCCACAATTTTATTGTCGGCAACATTAAGCTCGAGCTGGCAGCCGACGCCGCAGTAAGGGCATGTCGTCTGAACCTTTCTGGTTTCCCAGGGCTTGGTCTTTGCCGGGGCATTGTGCTCTTCGATCGCATTGACAGGGCAAACCCTCATGCATTCGCCGCAGGAATTGCAACGCGACAGAAAGGCGGGATCCATCATAACCGGTCGGATAACTGAACGCGCCCCGTCGGCGGTCATCGTTATGGCGCCCAGTCCCCTGATCTCGGCGCAAACCTTGACGCATCTACCACAGAGGATGCAGCGGCCAGGGTGATAGTCCAAAATCGGCGATGAAAACGGCTCCCACGGATAGTCGTCTGTTTTTATCCGGTATTCCGCCGTATCAAAACCGGACAGATCGTACTCGTAAGCAAGGGCCCGCAACTCGCAGTTTCCGCTGAGCGGACAGGTTGCGCAATTGAGCGGGTGGTTGGCCAGGATCATTTTGATCAACTCCCGCCGCATGCTGTAGAGCCTCCGCGAGCGGGTCGTAACTTCCATCCCTTCCCGGGCTTTTGTATTGCATGCAGTCGTTAACCTGTCATAACCCTCAACCTCTACGACGCATAACCTGCATGATCCGATGGGCTCTATCGCCGGGTGATAGCAAAGCGTGGGGATCCGGGCGCCGACCTTTTTTGCCGCATTGAGTATGGTCGTCCCTTCCGGCACAGTTACCTCTAGGCCATCAATTTTCAGCGTGATCTCACTTTTTTCACTATTTTTTTGGTTTGTCATTTCATTCTTCCGTTACAAACATCGCTATTCGGTAACAGCGGAGACACCTGTCCGCCTCATGTATGGCTTCCTCCGGAGTGCATTCCGATTCTATCTCGTCAAAATCTTTTACCCGCTCCTTGACCGGTCGTTGCACGAGGTCGCACCGCAGCTGACCGCCTATCCGATCAACGGGCGATTTCGGCAGATCCATTGCCTTGAGCAATCTGAAGATAAGTTCGTTTTCCGGCAGACCCATCTTCTCCCCCCGCAGGTACATCTCAATAGAATGGGCCGCATGTATCCCCTGACCCATCGCGTCTATCAAAGCCTTCGGACCGGAGACGCAATCGCCGGCAGCAAAAACGCCGTCCTGACTGCTCATCAGGGTTTCTTCGTCTGTCTCTATTGTGCCCCACCTGGTTGTTTTTACGGGAAAATCGTCGGCAAAAAGGGCGAAATCCGTCGCCTGACCAATGGCAGGGATGACTACATCGCACTTCAGCAGAAACTCGGAACCTTTCACCTCGACAGGTCTCCTGCGGCCTGATGCGTCGGGTTCCCCCAGTTCCATTTTTATGCAGGTCAACCCGGTGACCTTTTTATTTTTTATCTCGAGTCTGATGGGGTGGGTCAAGAAATGGAAGTTGACATCCTCGAGCTTTGCATCCCTGATTTCCTCATGATTCGCGGGCATCTCGTTTTCGGTTCGTCTGTAAACAACGCTGACCTTTTCATAGCCGAGGCGAATCGCGCTGCGCGCGCAATCCATCGCAACATTGCCGCCTCCGACAATAACGACATGCCGTCCCTTGGGGGGGACAAACTTGCCCTGCGGATAAAGCGTGTTCATATCCCTGAGAAAGCTCACGCCGGCGATCAAGCCCGACGGATTCAGATCCTCGCCTTCCATTCCGACCGACTTGCTGCCGTGGGCGCCAATCGCGATCAGAACAGCGTCATAGTCAGAGCGAAGCTTCCTCAGGCTGACGTCGCGACCAACCCTGACGCCATACTGAAATTCAACCCCTTCGGCGGCGATTCTGCCAATTTCGGTAGCTATGATATCTCGCGGTAGCCTGTAATCAGGAATACCGACGGCGCTCATACCGCCAGGTTCCTTAAGCGCCTCAAAGACCTTCACACCATAGCCGTTTCTCCTCAGGAAAAATGCCGCAGTAACGCCGGCCGGGCCGGCGCCGATCACCGCTACCCGCTTTTCAGAGGTCAACGGAAGGGGTTTAATCGAGGTAAGCCTGGTTATAGCCTTGGAATAAACCTGATCGCTGGCGAAGCGCTTGAGGGATCGAATCGAAACTGGTTCGTCTAATTCTCCCCTTCGGCAGACGGATTCGCAAGGCTTTACACAGATGCGTCCGCAAATGCCGGCAAGAGGATTTCGCCGAGAGATGATCTCGAGGCTCTCGTGATAGTTTCCGCTCCGGATCGCGTCAATATATCGGGGAACATCAAGATGGGCGGGGCATGCCTCGATGCATGGGGCGGTGGCAAGCAGGTGATAAACCCCCTTTTCCACCGGCCGTCTGTCCAGAATCGCCTTTGCAAAGACCTCGGGCATCAGATCCATCACCTTGAGAAGCGCATTCATCGAGGTGTGTCCCAACTCGCACATCGAGGTGTCGCGGACAACAACAGCGGTTTTTCTTATTTCTTCAAGATCGCGCTCACTTCCAAACCCATTGGCTATCGCTGCCAATCTATCAGCAACCACCTTTGTGCCGACCCGGCAAGGCGTGCAGTAACCGCAGCTCTCTTCCTGCACCTTCTGGACGTAAGCCCTCAGCATATCCACGACAGGCGCTTCAGGATCAAAAATGAAAAAACCGTCCCAGCCTATAAAGGCCCTCAGACGGTTTTCTTTCAATAACTTGTCTGCTTCCGGAAACGAATTTTCAATGAGATTTTCTGTGACATTACGATTGTCGATAAGCTTGTCTTGCCAGGAACCAATAATTACTTTAGCCACTGCTCGGCCTCACCTATAAGAACTTTAACTAAACCAAATCCTGTTCCATGAATATGCGGCCATATAAACCAAATAAAAAATGTTTGCAAGAAAAAAATGACGCGGAAACCAATAATGAAGGATGCCTCTGAATCCCGTTAATGTAAATCCTTGCACTTGCACCAAGGTATTCCCCGTAAACAGCGCATCTTTCTTATTCCTTGACAAAAAACCTTCGCCCCGCTATAAATCCATGCCATCGAGTGGGTGATTAAGGAAGTCCAATACTTGGGTAATGTGGTAACAAGAATGAATCGAATGATCCTTATCGTGGATGACGACAAATCTATTCGCGATTTGTTCGAGTCCGCCTTGAAAGATATTGGTTGTGAGGTTTACCTTGCGGAAAACGGTGCAGAGGCAATAGACATTCTCACAAAAAAACAGGAGATTGATCTGATCTTTCTTGATCTGAAACTTTTCGGCGTAAACGGGATCGAGTTATGCCGCCAGATCCGCAAGACTAAACCCATAGCCATTATCAATGCGATTACCGGGTGGCCCGGCCTTTTTGAAATCGAAGAATGCCGGGAAGCCGGATTTGACGATTATTTCAAGAAACCTATTGAGTTGGAAACAATCTTGAAGATAACAAAGGACGCCTTTGAAAAACTCGATCGCTGGAAAAGCCCTTTTCCCGGCAGATAAAACACAATAAGCCTCTCCACAATTTTTTCCGATGCAATATAAAATCGGACATCCCTACAATTTCTTGCTTTTTATCGCAATGTCCAAAGATATCTTTTGGGTGAAGTTCTGAATTGACAAGATCAAAAAACGCCTTGCACTTTTCAGGCACAATAGTTTATAAAGTTACACGAAAGATAAAAGCAAGGGCTTTCAATCAAGGTGCAGGAAAATTCGGCCCCGGCTGTAAGGACTTGCAGTGAGAAGATAACCTCTGGATGCATATGAAGATTCTTGTCGTAGACGATGAAACAGTGGTTCTTGAAAGCTGTAAAAAAATTCTCAACTCAGAGGGCCTCGAGGTGGCGCTCATGTCGAGTGTTGATGATGCCTTGGCCGCTCTCGATAAAGAGAACTTTAGCCTGCTTTTGGTTGACATCAAGATGCCCAAGCGCGACGGGCTCTGCCTGATGGAGATACTCAGGAAGCGTGAAAACACAATCCCAATTATAGTCATGAGCGGATATTCAACCGACGAAACCATCAATGAGGCTAAGCAGATGGGGGCCAACGCCTTCATCGCCAAACCATTCACCCCCGAAGAGCTTCTTGGCGCAGTGCGCAAAGCCATTGGAAAAGAACCTGGCAAATGAAATCCCGAAAGCTTTTTACGATTCGCCCCATTAGTCCGCTAAACACATCAAAATAGGACTATCAGATGTTTCACTCAACGCGATCCAAACTTATAGCCAGTTTTATGGGTGTAGTCTTTCTGGTAGGCGTCGTTTCCCTGTTTATTGGCGGCCAGCTCCTCTACAAAGCCGTGCTCAATGAGGCAACAAACAAAGTACGATTAGATTTGAACGCAGCGCGCGAGATATACACAAACAGGATAAAGAGCATTGTATGTCCGTTATCCGTATCCTCGATGGAACCGGCGTTGCGTTTAGCAACAAAAAAAAAGGATTCCTCAGAAATTATCCCGAGACTGGAGATTGTTGGAAATCGTGCGGATCTGGACTTTATCGGTGTTGTGACCAAAGAAGGCAATACCCTCTGCAGACTCGCAAAGGGGGAAATACACTGTGAATCAGCAGACGTAAAGAACCCCATTGCTCAACTGGTCTTTGACAGGATGGTCCCCGTCTCCGGTACGGTAATTCTCGACAAGGAGTTCCTCTATGCTCACAGCCCGGCCCTTTCTGACCGCGCAAGGATAAAATGTATTCACGCGCTCCCCGGTGCGAAAAAGGAAGAGGAAACATCGGGAATGGCTCTTGTGGCCGCATTTCCTATGTTTTATAAAGGAGAGATGTTCGGTGTTGTCTATGGCGGGGTTCTTCTCAACGGGAGCAATGCAATCGTGGATACGCTGCGAGACACCGTATTTCAGAATGAAATTTATAAAGGGCGCAGTATCGGGACTGCCACCATCTTTTTCAACGACCTGAGAATTTCAACAAATGTATTAACCCCCGAGGGAAAGCGAGCTGTTGGAACAAAGGTTTCAAAAGAGGTGAAGGAGCACGTCCTTGATAAGGGTGAAAAGTGGACGGACCGGGCATTCGTAGTCAGCGATTGGTATATCACTGCCTACGAACCCATTGAGGATATCTTCGGAAACCGGGTAGGCATGCTTTGCGTCGGCATTCTGGAAGAGAAATACAGGGACATCCAAAATAACGCCCTCTTCATCCTGGTGGCCATCACATTAGTAGGCATAATTTTGGCGATTGTACTCGGGTATTTTCTGGCAGACAAGATCATGAGACCGATCAACCGTTTGATAAAGGCCAGCCAGCAGGTGTCTGAAGGCAATCTGAATCCCGACATCGGGCGAATATCCAAAGGCGAGATAGGCCTGCTGCAGAAAACCTTCAAGAACATGCTTGTATCCCTGGAGGAGCGTGATAAGCAGAAAAGAGCTGAAAGCGAAAACCGGCTGCTGCAGTCGGAGAAGCAGGCGAGCGTGGGAAGACTGGCGGCCGGTGTCGCCCACGAGATAAATAATCCCCTCACGGGCGTATTAACATATACACACATGCTGCTGCGGCGCAAAGACCTGCAAGAAGACATCCGCTCTGATCTTGAAGTCATTGCCCAGTCAACGGAACGGGTCAGGAAGATCGTCAAGGGTCTGCTTGATTTTTCCAGACAGACAAAACTTGACAGAGAACCCACGGATGTAAACAAACTCATCAGTTCTACGGTGCTGCTGATGGAAAATCAGGCGCTCATAAAAGGCGTCAGTTTAAACTTCGACCCGGGGGAAGACCTGCCGTTGGTTACGCTGGATCGGAGTCAAATTCAGAGTGTATTGTTAAACATGATTATCAACGCCCTCGACGCAACCAAACCCGGAGACAGAATTAACATCTATACAGCCACCGGATTGTCGGCCACCGAATCCGGTCAAAAGGGCGTGGAAATTACGATAGCAGACAACGGCTGCGGCATCCCGCAGGACAATCTTGACAAGCTCTTTGATCCGTTTTTCACCACTAAAGAGATAGGACAGGGCACCGGACTCGGCCTGTCCGTTTCCCTCGGCATTGTCCAGGAACATGGAGGAACCATCAGGGTTCAAAGCGAAGTTGGAAAGGGCACGCGATTCTTTATCTGGCTGCCCGTCGAAAAGTAGCGGAATTAATACGATAGTATTTTCACCTCGGGGAAACTTCAAGACAACCACTCAGATCATCAAAAAGGAGGAAAGATATGGACAAGAAGAGGGCATTGGTCATTGACGACGAACAGATTGTACTCGACAGCGTAAGCAGGATCCTCAAAGATGAAAACTATGAGGTTGATGTAACCTTAAGCGGCCGCGACGGCATTGATCGGGCAATCAAGGGCAGGTACGATATCGTGCTGACGGACATACGCATGCCCGACATCGGCGGAATGAGGGTTTTAAGGGATGTAAAGCGCGCAAAGCCATCGCTTCCCGTTGTTATGATTACCGGGTATGCTTCCATTCAGTCGTCGGTGCAGGCAATGAAAATGGGTGCAGCGGACTATATAGAAAAACCCTTCACCCCTGACGTGCTCCTCAAGGCTGTTGCTTCGGCGATAGATATGGCGGCAACGCAGGAACCTGAGGCGCAACAGATAATCCATAAGGAAGAGATACTTAAAGTGCTTGAACGGGCCGCCTCCGACAGTGAATTTATTGCCAGCCTGCTCTATCAGGGATCAGAGGCCCTGGAAAAATACGACCTGACCGGTCCCGAGAAGCTGGCGATTCTTACCGGCGACATCGAATGGATAGAGGCGCAGATCGGTATATTGACGCCCAATCAGAAAAAATGGCTGCAACAGAGACTCGGCGCCGAAATTTGGTAGCATAACAGAGTAGGTGCAACAGACCCAAGATTTCCGGGGAAATACATAACGTCTACAGCATATTGATTTGATCACAGAGGAGGCAAATCATGGCGCAAAGGTTGCTTGTTATCGACGATGAAGAGATCGTTCTTGAATCATGCCGCAGGATATTTTCGGAAGAAGGTTTCAATGTCGTGATCACGACCAGTCCCGCTGAGGGGATGAAGCTTGCCGCGGATTCCCCTTTTGATGTTATCCTCGTGGACTGGAAAATGCCGGGTTTTGACGGAATGGATGTTATTGAGGAACTGGAACGCCGCACCCCTGATTCCGCGGTGGTGATGATCAGCGGATTTCCCTCGACGGGCAGGGCCGTGGAGGCGATGAAACGCGGGGCCATGGACTACGTTTCCAAACCCTTCACGCCTGAGGAAATCACAGAGGCGGTCAAACACGCGATGCAGAGAAAGCTTACCGAGGAGAAAAAGGCGTTGGGAAGATTTGAAAAGATCATGAAGTCCGTTCAATTTCCAACCGCCACGCTGGAGGACAAACCTCCGCAGACCATAGCGGAAACCGTAGCCTCAACGATAGGCGTGAGCAAGACAACCTCGCCGTGGTTTACCGTGTTTGTTCTGGGCATCCTCGCCGGCGCGTATATCGGATTCGGGGGGCTCCTTTCCACAGCCGTTACTTTTGACCTCGCCAAAGTCATGGGCATCGGTTTTTCAAAATTCATGGCAGGCGCCGTCTTCAGCGTAGGACTGATGCTCGTGGTTATTGCCGGCGCCGAACTCTTTACCGGCAATAATCTGATGCTCTCAAGCGCAATGGCAGGGAAAATCACCTTTGGCACCATGTCGCTGAGGTGGAGCGTTGTCTGGATTGCCAATCTTGTCGGCTCCCTTTTTCTGGCCCTTATTTTCTACTTTTCGGGTCTCTGGAAGACCGGAGGCGGCGCCCTCGGCGCATCAGCGGTCGGCATTGCCTACATGAAGGTCAATCTCTCATTTGTTGAGGTGCTCTTTCGGGCGATTGGGTGCAACTGGCTGGTGTGTCTCGCCGTATGGATGGCGCTGGCCGCCCGTCAGACGTCAGGAAAGATCTTCGCGATTTTCTTCCCCATCATGGCCTTCGTTGCGATCGGCTTCGAACACGTCGTCGCAAATATGTACTTTATCCCGGCGGGGATATTTCTGCACAACTGGGCGGGGATTGCGGGACCAGCGGCCTACGATCCGGCGTCGCTGAACTGGCTCAGCTTCCTCTGGAAGAATCTGCTTCCCGCGACGATCGGCAATATCATCGGAGGCGGCGTGTTTGTCGGGATGAGTTACTGGGGCGCCTACATCAGACCGCATGAGCAAAAGGCAATTCCGGCAAGATAAAATCGAAACGGCCTTCTCAAAATACCGCTCCGGTGCAGCGCCCCCGATCGGCCATTGATCAGGCCCGAAAAAGTTCAAGAGAAATTTTCATTCTTTCACCCAAAAACAGGGAAAGAAAGGTCGCCACTCGGCCCTTTGCCGCGTTGGCCTGCATCCACATGAAGCATCTCCATTTGCCTTCCTTGAATCCCAGGGCGCCTTCCGGTTTTTCATCGCTCCAGAGGATGGCCACAGGGAAATACTTCAGATCCAGAGCCGTCGCTATTTTGCTTTCCCTCATCTACTTCTCCTTTCGATACCCTTGCAAAGCCGGTTGCCATAACCGAATAGCCTTATCTGGGGCACCTTTCTTGCAAAAACTCCCATTTCGAACGGCCCTTATATACGCTTTTTTACGGATTTCAGCAGGATGACGCTGGCAAACCGGCGCGGGAATATGCGGGCATCCAACCAGATGACCGCGGCATAGAATAGGTTAACCATCTTAAAAACCGGCGCGATGATTTTTGGCTTAATCAGCGGGTTTTTCATCGCCTTGGCGCTGCCCCTTTTAAAACGCGCCAGAGACGACGCAAAAAAGACAACGGTTATCATCGTTATCTTCTCCAGCGGGCCGAGAACCTTCTCAATCACGGAAATTTCAAGCCCCGCGTCGCGGAGTTTTTCTGCGAGTTCACTGATTTCATAACGGCGGTAATGGCCCACAAAGCGATCATCGTTCGCAAAATAAAAACTCCTGTGCGGGACGGTCAGAATCAGGGACCCCTTTTCTGTCATGATCCGGGCCATTTCTTTGAGCGCCGCCCGGTCGTCCGGA
>DYLD01000313.1:0-409 GCA_020722315.1 Syntrophus aciditrophicus
CCATGAGCGAAATCTTCCAGAAAATTCTCAAACTCGTCGAACAGAACCAAATCCAGGTTTCCGCTCATGGATACGATGAAATGGCCGACGATAATATCCTTGTCCGTGACGTGTTGGCAGGCATATCGAGAGCGATTGTCGTCGAAGAGTATCCCGATTACGCCAAGGGTCCTTGCGTATTGGTCTTGCAACACGATGGTCAAAACAAACCGATTCACATACTGTGGGGGATGCCCAAAAACGTGGCCTTTCCCGCTGTATTGGTGACAGCCTACCGCCCCGACCCTGGCCGCTGGTCGGAGGATTTTACAAGGAGAAAGAAATGACAAAAAAACAGACCACCAAATTGATTCATTTTGGTGAATACGTGGCCGAAGTAAATGTAGAACTGGTCTACACAGATGACGAA
>DYLD01000313.1:430-1649 GCA_020722315.1 Syntrophus aciditrophicus
ACGATGCGATGAAGCTCGATGATGTCCGTGAGGCGCTTCGGCAAAAAGACTTTGCCACCGCGGCCAAGTTGTCTCGCGTTTACCGACTCTCCCCATTGGCTGTGTAAGAGACACCCTCCCTGTTACGCGCGCTTCAAATCAAAAGGCGGCTGTCACGCCGCCTTTTGGTTTTATTCTGGGAGAGACCGTCCACGAATTTTGTCCACGAATTCTCGAATGGAGACGTGGTGGTTCAGGTATTCGTGTCCCACATCGTACCCGAAGGGTATTCGTGGACGGTCTGCACAACAGAAAGAGAGTAAAATAAAGGCATGGAACAAAAGCAGTTACATCGAATCTTGCGCGCTTTGCAAAAAGAATTGAAGGACACGCTGGGCGAACGCGTGGAAAAGGTCATTCTCTACGGTTCCCAAGCGCGTGGCGACGCGCGGGGCGATTCGGATATTGACGTGTTGGTTGTCCTGAAAGACGACTTCAAATACGGGACAATGTTGAAAAAGACATCGAGGGCGGTGGCAAAACTGTCATTGGATAATGATGTGGTCATTTCAAGGGCATTTGCGACGAGGCAACAATACGAGCAGAGCAAAATACCCTTCCTGATGAACGTTCGCCGCGAGGGGATTGCGATATGACACCTGAGATCAAGGAACTGTTGGAACGCGCAAAACTGAGTCAAAAAGCCGCCGCGAATTTACTGCGTGATGACTTCGCCAGTTTTGCCGCTTCTCGTGCCTACTACTCCATGTTCTACATTGCCCAGGCGTTGTTGCTGTCCAAAGGCTTGAGTTCCTCCAGCCATTCGGCGGTCATTGCCGCGTATGGGAAAGGATTTGCCAAGACCAAACTCCTTGATCCAGAGTTCCATCGTCTGTTGATGGAAGCGCAGGACACAAGAAACATCGGGGATTATGGAATGATTGGCGAAGTGGAAGAAAGCGAAGCCCAGGAAATCATCAACTGGTCGAAAAAATTCTTGAAGGCCGCTGAGAAATATCTCTCGCAGGCGTTTTAGTTCAACATCGAAACTCCAAACCAAAAGGCGGCTATCATGCCGCCTTTTTTCATTCCTCTCCCCTCGCGATCACCTCTTCCAACGTCACCTTCAACGCCTTCGCCAGCGACCCCTTGCGTTTGCCTGTCTTGATCTGCGAGAGATAGGGCTTGCTGATTCTAGCCGCGTCCGCGAGTTGTTCATCCAAAATCATCATCCCTCTGT
>DYLD01000314.1 GCA_020722315.1 Syntrophus aciditrophicus
TCTAGCCCGAGTTTACCGCCTTTTTGAGGCGCATGTTGAATCCCGGGCAGTGTGGCGCTAGACGTTCCATGAATAACCTACTGTTTCGACACAAGTTTTATGTTCCAGCCGATTACCGACATCGTTGCATGAGATCGCCTTTTATGTATGACCTACGGATGTTCGCTCCAAAGCATGTTGCCAATGCCTTTGGGAATGCTGTTATTGCTAGCTTTTGGAGTCATCAAAGATATTTCTTGACATTGCTTTGTCAGTTATGTATGACCTATATCATGGCCAGCATAACCAAAAAAATGATCCGCGGCAAACCCTACTACTACGCGCGCGAGTGCAAAAGGGTCGACGGAAAGCCCAAGATCGTCTGGCAGCAGTACCTGGGGCGCCCGGAAGATATCATCCATGCCGTGACACAAGGCCCCTCCTTGATAAAGGCGATGCCTAGACCCAAAGAGGCCGTCATCGTAGAGTTCGGTGCCCTGGCTGCCCTGTATGACCTGGCTAAACGGCTTACCCTCTCCGAACATATTGACCGTCATGTGCCTAAACAGGGTCGGGGACCCACTGTTGGCCAGTATCTTCTGGTGGCCATCTTGAATCGCTGCGTTGCACCCCGCAGTAAAAGCGGTATCGCCACGTGGTTCCAGGGTACGCTCCTGCGCCGCATCATGGATCTGGATAGCGGGCAATTGTCCAGTCAGAGGTTTTGGGAAAACATGGACCGAGTCACCCCCCAGGCCATTGAATCCATTGAACGAGATATCACCATCCAGATGGTGCGGGACTTCGATATCGATCTCAAGCGGGTCCTCTTCGACGGGACCAACTTTTTCACCTTCATTGATACCTTCAACCAACGCTGCACTCTCGCCCAACGGGGCAAGAGCAAAGAAGGTCGGGAGTCGCTGCGGATTGTGGGGTTGGCCCTGTTGGTGTCGGCCGACTTTCATGTTCCTCTGTTTCACCGCACCTACCCGGGCAATCAGGTCGATGCGCCGACTTTTTCCAGCCTGACCGAGGAGTTGGTTAGCCGTTACCGCGCGATTACCGATGGGGCTGAGCACGTTACCATCATCTTTGACAAGGGCAATAACTCTCAGGAGAATTTGCAGGCGATTGAAGAAAGCCCGTATCACTTCATTGGTTCGCTGGTTCCCACCCAGCATCCCGAGCTGCTGACGATTCCTGCAAGGGAGTTTCGACCCCTGGACGAGGAAGGATTGCCCGGAGTGAGGGTCTACCGTTGCCAAAGAGAAGTTTTCAAAGCACAGCGCACCGTCCTGGTCACTTACAATGAAAACCTCTTCATTGCCCAATCGCGGACACTGCTCAGAGAGATCGCAAAACGTCAAAAATCCTTCCGCCAACTCCAGCATCAACTCCGGCGACATCGAGAAGGGAAAGTTGGCAGGGGTAGTCCACCCACGATGGAGGGTGTATCCAAGAAGGTTCAGGGTTGGCTCAAGGCCCGCCACATGAAGGAACTTTTTCAAGTGCAAATCACTCCTTCTGCAGGCCTGCCCAATCTCACCTATCGTTTCGACAACCGGGCATGGGAGCATTTGCAGAAAACGCTGCTCGGAAAGACAATCCTTTTTACAGACAACGACCCTTGGAGCGATGTAGAGATCGTGCGAGGCTATCGGAGTCA
>DYLD01000315.1 GCA_020722315.1 Syntrophus aciditrophicus
GGGAGAGTGAGAGGCAAGTCGAGGGGTTGTTTGAGAGTCTGCTGGCGGAGAGTTTTGGAGGATAAAAGATATGAATATTATTCCTGCCTTAGTAATCATAGTCATCATTGCTGTCACAGGTTTTCTACTTTGGATTCGAATTGACGGTCTGCGTTGTGTAACATGCGGACAAGTTCACTTGGCAGAATCGGAAATACACCGATGCAAAGAGTGCGGAAAGCCATTTTGTCGCGACAATGTTGCTCACGGCGAAAGAAATTCCGTCTTATCACAGGGGCGATTTTCTTCCGCATTTGCATCATCCTCAAGTAGCATTTCTTATGGCGGTGACAAGTGTGGCATTGTTTATGAAGTTATCTCAAACGGGAAGAGAATGCCCAATATTTACCTTTGTATCCAACATGCTGATGAGTGATAAGCCTGAACTTGCGGGCGTGGTAGCGCGGGTCGAGGGTCTGCGTGGGAGGATGGGGGAGGCCCTACGGGATGCTGCGCAATCCACGCGGCAGGCGATGCACTGACTGCCCGAAGGGCTTGTCGAAGTGCGGAGGGGCTGTTTGAGAGTCTGCTGGCGGAGGCGTTCGACATGCCATATCGCAGTGATGCTTTTGTGCAAGGACAGTATTATCACCTCTACAATCGCGGGGCGGGGAAGGGGAAGATTTTCTTCAATGATGGGAATTACCTGTATCTCCTGCGATTGATTAAGGCGTATGTCCCCAAATTCGGCGTGACGGTGATTGCTTATTGCCTGATGCCGAACCACTATCACTTTTTGCTCAGGCAGGAGTCGGATGAGCCCTTGTCAAGGTTTATGCAGGTGTTGTTTAATGCGTATGTGCAGGCGTTGAATATCCAGCAGGGACGCACAGGCACGTTGTTCGAGGGACGTTTCAAGCACAAGCGCGTGGATCAATGGGAGTATCTAATGGCGCTTTGCAGGTATATTCATCGCAACCCTGTCAAGGCGGGGTTGGCGGCGAAGCCCGAAGATTGGGCGTATTCGAATTATCGCGAGTGGATTGGGGTGAGGGATGGCGCGTTGGTGGATAAGGTTTTCGTGCAAGATCACTTTTCGAGCGCGGAAGAGTATGTCAAATTTGTGAATGATGTTGAGGATGAGAAGAAGAGTTATGAGAAGATCGCAAAATATTTATTCGACTAACCGTCCCAAAGGTATCGACTCCGTCCCGAAGGTTTTTATCAACCGACAAGGTTCTGCAAACCGAACCTTCGGGACGTTGATTGCGCGGAACGTTGCTCTTGGAAGAACGTCCCAAAGGGTTTATCTTGGCGACTGGCTTTGTCCAAGCGAGCCTTCGGGACGAGTGTTCAATAACCATCCAAGACCGTCCCGAAGGTTTTGCCCAAGCGACAAGATTTCTCGACGAGAACCTTCGGGACGTTTCTAGTCATGCTCACCGACCCTAAACTCCGCGCGCAAGTAGATGCCCTTTGGGATAAGTTCTGGACGGGGGGACTGTCCAATCCGCTCGATGCCATTGAGCAGTTTTCGTATTTGTTGTTCCTGAAGCGGCTGGATGACCGCGAGAACGCCGCCGAACGGCAGGCAAAACGCAAGGGGACGGCGTACCAGCCCAAAGTCCCGAAAGAGAGGCGTTGGAGCATCTGGAGGCAGACACT
>DYLD01000316.1 GCA_020722315.1 Syntrophus aciditrophicus
GCCCATTTAAAAAGGGCAACGGGTGGTACAGCCACCCGTTGCCCCTGTTGTCTTGCAAAAAAGAAAGGACGGCGTGTGCCGTCTTTCCTTCCCTAGCTGTTGATGAGATTGACAAGCTGGTCAAGCTCATTAACTTTAAACTCAACTACATATTCTGGGTCACCCCAACAGGTGTAGGCATATTCCAGCAGTGTAAACCCTGTTGATGTTCTCATGACCTCGATCAAGAGGTCAGGTAGAGTTAACACCTCTCCCACTTTGAGATTTTGAATATCCTTTTTTGTCATAGTGATCCTCCATAATCTGATTTCGAAGATGAGGGTCTTCCGCGAGTCCGCGAGCGCGGAGGGGCGGAGCGGAGCGGAGCCCCGGAGGAATTATGGGCGACAATCCGAGTCTTCGAGGATTGTGCCCATTTAAAAAGGGCAACGGGTGGTATTGCCACCCGTTGCCCCTGTTGTCTTGGTCAAAAAAAAGGCTGGTGTCATCACCTTTCCAGCCTTTGTACGTACTGGTACTGTACGTTGGTCATCCTGTTCGGCGGATGACTACCTAGCCGGGTTACGCTTGCCGGCGCGGGTCATATAATGCCGTGGTGACCATTCCACGACATGGAAACTCCTCTACCGCTTGTGGCCCTTCGAGGACTGGAGTTCTATCCAGTTTCCAAGAATAGGAGCGTCTTCCGCGAGTCCGCGAGCGCGGAGGGGCGGAGCGGAGCGGAGCCCCGGAGGAATTATGGGCGACAATCCGAGTCTTCGAGGATTGTGCCCATTTAAAAAGGGCAACGGGTGGTATTGCCACCCGTTGCCCATGGTATTGGTAAAAAAGAGACCCCGGCGTCCGAATGTCCGGACGCGGGGTAAAAAGAAAGAACGGTGTGGTGACCGTTCTTCCTTTTTGTACCTGGAGTCTTCAACTCCAGGTACGATGAACCTCTGCTACATGCTCGAGGCCGTCTTCGGCCTCGATAACCCAATCTACATTGTCAGGAATTGAAACAACCTCCAACTTAGATACCGGAGTGTTTACGTTTACTCCGGCTTCAATCATACCTATTAGAATCTCTGATGTTCTCAGAGATTCATAATCTGGAGTATATACCGTGCCATCTTTGATGGCACACAATTCAAGGGGATCGGTATAAAACCGATCCCCGATGTCTGTCAAGTCTTCCTGGAAGTTTTTCCTCCCTGAATATTCTTGGACAGACATTTTCCTTATGGCAGGGTCACCTGCCATGACCAGCTTTTTCATTGTTTCGGTGTTTATCCCGAAACCTCCGTAGCATTTGTTGATGATTAATTTCATATGTTGTCTCCTTATTGTATTTTTGAAGATCTGGTATCACCACATACCAGTCTTCAAAAGTAAGAGCGTCTTCCGCGAGTCCGCGAGCGGGATACACCATCATCCCAGCATATCCATAACGGGAGATGTCCATATAAGAGACTGGGTAGAGTCATGTGTGCGAGGCCGAAGGCCGAGCAAGGTGCTCTTCCGAGTGTCCTTCCGAGGGCACCGAGGATGGAAGGACACTCGGATCTTCAGTGTGAGTCTTCGAACACTGGCCGCAGGCAAATGGTCCGAGTCTTCGAGGACCAGGCGAAGCCTCTGGTCCGAGTCTTCGAGGACCA
>DYLD01000080.1 GCA_020722315.1 Syntrophus aciditrophicus
GTCGAAACCGTTTTCTTTTAACGGTTCAGCTCCTTGTGGATATACGTCGTCAGGTCGCCAAGCCGGTTCGTATAGCTTCCATACTCATTATCATACCAGCCGAATATCTTCGCATGAACGACGGGGATCCGGAATTTCTTCTGTTCCAGCGCCTGGCTGACCGAAGCGGGGATTTCCGGAATATCCGAAAGATCACACTCAATAAAGGCCGTTCTGGTGTGGTTGAATTGCCCCTCGATGACAATCGCCGCGTCCAGACCGATCAGATCGGTCGGAACATTCTGCTCCTCCGAATAGACAACCAGATGCTCGGGGTCATTGTCCGCCGCCCTTTTGTATATATCGTTCAGGGTTTTCGCGTTGAGCGTAATATCTCCGCCATTTTTGAGAGCGGGGAAGGTTATGTTCAGCACGATCAGCGACTCCGTCGTCGTCGGGACCCGGATCGAATCCGCCATAAAGCCGATCTCTTTAACCTCCGGGATAACCTGCACGAGAGCTTCTGCGGCATTCGTGGATGTAAGA
This sequence comes from Syntrophus aciditrophicus, assembly GCA_020722315.1. Classification (GTDB taxonomy): domain Bacteria; phylum Desulfobacterota; class Syntrophia; order Syntrophales; family UBA5619; genus DYLD01. Next base: position 526 of record DYLD01000080.1, read on the forward strand.
ATGACATTGTTCAGCGTGCTTCTGTTTTTCCGCAGATCCTTTTCGCCCGCCTTCGGCATCTTATCGAGAATGCTCTGCGAGTTGGTGGCCGCATGAATGGTTGACATGGAAGCGGTCAGTATCCTTGCCGTCTTTTCGTCTTCCATAAGAGGCTTCAGCATGTGCGCGAGGCCGGTCGTCGTGCAGGACGCGGCGGAGATTAGCTGGTGCTTTTTATGGTCGAACGCGGTATGGTTAATTCCGTATATCAGCGTCACCGCCTCGTCCGGCATCTTCAAAGCCTTGTTTTTTATCTTGAACGCCGAAGAGTTGATGACGACTTTCGCGCCGGCGGCGAGATGGCCACGGAGGGAGCCCTTTTTATCGTCAGGCTGGATCGTCGGATCCTGGAAGGTTCCGGTGCAATCCACGACAACATCCGCGCCGAAGTCCCGCCAGCGTATCTCAGCGGGATTTCTCGCCTCGCGCAATATCGTTACCGGAATTCCGTCTACAAGCAGCTTTCCCTGTTTTTCATCAACAATCCTGACTATTCGTTTGGCCTTTATGCCGTAGAGGAACTTGTGAATGGTTCCGTAGGTCGCGTCTTTCTCGATCAGCTGCGCGATTGCCGAAAGACCGGTCCCCGCCTCCCTTCCGAGGTTGACGAAAATTTCGTCAAAGTACTTTCTTCCAATATGGTGCCACAGTGTAAGCTTGCCGATCCTTCCGAGTCCGTTTATTCCCAAAACCTTCTTTTTGTTTTCCAAAACCTCTGCGTTGCCCATAAGATACCATCCTTTCTTCGACAAAGTGTGGTTTTAAAGAAAAGTCTCTTGCGGGAAAAGATCCGATCCGGTTCTCTTTACCGGGGACAAATCTTTTCCGGATCAATACTTTTAACGGAATGCATCTTCCCAAGAAGCATCATCTGCACCTTGTCACCCCAACCTTTTGGCAGTAATTCGATACCACGCACAGGCTGCAGAGCGGTGAAACAGGACGGCATGTGTTTCTGCCAAAAGATACCATCAATGTATTATATCTTATCCAGTATTTCTTTGGTAATTTTTTGCGTAGTGCGAATTCCGTTTCCTCGGGAGTTTTGGTTCGGACATAGCCAAGACGGTTCGATATCCTGTGGACGTGTGTATCCACACAGATAGCGGGCTTATTGTAACCCAGTGCGGCGACAAGATTGGCCGTTTTTCGCCCCACACCCGGAAGTGCCAACAAATCGTCTATCTCTTCCGGCACATGCGAATCGAAACGATCCATAAGCTCCCGGCATAAGTTCAGGATTGTTTTCGCCTTGTTACGGTAGAAACCCACAGGATAGATCGCCTCTCGGATGTCCTCCTCTTTGAGGCCTTTCATTTCAGCCGGCGTTTGTGCTATGGCGAAAAGCCTCTGAGTCGCGACGGCGGTTACCTCATCTTTTGTCCGCAGGCTGAGAAGTGTGGATATCAGAACCTTAAATGGATCAGCGCCCTGCTGCGACAGTTTCGTCACGACCGGCAACCCTTTTTTCTTTGTATCCAGCTCGATGAGATCGATGATTTTCCCAATCCGTCCGTCGATCGTTTTTGTTGACCTGCTTACATCAGAGGAATTAGTCATAGCCCTCATCGTTGGCCAGCATGTCCAGATGGAGCGTTGCGATATCTTCGATTTCCAGGTCCGGCTTCTGATTGGTATGTCTGAAATCAACCATCTTTATATATCGCTTGCATTTGTTGCATACGTCAACGCGATAGCGTTCGTCCCCTTCAATGGTGAAATAGGCAAGTGTTTGTTGCTCTTCATTCCCGCAGAAAGGACACTTGATAAGCTCATAAGGCCACTCAAACCCGCACTGGTTGCAGAAAAGATAACGGGTTTCGCTTTCCCCCCTGATTTCGCCTATTTTCGGCTCCCTTCCGCAAATCGGGCAATACCCCTGCTGCCAACCGGTTTTCATTATTGCATCGCCGTAACGTGATGCGACGATTTCCAGGGCCGGCCTGAGGCTTTCTTCAAGGAACATTTCAACAAGATCAAACGTTGCACTGACTTCCTTGTTCTCAACTGTTTCTTTTTCTGTCGGCGGCTCGTTAAACGATTCGTAAATGAGGTCTTCATAAAGCGTCTCTCCGCTTGCGATGTTTGCCGCCATTGTGGACGCCTCTTCAGGCAGCCTCTTTTGGGCGATCTTCAACAGCTCGAGAAAATAAGCCTTCGGCTCGGAGAGATCATATCCGCGCAACGAAAAATCTACGAGAGGAAAACCTCCTGTTATCTTCGGCACAATAACTCTTTCGTCAACCGGAAACACATCCCTCTGTATTTTTCGCCGGTGTTCCTCGCGAAGAATCAAAAGCTCCTCGAGTATATCGAGTAGTTCTTCATACTGTGGATTCCGGGTGCGATGGTTCTGTATCGTAAGCAGCGAATCCTTTAAAAACGTTGCCATGTTGTGAATCTCCCATACCTTTTTAGTTTTGTATGTCTTTTATACATCTTTTTTTTGCTCTGTTCAAGGAATATTTCAGTCGGGAACACCCCGGCAACGAATTCCCACTTTTTTCTTGACATTCCTTATAGTTTTTCTCTATTAGTCTATCCGGGCCACAAAACCATAATTGAACAGACATAAGGAGGCGATATGAAATTACAACAAATTACCGTATCGATTGAGAATTCGGCGGGCCGTTTGCTTGAGGTAACACGGGCTCTGGCTGATGCGGGGATCAACCTGAGGGCACTGAACCTTGTCGATACCGGGGACTTCGGGCAGCTACGGCTTCTCGTTTCCGATGTTTCGAAGGCACGGCAGATCATGATGAGCAAACAGCTGTCTGCGCGAGTAGACGAGGTCGTTGCCGCCGAGATCGAGGACAAGCCCGGCAGCCTGGCAAATCTACTGAAACCCGTTTTGGATGGTAAAGTGACTGTTAAGTATGCATACGCGTTCATAGGACGTTCCAAAAACAAGGCGGTGATGATTTTCCGGTTCAGCGATAATGATAAGGCGATTAAAATACTCGAGAAAAACGGAATCAAGATACTGGATGCCAAATCCTTTGGGATCCTTGACAAAGAAAACTGAGTGATTTCGAGTGGAAAACGGCTTAAACAACCACCATCATCATACCAAAAATGGATCCCTCACCAATCACACCAAAAAAACCTTTGTCCGGCGAGGGTGATATTCCGGCAGGAATCAGTTTTTGCAATCTATAAAAAGCGAAGGAGGCTTTTATGAAAAAGAAATCAGGCTTTGCACCTCAATCCTTTGGAATTGTCGGGGCCGGTTGCGTGGGCTCCATCGTCGCGGCATTCCTCGCGAAAGGGGGATATGAAGTGACGCTCTGCGATGTCATACCGGATCTTCTGAAACCGGCAACCAACCCGGGAATTATCATCGAAGGAGCGGAAAATATTCAACAAAAAGTGACCAGAACATGCACCAACATAGACGATATGGCAAAATACAAACCCGATGTGATCTTCATCATGGTGAAGGCCAATGCCCTACCCCTTATAGCCTCCGCACTGAAAGAATTTCACCGGCCGGGCATGTACGTCGTCAGCTGGCAGAACGGGATAGATACAGAACTTGTCCTCGCTGAAAAGCTCGGAAAACAAGCGGTTATGAGGGCCGTCGTAAATTACGGATGCGGGCTTGTAAAACCCGGCCATGTCAGCATGGCGTTTCACCATCCGCCCCACTATCTCAAGGAACTGGACATCGCCTCGCGGGATGCCGCGCTGGGTATCGCGGAGGCGCTTTCGAGAAGCGGACTTACAACGGAAAGAACAGAGGATATCATCTCCAAAGTCTGGTACAAAGGGATACTGAATTCATGCATGAACCCCGTTTGTGCGATCACGGGATATACGATGGCTCAGGCCATGGGGGATCCCATTGTCTTTCAGATTGTCGACGGCTTGATCAAGGAATGCGTCAAGGTCTCAAGGGCCAATGAAATCAACCTCGGATGGAACTTTTACAACGAAGCCATCGAATACATGAGCACAGCCGGAAACCATAAGCCTTCGATGCTGATCGACATCGAAAACAAACGCAAAACAGAGGTCGATTTCATGAACGGCAAATTCATCGAATACGGGCAAAAAGCGGGAATCGAAACGCCATACAATACCATCATCCGTTCCCTGGTTAAGGCCCTGGAACCCAAATAGCTGGAATTACAACAAAACACGCAGGAGGGATTATGGGAAAAGTTGGAATCATAGGTGTCGGGCAGAGCGCCTTTGTCCGTAATTATCCCGGCTCTATCAGGGAACTGGCCTTTGAAGGATTTAAAGAGGCGATGCAGGACGCCAAAATAAAAACCACCGATATCGGCGCCTCGATTATCTGTTCCGCACCCGAGTACGACAAGCAACGTTCGCCTGCCGGGGTTCTGGCTGAATATCTGGGTCTTATCCCCCAGCCGACGTTTTATCTTGAAAGTCTCTGCTCGTCGAGCAGCATGGGCCTGAGGACGGCTTACGCACTGATCCAGTCCGGATTGCATGATGTCGTGGCCGTCATCGGCTTCCAGAAGATGTCGGAAATCACCTCCGCGGAATCCCAGGAACGCATGGGGCGCGGGGCCGACATCCAATGGGAAAGCCCGTTCGGAACCATGATGCCGGCTTACTATGCGATGCATGCCCAGGCCCACATGGCCAAATACGGAACCACTTCGGAGGATCTGGCGCTGATTCGCGTGAAGGCCGCTACATACGGCCAGAAAAATCCAAAGGCTGTTTACCGGAAGCCCGTGACGCTCGAGATGTTTTCCCAGCCCGACAATCCGCTGGCAAGCCCGATAGCCAGTCCGCTGAAAGTCGGAGACTGCTGCGCCAATGCCGACGGCAGCTCCTGCCTGATTGTTGCGAACGAGGAAAAGGCAAAGGAATTCTGCCAGAAACCCGTCTGGATCATGGGTCTTGGCTCGGCCTCGGCCGCTGTGAACATCGCCGGCCGGGATTCCCTTACCGGGCTTTCCGTCGCGCGGGCCTCGGCGGCACAGGCGTACAAAATGGCCGGGGTTACTCCCAATGACATCGATGTAGCCGAGGTGCACGACTGTTTCACGATCGCGGAAATGATGGCCTATGAAGACCTCGGCTTCGCGAAGCCGGGCGAGGGAAAGGATCTTATCCGAAGCAAGGAAACCTATAAGGAAGGGAAAATCCCGGTGAATGTCGACGGGGGGTTGCTTTCCAAAGGCCATCCGATCGGCGCGACCGGGGGTTCCCAGATCAGAACGATCGTCCTGCAACTAAGGGGTGAGGCGGGGGAAATCCAGGTGAAGGACCCGGAAATCGGTCTGGTCCACAACATCGGCGGCGTCGGTCTTTACGGGAATGTAACTATCTTGGGGAGGTAAGAAAAATGGCCGGCAAAAAAGAGACGGATGATCGTTTTAAAAAATTCGGGACGGTAAGCTTTACGTCCCTGACCAAAACGAATGATTTTATTACATACCTGGAAGAGGGGAAAATTATGGGCACCAGGTGCCGGGTATGCGGGATGACTTTTTTCCCCCCCCGCGCGGATTGCTACAACTGCCTATCCAGCGACATGGAGTGGTTTCCCGTCACCGGAACGGGGAAACTGGCCAGCTTCAGCAGGCTGAAGTATGCCCCGGTAGGGTTTGAAGGAGATCTGCCTTACACGATAGCCCTTCTGGACTATGGCACCTACAAGGTTTTCGGAAGGGTTGCCCCGGATGTGTCTGAGGATGAAATCAAAGTCGGCATGGAAATGAAGGCCGAGGTCAACCGTTTGCCGAACGGCCAGATCAATTTTGTTTTTCGCAAGGCCTAGCGGTAACTCTTCCCCTTTTCCCCTATTTCGATAGACCCCCCCGAAACGGTTGTGAATACCCAGGTGGTTGTTCAAAAGGGAGCTGAAAACGGATGTTATAACCAACATTAAAAAAGGAGACGAACAATGGATTTTGGATTATCGGATGAGCTGTTGATGTTAAGAGATACCGTGCGGTCTTTCGCCGCCGAAAAGATCGCCCCGTATGCGGATGAATGGGATAAAAACCATTATTTCCCTTACGAAGAAGTGATCAAACCGATGGGGGAAATGGGGCTCTTCGGCACGGTCATTCCCGAAGAGTACGGCGGCAACAACATGGGCTGGCTCGCAGCGATGATCATCACCGAGGAAATAGCTCGTGCGTCAAGTTCGCTGCGCGTCCAGATAAACATGCAGGAACTGGGATGCGCCTTTACGATTTACCGATACGGAACGGACGAGCTGAAGAGAAAATACATACCGAAGCTCGTATCGGCTGAGTTGCTGGGTGCATTTGCGATCACCGAGCCGCAGGCCGGCTCCGATGTCATGGCGATCAGATCAACGGCCGAGGATAAAGGCGATCACTGGCTTATCAACGGCACAAAGACATGGATATCGAACGCCCCGATAGGCGGAATCAATATCTTTTATGCCTACACCGACCGTGCCGCAAAAGGTCGGGGCCTTTCCGCATTCGTTGTCGAGCTGAAAAATTTCAATAATATTACCGTTACCGACCTCGACAAGCTCGGAACGCGGTCAACACCGACGGGCGAGATCATCCTCGAAAACACGAAGGTCCCGAAGGAAAACATCCTCGGCAAGCCGGGAGACGGGGCCAAGATTGTCTTCGGTTCTCTCGCGCAGACGAGGCTTTCGGCGGCGGCCGGAGGCGTGGGGGTCGCCCAGGCCTGCCTGGATACGGTTCTCAAATACGCGATGGAACGGGAACAGTTCGGCCAGCCGATCGGCCATTTTCAGATGAATCAGGACATGATAGCGCAGATGATTGCCGAAACCGAGGCCGCCAGATATATGGTTTACCGTGCGGCATGGCAGAAAGACCAGGGGGATCTTGGTAACAACTTCGAGGTGGCGCTTGCGAAATACCTGGCAGGGGAGCTTGCCTACAAGGCATCCCAGTTTGCGATGAAAATACTCGGCGCCTACGGATACTCGACCGAATATCCCGTGGCACGCTATTACCGCGATGCCCCTGCTTATGCGATGGTCGAGGGCTCGGCCAACGTATGCAAATTCATCATGGCCCAGGATCAACTCGGAATACGCAAGGCAAACCGTTGATCGGGACCCAGTAAGGCAAGCAAGCCCTGCCTTCATCGGGTAAAAAAATTCTTTAGAGGAGATCGTAATGAGACCTTATTTTGAAAAGATGGATGATTTTGGAAAACCGCTTCGTCCGGCACAGATAGAACGGATGAAGGAAAGCGCGGCGAAGGCCGAAGAGGTAATGAAAAAAATCGACGAAGAGATCGAGCGTATCAAAAACGTCGGGATTACCGTGGAGAAGGTCCACGAACGCGGGGAGATGACGGTATGGGAACGGATCGAATACCTCGTCGATCCGGGCACCTTCTGCCCGCTTCATTCAATTTTCGATCCAGGCAAAGAGGAATCGGGAAGCACGAATATCGTGGACGGTCTGGCGAGGATTTCCGGGAAATGGTGCGTCCTGGTCGGGTTCAACAACAAATGGATGGCCGGTGCGTGGATCGCCGGGCAGGCCGAGAACGCCCTTCGGGTTACCGACATCGCAAAGATCATGAATTTGCCCCTTGTCTGGCTCGTGAACTGCTCCGGGGTAAAGCTGCCGGAGCAGGAGATGGTCTACGCGAACCGGCGCGGCGGCGGGACGACTTTTTTCCGCCATGCCGAACTCGAACAGATGGGGATACCGGTTATCGCCGGGATTTACGGGACAAACCCCGCCGGGGGAGGCTACCAGGGAATCAGCCCGACGATTCTTCTGGCCCACAAAAAGGCCAACATCGCCGTCGGCGGAGGAGGGATCGTCAGCGGCATGAGCCCGAAGGGTTACTTCGATCTGGAAGGAGCCGAGACCCTTATAGACGCGACGAGACATTTCAAGGAAGTGCCGCCGGGGAGCACAAAAATTCATTATGACGCGACGGGCTTTTTTACAGCCGTCTTCGAGAAGGAGACGGAGGTCCTCGATGCGATCAAGGGATACATGGCGGAAATGCCTGCCTATAATCCCCGTTTCTTCCGCGTCGCCGAGCCTGCCGAGCCGAAGTTTAAACCGGCGGAGATTCCATATATCGTCCCGATGAACCAGAAGGCCGGGTATGATTTCGACAACATGCTGGCCAGACTCGTCGACAACTCGGAACACCTCGAATTCCGCCCCGGTTATGGTCCCGAGGTTTATACAGGGCTGGTCAAGGTGGACGGGTTTTTGATCGGCGTGGTCGGCAACCGGCAGGGGCTTTTGCCGGACTATCCGGAGTACACAAACGAGTACATCGGCGTCGGCGGCAAGCTCTACCGCCAGGGGCTCATCAAGATGAATGAGTTTGTTACCCAGTGCGGTCGGGATTGCGTGCCGATGATCTGGTTTCAGGATACCTCCGGCATCGACGTCGGGGATATCGCAGAAAAGGCCGAACTGCTCGGACTCGGGCAGTCGCTGATCTATTCGATTGAACAGACCAACCTGCCGATGATGCTGATCGTCCTTCGTAAAGGGACGGCGGCGGCCCATTACGTCATGGGCGGACCGACAGCGAACAACAACAACGCGTTCACGCTCGGAACACCGACGACGGAGATCTACGTCATGCACGGCGAGACCGCCGCGGCGGCGAGTTATGCCCGCCGACTTGTAAAAGAAAAAGATGCCGGGCGGCCGCTCGACCCGATTATCGACAAGATGAACGACATGGTGAAACACTACGAGAATACGTCGCGTCCGTTCTACTGCGCCAAGACCGGTTTTGTCGACGAGGTTGTTCGTTTCGAGGAAATGCGCCGTTACATGGTGGCCTTCGCCAATGGAGCGTACCAAAATCCCCGCTCGATCTGCCCGCGTCACCATATGATGCTGCCCCGTCTGATCAGGTCGCAGATCGTAACAGGACTCCCCAGGCCGAAATGACCTTTTTTCGCTATCCCGTCGTATGACCCCCTTTTCGAAAGAAACGGAAATAGGGCGGGAATTTCTTTCCCAATAGAAAGGCCATGGGTTCCTGGGTACAATCTTTGGTTTGCATGAATAGGAGGATAATCGCATGGACAATCTAACTTTTGGAATCACGATGCTGGTTTGCGGAATGGGGGGGACGATCCTCGTTCTTTGGATCATGAGCCTCGTCATGACCGGTCTGGGAAAACTGTTCCCCGAAAAACCGGAAAAAAAGGAGGGGTAACAGATGACTGAGGCTATTATTGACGGGATAGGCGGACTGACGATCGGATTTGAGATGATCGCGATGGATTGGCGCAATACATTAATGATCCTGGTCGGTTTTTTGTTGCTTTACCTCGGGATCAAGAAGGACTGCGAACCGCTGCTGCTGGTTCCGATCGGTTTCGGCTGTCTTCTGGTCAACATCCCCCTTTCCGATGTCATGGGCGAGGAAGGTTTTATAAGGACACTCTACAATGCCGGCATCGCAACCGAACTTTTTCCGCTTTTGATTTTTATCGGGATAGGGGCAATGACCGATTTCGGTCCCGTTCTCGCGCGGCCTTCGACGTTTCTTCTCGGCGCCGCCGGACAGTTCGGGATATTTCTCACGCTGATTCTGGCCTTGGCCCTCGGGTTTCCACAACTGGACGCGGTGTCCATCGGGATTATCGGCGCCTGCGACGGACCGACGGCGATCTACGTCACGTCGAAATACGCCCCGCACCTGCTCGGTGCCGTATCCGTCGCGGCGTATTCGTACATGTCTCTCGTGCCGATTATCCAGCCCCCTATCATGAAAATCCTGACGACCAAAAAGGAACGTGAGACGATCATGGCCCCGGTCGCAAAACCGGTCTCCAAAACGACAAAACTGCTCTTTCCTCTGGTCATCACGATTCTCGGCGGCATTATTGCACCCAAGGGGCTGCCCCTGCTGGGAACGATCATGCTGGGGAATCTGATGAAGGAATCCGGCGTTGTCAGCCGCCTGACAAAGGCATCGGAAAACGAGATCGCCAATATCGTGACGCTCTTTTTGGGGTTGACGATCGGCGCGACGATGGCCGGTAAGGCATTTATCCGAATTGAAACCCTGATCATTCTCATGCTTGGGCTTTTGGCCATCGGCCTCGACACGGTATGCGGTGTTTTTTTCGGCAAGCTGATGGGTGCTCTGACCGGCGGGAAGGTCAACCCGCTGATCGGGGCGGCCGGCATTTCCGCGTTTCCGATGGCGGCGCGTGTCGTCCAGCGCGAAGGCTCAAAGTACAACAAGAAAAGTTATCTTTTGATGCATGCAATGGGGGCAAACGCCGGCGGGCAGATCGGCTCGGTCATCGCCGCGGCGGTGATGCTGTCGGTGCTGGCAGGCATGGGGATCATCCGTTAACGCGTTACCAAGTGCTTTT
>DYLD01000317.1 GCA_020722315.1 Syntrophus aciditrophicus
AATCGCCGGGATCGGCGATTTGGTCTTCGCCTCTTCGAGCCTCCGGGCGCTTCGAAACAGCTATCCTGATGCGGAACTTCATCTGCTCACCAGTGCCGAAGCGGTTTTTTTACCCGCATCCGGCGATTTGCCGCCCCTGAGAAAATGATGGAACATATCGTAATAACAAGAGAGTCAAAATGAAGTATGATAAAAAAAAGGATATTCTTGGGCGTTGGAAAAGGGCGGGATGAAGCTCATCGCGCCATAAAACTAAATTGACATTACAAATTCTCGTGCTAAAGTGAAACCATGAAAGCGAAGCTTCCTAATCATAATACGGATAGCCCGTTCATACAGCGCAGGCTCTTGACCGCGTTGGCGGAGCATCTTGATCATCCCGAGATAACCATGCTGATTGGGCCGCGTCAATCGGGCAAAACAACCATCCTCAAGCAACTCGAGGCCCAGCTTCGTGCGGAGGGGAAAAACACCCTCTGGCTCAATCTGGATGTCGAGGACGACTTCCGTCACCTCGTGTCTCAAAGCGCGCTTCTTCAGAAGCTTCGTCTGGAATTGGGCAGCGACGGCGTGGTCTTTATTGACGAGATCCAGCGCAAGGAAAATGCCGGGCTGTTTCTGAAGGGTCTGTACGATCAGAATCTGCCCTGGAAATTGGTTGTCTCCGGATCGGGGAGCATCGAATTGAAGGAGAAGATCAGCGAGTCGCTGGTCGGCAGAAAACGATTATTCGAACTGGCGACGATCAGCTTTGGCGAGTTCGTTGATTTTAGAACCGGTTATCGCTATGCGGGCCGACTCAGGGAGTTTTTCGTTGCCGAGCCCGCCAAAACAGCGCAACTCTTTCAAGAATACCTCATCTACGGCGGCTATCCACGCGTTGTGCTGGCGGAAACACACCAGGAAAAACTGGCCGTCATCAATGAGATTTTTCGCAGCTATCTGGAAAAGGACATCGTTTACCTTCTCCGGGTGGAAAAAAGCGAAAGTTTCAGCAATCTCGTCAGGGTAATGGCCGGTCAGACCGGGAAAATGGTCAGCTATTCGGAACTTTCCGCCACCCTGGGACTCTCCCTGCCCACGGTCAAGACCTATCTCTGGTATCTGGAAAAGACCTTCATTGTCCGAAAGGTAAGTCCCTGGTTTACCAATATCAGAAAAGAGATAACCAAAGCGCCTGTTTACTATTTTTGCGATATCGGCTTGCGCAATTTTGCCTCGGGAAGCTTTGGGGGCATTCCGGACAGCGAGGCCGGATTCGTCTTTCAAAATGCGATCCACGCCCTGCTTGTGGAACGCTTTCCCCTGGCGGATACGACGATCCACTACTGGCGTACAAAGGACAAGGCCGAGGTTGACTTTGTCATCCGGCGCGGGGCTTTTGTGACGCCTCTGGAGGTCAAGTACAGCGACATGAAAAGGGTTGAGGTAGAGCGTGCGTACCGTGGGTTCCTGGAGCGTTATCATTTTGAGCGCGGCTATATCGTAAACAAGAGTCTTCGCGGGGAGGCCATGTTGGGAGAAACGCGGGTGCGGTGCCTTCCATACTGGGAACTAATGTTCGAGGAGGCGTTTTCGATTACGTAGGTACTTCAGGGCCTTACCTCTGAGATCCTGCAATA
>DYLD01000318.1 GCA_020722315.1 Syntrophus aciditrophicus
AAAACAGCACCTGGGAGGTGAAGATGGTTCCAGTGGAATTTATCATCAAAGAGGGAGACGAAAATTTGACCAGCCATTCCGGGCTGGCCTTGATAGGAGCTTTGCTCAACCGGACGGGACTTGCGCAAAGAGCAGATTCCATTGTTCTGCCGGGGTGCCAGGAACCCAGAATTTCCCATGGCGATATTCTGAAGTCGTTCCTTGGATTGTTGTGTATGGCAAAGCCTGACTATGACGCGATAGAGGAGTTTCGAGAAATTCCATTTTTCATGGAGAGCTTGGGTATCGCCCGATGTCCGGCCAGTCCTACTCTCAGACAGAGGCTCGATGTCGTCAGAGGCGCTTTTGACGGCATCATCAAGGAAGAGTCGGCTAAATTGATTCGCAGCACGGCTCCAGAGATTGGCACGGTAACCACCAGCAAAGGCGAGCGAGCCCCCTTGGATATAGATGTCAGCCCCTTTGACAATTCCAAGACGAAAAAGGAAGGAGTATCGAGAACATACAAGGGAAGTGACGGATTTGCCCCAATCCTGGCGTATCTCGGCAAGGAAGGATACGAGGTCAATGTTGAATTGCGAGAGGGCTCTCAGCATTCCCAGAAGAACACCCCGGATTTTTTGAGGGAAACGATCCGGTATGCGAAGATGGCAACGGATAAGGACATCCTTGTGCGTCTCGATTCGGGGAATGATTCTCTGGACAACATTGCGGTCTGCATTGACGGAAAGGTGGATTGGCTGATCAAGCGCAATCTCCGCAAGGAAAAACTGGAGGACTGGTTGAAAATTGCCCAGGAAAAAGGGACGCAATCGTCTCCCCGCGAAGGCAAGAAAGTCTGGCGCGGAGAAATATACAGGGAAGTTGAAGGTTATGACAAACCCCTGCGCATTGTTTTCGATGTTGCCGAAAGGACTACGAAAAAAGGACAAGCCCTGTTGATTCCGGAAGTGGAAGTTGATACCTACTGGACTTCCCTCGCAGACGAGCCCTTCCAGACAGTGCTGCTGTACCATGATCACGGCACTTCCGAGCAATTTCATTCGGAGATAAAGAGCGACATGGCGTTGGAAAGACTGCCGAGCGAGCATTTTTCGACCAACTCCGACGTATTGACGCTGGCTTTGCTGGCCTATAATCTGCTGCGCCTCTGCGGACAGGAAAGTCTCAGGGAGGATAACGGCAATCTGACAAACAGGGCCGCCTACCGCAAGAAGGCCACAAGACGTCGGCTTCGCACTGTCATTCAGGATTTTATTTACATGGCAGGTCGGATTTCGTTCCATGCGCGACGGCTGTATATTTCCTTTGGTCGTTACAACCCCTGGGCTGCTGTCTGGGAAAATCTTTACCGGGGCTTCATGGCCCCGGTTACGTAGGTGAGATATTCTGATGTTATTTCGGAAACTTATCATGTCTGTTACACAAACAAAGGGAAAGGTGCGCTTAAAATTGGACATACTCAGTGTTTTGAACATGTTAAGTGCGTACTACGCTCTGCTGTTTCCCAAATAGCGGGTAACTTTCCTTACTGAGCACCTCAAAGCAATGGTCAAAAATCAATTTTGACCGATCAGACCGAACCGCACATTGTGTGCCACGGATTCAGG
>DYLD01000319.1 GCA_020722315.1 Syntrophus aciditrophicus
AGCGCGAAAGGCGGCGTTTTGCAAAGGTCTCACAGCCCGATCTTGATAAAAAAGGCGCAGGGCCTTTAGACCTTGCGCCTCGAGAAAAAGGTTGCTTCCTGTCATGAAAGATAAAAGACCCTACTCCAGGACAACCATCACCTGATCGGTATCGACGGAATCATTCACTTTTACCTTTATGTCTTTTACAGTTCCACCGGCGGTCGCATAAATCGGGTTTTCCATCTTCATCGCCTCGAGAATGAGAAGTTCATCGTCTTCATTAACCTTGTCGCCGACTTTGACCAAAATCTCGAGGATCTTGCCCGGCATTGGGGCCTTTACGTCAACACTCATCGTCTTTTTACCTCCATCGTAGTAGAATAAATTTTACCTCAACGCCATCATTTAAAACCGCGAAACATCTCGCCCCGGCGTTGTCAAAAGCCCAAAGTCCCGTCGGGCCTTTTATCCTCTCTTAACCTTCAAGTCAAGACCAAAATCCATCCGCGTGGATTTTACACTTTCATACGCAAGAAATTCCGAACACTATGATCTCCTTGTTCAATATTTCAGCCAACAACGTGCAGACTCTCTAGAGACGCGCAAAGGCATTTCTCAGCGCTGCCAGAAATTGCCCGCGATGGAAGAGAAAAGCCCCGACATGGCCAGTATGAAGCCATTTCATCGTTGATCCGGACCAATGAAAGGATAGTTTTGCCGCTGACGAACGAGGAACATAAGCATCCCCGGTTGCGGCCACAAGAAACGCCGCTTCCGGTCTTGGAAGGGGCGGAAGTCTTGTCAGATCGGTCAAATCGAGGATTTTCCGGACAAGCTCCCGCGCATTCTCACCGTTCTTAAGCTGACCCTCCAGAACGCTCCAGGCAAGATAACGGCTGAGCAATCCTTCCGTAAAAACCACGCTGGCCGAATGGGCGGTGAGACATCCGACAACAGCGAGTTCGGATGCGTCAAGGGCGGCAACCTCCGCCGCGATGCTACCGCCCATGCTTACTCCGCAGAGCCCGATTTTCGTGTACCCGCCTTTTTTCAGCCATTCAACCAGCGCAAGCCCCTCGCTGACGGAGGCGCTTCCCATCGTAACCAGATCGCTGAAATACCTGAGCATCTTCTTCTGCTGTTCGCGCGGTCTCCTTCTTCCGTAATAGGGGTTTTCGAGGATTAACGAGGCAATGCCGGATTTCACCAACGGCAAAGCGAACAGATTCCTCCGCCTGGCAAAGCCCTCATCGCCCGTGGCCGCAAAATGGATGCATACCGGAGGAATATCCGATGTGTTTTTGGGAAGAACGAACTCAAGAAAAGCCCTTTTGCTTTCGTCGGGAAGGGGAAGCCCGTCATACGGAGAAACAAACTCTCCCTGACGGAAAAAGGCGTCATCCTTCTCGGACGTCTTTGCCCATCGAACATCTATCGGGCGCGGAACCACGTGACGGTTCCCTTCACGAACCAGTTCCCGGAGGCGATCCAAATGACCCCAGCCGTCACTGAAAAAAAGGCGCCTGTTTGAGTATTTCGCATAGATTCTATCAAGAAGACTAGTCATTTCTAAAAACGTCCTCTATCCCCGCACACAAAAGCCCCTATAAAAACCGG
>DYLD01000320.1 GCA_020722315.1 Syntrophus aciditrophicus
GCGCGAGCGGGGCAATTTGTCAAAGGGCTGTAATCTTCAGGCGGTTTTTGCCAGATCCAGCGCCATCTTCTTCTTGCCCTCGAGATCGGCTACCCGGTAGATCGAGACATACTCGCTCTGACTCGGGCCTGACCCCTGAAATGTCCCGACGCCGTGGAGCCCCGCGACCCAGTTCTGCAGGAAACGGGCGATGCGCATCCGCTCCTTCGCGGGCACGGCGGCCTTGAGATACTTGGCCACGTACTCCCTCGTTTCCGGGTTTTCCAGCTCCTTTTCGCTCGGCATCGTCGCAACAATTCCTCCGGCGATGTCGCCGGCCAGCGCCATGACCTCCCAGAATCCATCGTTGGTATTGAGCTTGGCGATGTTTCCCATCGTCTCATCAGGCATATAAACACCGGACCCCGGGGGATCCTCGCTCCCGAAATGGGCCGCGGCGATCGCGCAGGCAAGGGATGTATCGTTCAACTGCAGCATACGGGTTGTTTTCTGAACGATATGCGGCGCCTTCGCCAGCCCGTTGTACTCGGCCATAAGCACGGCGGCCCCGATGATCAGATCCATAAAGCCGACCTTGCAGGCCCCCCCGCAGTTCATACGATGGGTCTTGGCAAAACGGGTGATGAACTTCTGTGTGTATTCGACCTCGCCGCACATAAAAACCCTCTCCCACGGCACAAAGACACGGTCAAAGACGATCAGGCAGGTTTCGCGCTGGCCGTAGATCGGGTTTCCAAGCGTGCGGGGATCGTTTTCGCACTCTCTTTCGACGCTGTAGGCATTGTACTGAGCGATGTAGGTTACGCCGGGGGTGCCGTTCGGCACAGCAAAGGCCACCGCATAATCCTCCTCTTGCTTTCGTGAGGAGATTCCCGGCAAGATCAGGTTTTCGTCGGCGGCGTAGGCACCAGTTGTATGCTGTTTCGCGCCGCTGACGATGATCCCGTCGGTTAATTTTTCGACAACATGAACGTACATGTCGGGGTCCTGCTGCAACGGCCTTTTGCTGCGGTCTCCCTTGGGGTCCGTGACGGAACCACTGACAACCAGATCGTTTTCCTGCGCGTAACGCAGATAATCGTTGAAACGCCGGTGGTACACGGTTCCCCTGTCGCGGTCTATCTCCCAGGTCGTCGCGGCGAGCGACGGCAGCATCTCGTTGCCGGGGCAGCGGTAGTTGCAGGTTCCCAGCTTCTGGCTGCTCAGCCGGGCCATTTCGAGACGCTTGAAGAGATCCTCGTTGCTTTGATGGATATGCAACGCACGGCTGATCGTCTCGCCGGTCAGATGCGATTTCGCCGTCATGATGTCCGCGTACCGAGGATCAATCGTCAGATCATAGACAAGCGCGGTTGCATCGACAACGCCCCTCGTAACAGGATGGTCGCTCAGTTTTTCGACCCTTTTTCCGCCCAAAAAGAGCTTCGGGCGCAGCTTCGCTACCCGCTGTCTGTATTCCTGGGCTGTCTTTATCGCCATTGTGTACCCCCTCTAAAGGTGAACCCCCGCAAAATAGTCTATTAAAAGGCACGACCTTTGAAAAATGCTGCCTGAAGCGCAAATTTATTGATTTTTCTTAGGTACCC
>DYLD01000321.1 GCA_020722315.1 Syntrophus aciditrophicus
CCGGTGCCGATTTGGCCGAGGCGGTAGGATTTGGAGAGATGTTCGACGCTGATTACAGCAGACATATTTTTGCCACGAATTTAGCAAATTTTACGAAATTCTTTTGCCACGAATTTTTTTGGGTTTAACCTTTCGCCCAATTCGTGCAATTCGTGGCAAGCTTTTAAGACTTTTTGCCACGAATTAGACGAATTTCACGAATTTTTTGGGTTTAACCTTTCGCCTAATTCGAGAAATTCGTGGCAGGCTTTTAGCGTACGATGCGTTTCTGCTGGAGGGACTCGGCCCCAAAGTTAAGGATGATTGCGAGTTTCAGGCCGGTCGCCGCTAGATAGTGATGCGCCTGGGCTTCGTGTGCCGCGCTAATGGCTGATATTGCTTTTAATTCGATAATGATCTGCCCTTCAATGACAAGATCAGCGATATATTCTCCCAAAAGATGCTCTTTGTAATAGACAGGCAGATGTTTTTGTGGTTCAAAATGAATCCCGCGCAGGGTCAGTTCATAAGCCAGCGCCGCTTCGTAGACGGATTCGAGAAAACCCGGGCCGAGGATACGGTGGACTTCCATGGCCGCCCCAACAATGGCGTAGGACAATTCCTTGAAAAGTATATCTGTCATGAGGTTTCAAACTCCAGGGACAATTTTTCGCCACGAATTAGGCGAATTCAACGAATTTTTTTCGCATAATTCGTGCAATTTGCGGCGGAATGTAATCCCCTTTGGCCCGCCAGGCTTCCAGGTCCACGCGAGAAAGCGCCGGTACCGATCTGCCGAGGCGGTAGGATTTGGAAAGGTTTTCAACAGAGATGACAGTAGGCATAAAGGATGAATTATGAAGAACAGAAGACGAGAACGAAGGGAAAAACAAGAAAATCAGTGGAAAATCAAAGCCCCAACCATTCCCGCAGTGAATTTTCCAGACTTTGAGAATCCTGCGCGGACAAATGGCCGACAAATTTGGCAATCAGGCTGGGGTGGATCGTGTAAATGCCACGCTTGACAGCAGTCGGAACATTAAGTCCCGCTTTTTGCCAATCTGCAAGAGCAAATTCCCCTGGTTGGAGAGTTACCAGTCGGCTGGTTAATGGCACAACAAAACTGTCTTGTGAAGGATGCGGCGCGTGCACGACAACCGCCGGACGCACCTTGCCTCCAGATAAATCAGTAAAGGGATATCGAACCAGAAGAACATCACCCCTGGAGTAATTCGGCATAGATATTATCCTCGGTGTTTTCCCAGACATCCGCGAGCGAGGTTTTGCTGGCAGACAGCCAGAAGAGCGGTTCGTCTTCCTCGGGCAACAATGTCACAATAACCTTTGCGCCTTCGGGAAAGGCAACGCCTTCAAGTGGTTCTATCTTCCCATCGTGAATCACTGCCCAAACAGTTTGTAACATTTCACACATCCTTTCCAGTTGAGTTCCTGATTACAATTATACCGTGTCCGGAAACATCTGTTTGCCGCGCATCTTGGCCCGCCAGGCTTCCAGGTCCGCGCGAGAAGGCCTGTGTTGAGCCGTGTCGAAACATGCCCGTACCGATCCGCCGGGTTGAGCTTGTCGAAACCTGGCCGAGGCGG
>DYLD01000322.1 GCA_020722315.1 Syntrophus aciditrophicus
GCTTTTCCATTTCCGAAAAAACTTATACCGGGAACGGTAAAATTCCATGCGCGAACGGATGTCGTGTCCGACGCTCTGCCCCTGCAAATGGTAGATTTGCGCGTCCGGCAGATGAAAACTCTTCCAACCTGCCTTTTGCATCCTCAGCGCCCAGTCGGTCTCTTCAAAAAAGAAGAAATAGCGCTCGTCGAACATCCCGACCTCGTCAATCGCCTTTTTGCGTACGATCATGCAGGCGCCGATACAGGAGTCCACCTCCAGGGGTCTGGTATGGTGATAGCGTTTGCTCGGAAACCGGGAGGGGAAAAGATATTCCAGCAGAGAGGTATTCATCAACAGCGTGAACAAATTCGGAAAACTGGCGATTGAATTCTGCTTGCTGCCGTCTGCGTTCAGAAGCTGGCCGCAGGCCATCCCCGCCTCCGCATGATTTTCCATAAACGCAAACAGCTTCTCGACGGCATCTTCGCAAAGAACCGTATCGGAATTCAGCAAAAGGGCGTAGCGGCCTTTCATGATGCGCATCGCCTGGTTGTTGGCGGCGCCGAAACCCCTGTTTTCCCGGTTTTCGATGATCCTTGTTTCGGGAAAAGAATCGCGGAGCATTTCAACGCTTCCGTCGGAGGAGGCGTTGTCCACGACAATCACCTCATACCGTATATCCCTGACGGTTGCAGCAATCGAGGCAATGCAGTTTTTCAGAAGCTCCCGTGTGTTCCAGTTGACGATGATGATTGAAATATCCATAAGAACTGTTTCTCGTTCAGCCCTTCTCTATCAGGGTTTTCCGGGTTGTACAAAACGGGAGGGATGCATTCAGCGCCTGTCCGCACGGCGACAAAGCTCGGCAAGCTTGGCGTACTTAAAAAACTTGTTTACCGAATCGGTTACGGCAAGCGTCAGGCCCTGCCGGCCGTCGAGGAAACCGCCCCGGAGCAGATAATCCTGTAAGAAGGTTGTCTTTGCCCGCACAAATGCACCCAAAACCGTTGCCCTCTGACCGGCCGCAAAGGCCTCCTCGGCGCCCAGTGTCGAATAACGATCGATTTTCAACAAAAGCTTGTCCAATCGACTTTCCGTATAATGGTCGATCGGGGCACTGAGCGCTTCGATTTTTCCTTCAACGATGACCGCCTCATGAACCTTTGCGTCGGTCATACGTCCGCTCCCGTTTTTAAAAAGCCTGACGACCCTGTCTGGCCACCAGCCGGCATGCCGTATCCATCGCCCCTGAAAGTAATTCCGGCGGGGAAAGCTGTATCCGGCGGTCTTTCCTGCGCCATCGACAATCTTTCCGATAATGACGGAAGTCTCCGGCGGGATTCTCTCGTCGGCGTCAAGAACGAGCACCCAGGGCTTTTTACAATGGGCTATCGCGAGCTGCTTCTGCTGACCGAATCCACGCCATTGTTCCTGATAAACCTCGCACCCGAAATCGGTGGCGATCCGAATCGTATCGTCGGTGCTTCCCGAATCCACAATGACAATCTGTTCGGCAAACAAAACGCTGCTCAGACACGCGGGCAGGTTTTCGGCTTCGTTTTTCGTGATAATAGCAACCGAAAGGGGGATTTTCTCTGTCAT
>DYLD01000323.1 GCA_020722315.1 Syntrophus aciditrophicus
CGGGAATAAATTTTCTCCACAAGCCCTATTCGCGGCAGGAACTTGCCGCCGCCGTCCGCCGACTCCTGAAATCCACCGGTTCCGGGTAGGGGCACGGCATGCCCTGCCCCTGCGAAAACATGGTTGCGCAACGGGTTGATATTGAACGGTAAATTTCTATTTTCATGCAAAACTAACATGTGAAGGAGGTTGGAAATGAAGATCAATACGCTGCTCAAGGCCATGGTGATTGTTGTTCTTTTAACGTCGGCAGCCAATTTTGCCGGATTGTATTTCCACAATAACAACCTTAAGGCGGCGTTTGACCGCCTGATCCATGTTGATGAAACAATCGCCCTTGGCCTGATGAATATTTATGCCCAGGGGCTGCAGTCGGGACAGGCGACGCGCAATGTCGTTCTGAATCCAGGCGATGAAAAGGCAAAGAAAAACTACGCCGCGGCGGTCGCGGATCTGGGAAAAGCATTTTCTGAATCCATCCCTCTGGCCGAGGGAGAGACAAAAGAAGCCCTGGCAAAGATGCAGAACCTTTCCGAGCAACTTGGAAAAATCAGGCAGGAGGCGATGGGACTGGCTGTAGCGGGAAAACAGCCGGAGGCGATCGCGCTGATGAACAAGGAGGAGACGCCGCTATGGCGCGAGATAAGAAGTACAGTCCTGAATATGCTTCCCCTTCAGCAAAAGAAAGTCGAAATGTCCCTTTCCAGGGCGGATAGCGCCATTCATTTTTCCCAGGTGATGAATGGCATAACCCTGCTTATCTTTGTTGTGATCATGGTTGTTGCGTGGTTTTTCTTCCATTCCAGGGCGGTCAGGCCGATTGCTCAAACTGCATCCGGTCTGATGGACGCCTCCGATCAGGTGGCTGCTGCCTCCGGTCAGGTTGCAGCGGCGAGCCAGTCGCTCGCGGAGGGCTCTTCCGAGCAGGCGTCGGCGCTTGAGGAAACATCGGCATCCATAGAAGAACTCTCCTCGATGACTTCGCAGAATGCCGAAAATGCCAATGAGTGCGACCGGATTATGAAAACCGAAGTCGGTCCGAACTACCAGGTTATTGATGAGAAACTACGCCTCATGCAGGAGGCGATTGCCGCTACCGTCAAGGCGGGCGAAGAAACGGGAAAAATAATAAAAACCATTGATGAGATAGCCTTTCAGACCAATCTTCTGGCCTTGAACGCGGCGGTTGAGGCGGCCCGTGCCGGCGAAGCCGGGGCGGGGTTTGCCGTCGTCGCCGACGAGGTCAGAAATCTCGCGATGCGCTCGGCCGAGGCGGCAAAAAACACGACCGAGCTTATCGAAAACTCAAACAGGGAGATCAAGAGAACCTCCGATTTCAACAGTGAAGTCGTGGAGGCCATGAAGACCAACGCTTCTCTGGGCCAGAAGGTGACACAG
Source organism: Syntrophus aciditrophicus (assembly GCA_020722315.1). Taxonomy (GTDB): domain Bacteria; phylum Desulfobacterota; class Syntrophia; order Syntrophales; family UBA5619; genus DYLD01. The sequence goes on from DYLD01000323.1 coordinate 1,399, forward strand.
CTCATCGGCGAGATCGCCGCGGCGTCGAACGAGCAGGCCCAGGGGCTCTCCCAGATCAACAAGGCTGTTTCCGAAATGGACAAGGTGGTTCAGCAGAACGCGGCGAATGCGGAAGAATCGGCGTCCGCCTCCGAGGAGCTCAACGCCCAGGCGATGCAGATGAAGGACATCGTCGCCG
>DYLD01000081.1 GCA_020722315.1 Syntrophus aciditrophicus
CCTCATCTCCACCAAAACCTATGCCAAACAAAGTCCAAAGAACTACAGAAACTCGCCAGGGATCCGCCCTTAGTGGCTATTAGATGAGGATGATCTGAACAAGATGATCATTGCGGCAACCGTGCTGTTGTTCATTCTGGTATTCCCGGCTTTTTTTGCTGCCGCGGCCGGAGCATTTCGGCGAGGGTATCGCCGTCTTGAACGAGGAGATCTATCAGCTGACATATCTGTCCAACCCAGGCTTTGTCTATGACCTGACCACTTTCGAAAAGAAGCGGACTTTTTGCTATCCCACACAGGGACGGGACCTGACGTCCGTGGGGGGGTATATATTATTCGTCAGTTAGTGGTGGCTCCATCGTGGGGTTACCTGAGTAGTTACATCAAATCAACCTGTAAACGTCTGCGATCCGCTGAACCCGTTCCTTTCTTACGGCATTTTTCAAAGAAGCTTATTTGGATTATATTTCCGAGATGATGCCGGCCAGGTTTCTACTGGCATCCAGTAGCTTGCCCCGCAGGTCAGCCTGTTCAGCCCAGAGCTTCTTTTCGATATCCGGCCGCCTGTTTTCAATGGCGGATATTTTTTCTTTCAGGTCTGAAAGCACGTAATTCCAGTCTATCCGCGGTTCGGCCTTTTCCGGGAATGTGATCACTTCCGGTTGCAGCCCCGGCGTCAGTGTAATCTCTTCAAGATAATCTGGGATTGCCGCTTCTATCCCAAGGCGTTCTTTGATCAGCCCCGCCAGTACCTGCTGCGCTGAGTATTCTCCGTGCGTTAAAAAGACCTTCAGCTCTCTGTTTTCAAAGTGCCCGAGCCAGTCCATAAGCTGGGCCTGGCCGGCATGGGCGGAAAAACCGTTGATCGTAAAGATCTTTGCCTTTACCGCGACATCTTCGTTGAATATCCGCACCTTCGAAGCCCCGTCCACGATCTTTCTTCCCGGCGTGCCCTGCGCCTGAAATCCTACGAAAACGATGCTTGCCCCGTCGCGCCAGAGGTTATGGCGAAGATGGTGTTTGATGCGTCCCGCATTCGCCATGCCGCTTGCGGATATGACGATTGCCGGCCCTTCTTTTTTGTTGATTGCGATGGATTCATCGGTTGATTGTGTGTAGACAAGTCGTGGAAGGGTCAACGGATCGTCTCCGCTTTCGAGGATCTTCCGCGCATCCTCATCCAGATATTTTTTGCAGTGACGAAAGATCTCCGTGGCCTGGATCGCCAGCGGGCTGTCCACATAAATTGGTATATCGGGAAGGCGGCCGTCTTTCGAAAGAAGGTGCAGTGAATAGATCATCTCCTGTGTGCGCTCGACCGCAAATGCCGGGATGATGACCTTCTGCCCCCGTTTGTAGCTGTACGAAACAGCCTCGGCAAGTTCGTTCAGGCTGTCTGCTTCGTTTTTGTGATTTCTATTTCCGTAGGTTGACTCCATGAAGAGAAAGTCTGCCTGTTTGATCAGCGTCGGGTCGCGCACTAGAAGCTGAGATGGTCTGCCGATGTCTCCGGAGAAGACAACATGAATCTGTTTTTCTTCCTCAATGACCCACAGCTCAACCATAGCGGCGCCGATGATATGCCCCGCGTCCCGGAAAACAACCGTCAGCCCGGGGAAAGGGGAGAAGGGTTCATCGTACGTGACCCCTGAAAACAGCGGGAACGCATTCATCGCGTCTTTCTGCACATAAAGAGGTGCAATATCCGGATCACCATGGCGCAGGCGCTTTTTGCTTTTCCAGAACGCCTCCATCTCCTGGATATGAGCACTGTCCAGAAGCATGATATTGAGAAGATCAGCCGTGCAGGGCGTCATGTAGATTTTGCCCCGGAAGCCCTTCTGTACGAGGCGCGGGATCAGGCCGGCATGGTCCATGTGGGCGTGCGTCACGATAATGAATTCTACCCCTGCCGGGTCATAGGCATCAACGTCTAAGTTGCGCTGTTCGATCTCATCGTTTCCCTGGTGAAGACCGCAGTCAACGGCGAATTTGTGGCCGGCCGCCTCTATGATGTAACAGGAGCCGGTGACGGTTCTTGCCGCGCCCATTAATTTAACCTTCATAGCCACCTCTCGCTCTGATTTGTTGAAATGGTTGTTGCAACACTATTTTTGCGTCGCATCTATCATAACCTCTCGTGAATAGCAATTTAAGGTTTTAAGATTTGACAAAAAGCGTCTTCGTTCTTGACATGATGAAAACATCAGATTAAGCTCGTCAGCGTTGGGTGTGTTTCAAGCTGTGGTGAGGTTTTTATGAAAAGCAGCATTCTTGAGGTCTGCCAGAGCGTTGACATCTCAAAGTGGAAGAAAATGCCGATGGAATACGGCCATTACCGGCTTGTGGTAAGGGTTCCTCCCAACTGCGAGATTATCAGCATGAAGAAGATCCCGGTCATCTCGAATCCGAAGAAGGCCTACACGGAGGCGCTTGCCCATCCGATCGGAAGCCCGACGCTCCAGGAGATAATCAAACGCAAGGATAAACCGCCGGCAAAGCTGAACGTCGCGATAACCGTTTCAGACATCACCAGGCCGGTTCCTTACAAAGGTAAAGGCGGTCTTTTATATCCGCTTTTGCAAATTCTGGAAAAAGAGGGAATCCTCCGGAAAAACATCGTTCTGATTATCGGAAACGGCATGCACAGGCCCAGCACTGCGGCGGAACGTGTTGAAATGTACGGTCAGGAAATTGTCGACAATTACAAGATCATAGACCATGACTGCGAGGACGACGGGATGCTTTCGTTTATCGGCGAGAGCGAAACCGGCGGGGATGTATATGTCAACAGCTTTTTCTATAAAGCGGATGTAAAAATTGCTACGGGCCTTGTCGAAAGTCATTTTATGACAGGATTCTCCGGCGGGCGTAAGGCGGTTTGCCCCGGTCTGGTCGATAAGCGTACGATCGAGAAATTCCACGGGCCCGTCTTTCTCGAATCGCCCTATTCGCAGAACCTTATTCTCGAGGGCAATCCGTGCCACGAGGAGGCGCTGGCCGTTGCCAGAAAGGTTGGTGTGGATTTTATCGTCAATACGACGCTGGATCGGGATATGCATCTCACCGGTGTTTTCGCCGGGGATCTTGAGGCGGCGCACAAGGCGGCTACGGACATGATCCGGCATTACGTGTTTGTTTTGCTGGAGGATGAATATGACATTGTGTTGACCCACGGCGGGTATGTCGGCAGAGACCATTACCAGTCGGTAAAGGCCGCCTACAATGCGCTGCCAGCCGTTCGCAAAGGAGGTTTTCTTATCCTCGCAACTGACAACCGCGACGCGGAGCCGATCGGCGGTCAGGAATACAAAACCCTTCTCCATGTTTTAAAAATGCAGGGGCAGAAAAATTACCTGCGTCTGGTCAAAATGCCCGGGTGGCGCTTTACCAGGGATCAATGGGAACCGGAGATGTGGGGCAAGGTTTTCCGGAAGATCGACGAGGAGCGGTTTTTTTATCTCACCCACACGATACCGAAGGAAAAATATTCGCTCATACCCGGAAGAAACGGACTTGACCTTGTCGATAAAGTTGACCTTGACGATCCGGTACCCGCCGTTTCGCAGATGGTCGAAAACGCGCTCCGGTTCGCCGTGGCCGATTACCTGCGGAGGAAAATAACACCTAGAGTCGCCTTTATCCGCGAGGGGCCTTATACAATCCCTGGTTTTTCCTCGAAGAAAAAGCACGATAAATGATCGATATTGTCGTAGAGGCAAAAAATCTGCGCAAGACGTTCGGCGGACTTGTTGCCGTGGATGATCTGTCGTTTTCTGTTATGACCGGCGAGTGTTTCGGGATTCTCGGGCCTAACGGGGCAGGGAAAACTTCAACGATAAAGATGATTTATGCGTTTTCCCCACCTAGCGGTGGAACGCTTAACGTGCTGGGAATGGACATCTCTCGGCACGCAAGGGCGATCAAGGCGAAAATCGGCGTGTGCCAGCAGGAGAACAACCTTGATCCCGATCTTACCGTGCTGAAAAATCTCGAGGTTTTTGCAAGCTATTTCAATATCCCCGCGGCCGAAGCCAAAAGGCGTTCCCGGGAACTCCTTGAATTAATGGCGATGGAAGGCCGGGCCGCCTCCAAGCCGGTGGAACTTTCGGGCGGCATGATCAGGCGCGTCGTCGTTGCGAGGGCCCTGATCAACCGGCCGGAGCTTTTGATCCTTGATGAGCCGACCACAGGGCTTGATCCGCAATCGCGTCACCAGCTCTGGGAACGCCTCGATGTCCTGAAACACAACGGCCTTTCGATTCTGCTGACAACCCACAACATGGACGAGGCCGCCCGACTGTGCGACCGGCTTATTATCGTCGATAGAGGACGTCTTGTTGTCGAGGGCAGACCACCGGAGTTGGTCCGTCGCCATGTGGGACGGCATATCATTGAGATTACGGATCATAATGAACCTGTCAGGGCCTTCCTCCGGGAACGGAACGTGCCTTTTGAAAGCGTCGGACATCGGACTCTTGTCGGTCTGGAGAACGGAGAAGAGCTTTGCGGAAGGATAAAGGAAAGATTCCCCGATGCCGCCTGCACGATGAGAATGGCAAACCTGGAGGACGTTTTTTTGCGTTTGACGGGAAGGGAATTGAGAGAATGAAACTGTATCCCGATATTTCTCTGCGGCTTTTCAGGGTGTGGCAGAGAAATCTGATCGTCTATATGCAGAGCTGGAAGGTCAGATCCCTGCCGCCGCTGCTGGAGCCGATCTTCTATCTGGTCGCATTCGGCGTCGGCCTGGGGTCGCTCGTCGGTGGCGTCCGCTATGCGGGGGAGGAAATATCCTATACGCGCTTTATCGCGCCGGCCTTGATTGCGATAACGGTGATGAACAATGCCTTTTTTGAAAACAGTTACGCGTCGTTCGTAAGGATGTATTATCAAAAAACCTTCGACGCGATGATGACCACGCCGCTGACCGTGCAGGAGATTATAGCCGGCGAGATACTGTGGGGGGCGACAAAGGCCGTCATTGCGACGGCGATCATGATGGCGGCGATCTCTGTTTTCGGCCTGATCAGCTTTCCCGAAGGTCTGCTTCTATTGCCGATTGCCTTTTTGGGCGGCCTGGCGTTCGGCGGCGCCGGGATGATCTGTACAGCGTTGGTACCGAATATCGAGATATTCAACTTGCCGATCTTTCTTTTTATTACACCGATGTTTCTGTTCGGCGGGACGTTCTTTCCGCTGGAAAGCCTGCCGGATTGGGGCCGGACGACGGCGGTCTTCCTCCCTCTGACGCATCTGGTAAACCTGTCGCGGTCTTCTGCAATCGGCCGCTCCGACGCATCCGTTATAACCGGCCTGGCCTATCTTGTTCTTTTTGTCTCTGCGAGCTTCCCGACAGCGCTGTATCTGATGCGCCGGCGGTTGATAAAGTAGTTTTTCTCGTGCGATCTTCAATAATTTTAATTGACTCAGCAACAGGGCGTCATTTATAATAAAAGAAGTTAAAGAAACTTACTGGTTTTTTAGAGGTTCTCGCTTTGGTAAGGGTTTAGGAAAACCCGGATAACTTAAGGGAGGGGCAGAACGATGATCGATTATCCAAAGTACAAAAAGGTTCTCTTCTGTGCGGATTTTTCCGAAAATTCCGATATCGCCTTTGGTTATGCGTTCGGCATCGCCAAACGGGATGAGGGCACGCTTTATATTCTGCACGTGATGGCGTCGCCGGAGGTTTATCCCCAGTACGTCAAAGGGTATTTGAGTTCGGAAGAGTGGGTGAAGATAGAGGAAAATCACCGCAAGACCGTTGAACAGAGATTCGAGGAGAAATACCTGAGTCAGGTCAAGGACAAATCCTGGGTAAAGACCATCATCCGGTCAGGTCGTGAGGACGAAGAGATTCTCGATTTCGCGAAGAAGGAGGGCATCGATCTGATTATCATCGGCACGCAGGGAAGAACGGGGATTTTTCATGCGTTTCTCGGCAGTGTCGCCGAGAAGGTGGTCAGACGGAGCATGGTTCCTGTGTTTGTGATACCGTGCAAGAAAAGAAAGCTGTACGACCAGACCTGATCCACCCAAACAGCGAGACCTTTGAAAAATGCTGCCTGAAGCGCAAATTCATTGATTTTTCGGGGTCGAAAAAGATTTATGAGCGCGAAGGCGGCGTTTTCAAAAAGGTCTCACAGCTGCGCGAGCGCCTTGGGAGAGCCGCCTGAGAGCCCATAACATCTTTTTTCTGAAAATGAAGCTTCTCTTCGCGAAGTTTTCGACCCCATGGCGCCCTGCTTGGGCTTTAACGGGCTGATTCGACGTATTCGACAATCTTCTCCGCGATCGTCTTGACGACATATTCGAACTTCTCTTCGTCGCGGTCGAGCAGCGTCATGCGGAAACCGGGCAGATCGGTAAAAAACGACGTCAGCGGGATCACGCATATCCCCGTTGCACCCAACAGGTAGTAGACAAAGCGCTTATCCGCTTCGATTGGTTCCGCGACCAGGCTTTCGATATAGTCGCGGACGTCGCGCTGTTTTAGCGGCAAATACTGATGGTTGTTGAGGACCGCCTCGTTGAAGACGACCGTCATGTAAAAGGCCCCGGCCGTTCGGTTAACCATAACGTACGGTAGATCCTTCAGTATTCCGTAGGCGATATTGGCCAGCTTCTCGTAGTGGGTGAGCCTTTCATTCAAATAAACGGGGTACTGGGGGTGGCTCATGACCCTGGGTATCGCCAGCTGGGGCAGCGTCGTTGAGCAGACCTCCGACATTTTCTGTGTAAGGATCGCGTCGGCATAACGGGAAAAGGCCTGATCCTTGTCTAGATTGTAAAATTCCATCCATCCGCAGCGCGAACCGGGCCACGGAAATTCCTTTGATATCCCCTTCATCGAGATGCCGGGCACATCTTCGATGATGTCCGACAGAGGAAGCGTCTTTTTGCCTTTGAAAACGAGATTACGATAGGTTTCGTCAAAGATCAGAAACAGATCATACGTGCGGGCAATCTCGACGATCTGCCGCAATTCCTGCTCCGAATAGACATATCCGGTCGGATTGTCCGGGTTGATGACGAGAATCCCGACGATGGATTTGTGGCTTTTCACCTTCCTTTCCAGCTCGTGTAAATCGGGAGACCAATCGTAATACGGGTTCATCCGATACGTGTTCGGCGGAAAAGAGGCGTGCAGGACCTCCGCCAGAAGATGGGTCGAATAGGTCGGCTCCGGCATGATAATCCGCGCGTCAACGCGTATCGCGCTGTAGGCACGGGCTATCGCGTCCCCGAGACCGTTGAAAAAAAGGATGTTTTCAGGTTTGATCTGCGTCTTGCCGCGGGCATTCAGCCGTTCCGCAAGAAATTCGCGGGTCACATCCATGCCTCTGGTTGGGGAATAGCCGTATGTCTCATCTTCGTGGATTAGCTCCGTCAGCACGTCCTTCATCCAGTCGGGTATCTTTTCGCCTTTCTGGATGGGATCGCCGATGTTTTCCCAGATCACCTCAACGCCCGATTTCTTCAAGCGATCAGCGACATTGACGATGTTGCGGATTTCATAAACGAGCCCGTTGCCGCTTCGGGCAATGTCGAATCTCATGGCTTTCCTCACATGATCTGTTTACTCTTTTTTGGTTGAATATACAATTTATCAATCCCTGTCTAGAATTTTTTTAAGCCCGATTCTTTTCGTTTTGGTTTGCCGATTAAATTATAAGGTTGAAAATAACAGGTGATAGAAGTATGAAAAAGACCAAGCTGTTTCCACGCACGCTGGCCGCCTGTTTCACGTAACGAATATTGCATCGTAACGTAAAGCTTGAAATTCGACCGTGAGCAACGATATCTATGGATAAAAAAAGGGTCTTTGTCGACACAAGTGATATGCTTGAGACTGCCGCACGCGCAATACGGTGTGCCGGGGTGATTGCTGTCGATACGGAATATGATTCCTTCCGTTATTTTACCGAGAAACTCTGCCTGGTTCAGATTCAGGCCGACGAAACAATCTGGCTTATCGATCAGCTGGCCGGTCTGGATATGACTTTCCTCTCCGGGGTTTTTGATAATCCGGATGTACTGAAGATCTTTCATGCCGGCGATAATGACATCCGGCTCCTCAAACGGGAATATTCGTTTTCGTTCAGAAACATCTTTGACACCCATCGCGCCGCGTCTCTTCTGGGGATCCGCCATCTGGCCCTGTCCCGGTTGGTCGAAGAATACCTCGGCGCTGTGATCGAGAAGAAGATGCAGCGTTCGCGCTGGGATTTGCGCCCGTTGAGTGAAAAACAGCTTGATTACGCCGCGATGGATACGGCCTATCTGCAGCCGCTTTATTCCAGGCTGAAGGCGGAACTGCTTGAAAAAGGTCTGGAAGAAAAGGGACGACGGCTTTTTGACGAAATGACGGCGGTTCTATGGCGGCCGAAGGAGATAGATCAAGGCGGTTACCGGAGACTTTCCGGCTATAAGGATCTCAACCCTACTCAGAAGGAACGGCTGAGATTGTTGTACCATTGGCGCTTTAGTAAGGCGAAACAGATCAACCGCGCCTGCTTTTTGATTTTGTCCGATCAACAGCTCGTGTCCCTTGCCGGTGTTGACAACGCCTCGTTAGCGAAGATTGTCGGACCGGGGCTGCTTTCTGCAGAGCGGGCCGAGCGTTTCGGACCTGAAATACTGAGCCTTTTGACGGAAGGGGCTCCAACGGCCTCTTTTTCGTTTGGTTGACGCCGGCCGCACAAAGGCGCGAAAAAGAGTTTTGGGCGCATACAGAAACACTGGTAAGTGACGGCTCTTTGCGTAATGATGTTTTTGGGGGATTTTCATGAGGTGGATTGAAGAGTGTCTGCAGGTGGTTGAGAATCCAAACAGGTATGCCGCAGGGCTCGGGGGCGAAAAGAAGATCGTCGGGACCCTGTGTTCATATGTCCCCGAGGAGATCATTCTGGCCGCCGGGGCGCACCCGTTTCGACTTCTCGGTTCCGGGGAAACGGTTCGTCTTGCCGATGCGCATCTTCAGTCCTATTGCTGTTCCCTGGCCAGAGGCGTGCTCGAAGACGCCCTTGCGGGCCGGCTTGCATTTCTGGACGGGGTCGTTTTTACGCATACCTGCGATACGATGCAGAGGCTTTCGGATATCTGGCGCATCAACATGCACGGCCCTTTTCATCTTGATCTGATTCTGCCGGTAAAGCTCGATACCGACAGCGCCCGGATGTATTTTAACGATGTCCTCGAAACCTTCAGGGAAGCGCTGGGGGCAAAGCTCGGCGTCAGGATCAATGACGAAGACCTCGAGAGTGCAATACGAACTGTCAACCGTATCAGGCAGGCGTTCGCCCGGCTCTATGGATTGCTCAACGATCATCCGGGTATGATAAAACCTGAAGAACTCTATCTCCTTGACCGCGCAGCGATGATGATGGACAGATCACGTGCCGTCGCTGTTCTGGAAGACATCGTGGCCGAACTATCCGATAGCGTATCGGAGAATGACGCCGTTCGTAAGGGTTCGGCGAAGAGAATCTTCCTTGAGGGTGGCGTATGCAGCTATCCCGATATCTATAGGTTTATCGAGGAGGCCGGGGGGAACGTGATCGGAGACGACCTCTGTACGGGCTTCCGTTATTTTGACGGTCTTGTCGAAGAAGGCACAAAAAATCCGCTCGCGGCGATTGCGGAGAGGTATATCAAACGAATGATCTGTCCGGCGAAGCATACCGGCCTGACGGATAGGGCGGAGCGTCTTGTACAAACGGCCCTCGATAAGAGGGTGCAGGGTGTGATTTTCTTTTTTCTGAAGTTCTGCGACCCTCACACGTTTGATTATCCCTATCTGCGTGACGCGCTCAAGAAGGCAGGAATTCCGAGCCTGGTCGTTGAAGTCGAGGATCAGCTCCAGGGCGAGGGGCAACTCAAAACGAGGCTTGAGGCGTTCATCGAAATGCTCTGATCGGGCGTGCCGTTGCACCCATCGAACGATTGTACCGAAAGTTCGCCCATAAGCATGAAAAAATCAGGCTGGAACGGGGAAAACAAAATGGCTGATACCCTAGAGGCGAAAGAAAAAAGGAAAATCAAGGCGGCAGCGAAAATGAAGGAGATCATGACCGCCTATTACATCGACGCGAAAACCGCCGATCAGACGGGCAAGAAGGTTGCGTGGATCACGAGCGGCGGCCCTGTGGAGCCGCTCATTGCGATGGATATCATCCCGGTCTATCCCGAGAATCATGGGGCGATGATCGGGGCCTCCAAGATGGGTGCGGATCTCTGCCAAAAGGCGGAGGAGATGGGCTATTCGAGCGATCTGTGCTCTTATGCCCGTTCCGATATCGGTTGCGCCGTCGTGAACGGCGGGCCGATCGGCGGGCTGCCCAGGCCGGATATGCTGGTCTGCTGCAACAACATCTGCGGCACGGTTCTGAAATGGTATGAGGTGCAGGCCCGGTATTTCCAGATACCGTTGTTTATTCTCGATACGCCGTTCACGCATGTCGATTTTTCCGTCGAGGCCAAAGAGTATGTCAAGAAACAGAT
>DYLD01000082.1 GCA_020722315.1 Syntrophus aciditrophicus
CAGAGGGGCGGGCATCGCCCTCGATAATATCAATATCCTCAGGGAAATAACACTCCAGGGGTAAAAGAAAGGGGGGCTCTCTTATGCAGGACGCCAGCAATGAAAGAGAATTTAAGCGAATAGAAACCACCCTGCCCATCAAAATAAGTCTTGTTCCGCCTGAAGAAATTCCCCGACTTAAAGACAGGGCGGCAAAGGATTCAGCCTTTCAATACAAAAAGTTGTATCCGTTGGACAATGAGTCTCTTGGCGAATGGCTTGCCGCCGTTGACGCAAAACTGGATCTGATTCTGCAGTTGTTGTTCGAGAACCAAAAGGTATTTGATATGCCTCTTCAGGTTTGCGATATCAGCGCCGGAGGGATGAAAATCGTCTTGCAGGAGAAATTCTCCCCTGGAGATATTCTGGATATTAAAATGGTTTATCCTTCGCCAAACCCCCAGATTTTACACCTGTACGGAGAGGTGCTACGTTCCGAACAGAGAGACAACGGCTACATCACCGCGTTCAAATTCATCCATATGGACGATTCTCTTCGCGATAAAATAGTAAAGCTGGTTTTTGAGAAGGAAAGGGAAATGATCAGGGAGAAAAGAGGCCAATAACCAAAATATGATTGCCCTTGTCGGTTTTCTTATTGTAACGTCTGCCATTATAGGCGGTTATATTCTGGAGCACGGTAATCTGTCGGTGCTTTTTCAGCCGGCCGAATTACTTATCATCGGAGGGGCCGCCCTTGGAGCTCTCACAGTCGCCGCTCCCAAAAAACTGATAATGGCGATTATCGCTGCAGTGCTGAGAGTCTTCAGATACAAACCCTATACAAAAAAGGATTATCTGGATTTGCTGATGATGCTCAATGCGATCTTCTATAAAATAAGGCAGCAGGGGCTTGTCGCCATTGAATCGGATGTCGATAATCCCAAGGAAAGCGCGATTTTTAAGCAATATCCCGGAGTACTCAAAAAACACGATGCAGTGGTTTTCATCACGGATACACTAAGGACGGTCATGACAACAACGATAGCCCCCCATGAACTTGAGTCTATGATGGATAATGAGCTGGAGGCCCGTCATGAAGAAGGCCTTCTTCCGTCAAGTACATTGAGCTTTATAGCCGATTCACTTCCAGGGCTGGGCATCGTGGCCGCGGTGCTTGGCGTTGTCATTACAATGGGGAAAATAGACCAGCCGCCCGATGTGATCGGCCACAGCGTGGGCGCCGCTCTTGTCGGGACCTTTTTGGGGATTCTGCTAAGCTACGGTTTTGTAGGGCCTCTGGCAAGGAACATCTCCCTTATCGCCGATGAAGACAGCCAATATCTCAATGTAATCAAGATTTCATTGCTTGCCTTTATCGGGAGCGGTGCCGCGCCCAAGGTGGCTGTCGAATTCGGCAGGAGGGTAATACCGGACAATGCTAAACCGACCTTCAGCGAAGTTGAGGAAGCTCTGCGGGCAAAGAAATAGCGATGGAGAAAAACCTTCAGCCGATAATCATTAAAAAGAAAAAAGGGGGACACGCAGGGCACCACGGCGGTGCATGGAAGGTTGCGTATGCGGATTTTGTTACGGCCCTGATGGCGTTTTTCCTTGTGATGTGGCTGATTGCATCGGTAGCCCCCGAGAAAAGGGCAAGGGTGGCTCAGTATATGAGGGAGTTCAGCATATTTTCGGAGTCCGGGACGTCCTTTATGGAAAAGACCTCTCAGGTATTGAACCAGCCTGGGCAAGGTTTCCGACCGGCCCCTCAGGATACGGTCACAGGTAGCGGCGGAGGAGGATTGACCCCGGAAGAAATGGTCAAAAAGATGAAGAAGGCCATCGAAAAAAAAATGGCCTCGGCAAAAAATCAGATTATGGTCGATATCGTAGAGGGAGGGGTAAGAATACAGATCATCGATACGGAAGGCGGAATGATGTTCCCGTCGGGAAGCGCGCAGTTGACCGAAAAGGCAAAAGAGATACTGAAGATGGTCTCGGAAAACATCAGGGATGTTCCGAACCGCATCGCCATTGAAGGACACACCGATGCGGCCCCGTTTAAAGGCGCCGAAACAACGAACTGGGAGCTTTCCACTGCGAGGGCTTCCTCTGCGCGAAGGGCCCTGGAAGAAAACGGAATTGATTCATCAAGAATAGCGCGGGTCGTCGGATACGCGGATCAGGAATTGCTGGTGCCGGAGAAACCGACAGACCCAAGGAATCGCCGGATAAGCATTATTGTTATCAACGAAAAAACCACCGTTCCCGTCACGCCACTGCAAGTCATTGAACCTCATTTTGTCCATCATTAGAAATTCCCGGTCAGCCCCTATAAGTTTCAGTAACCTCAATCCCCCGGTGGTTTACTGTGGTTTTCCTCCCCGATGCAGATATCAACTACAAAAGAGCCGTTGTCCGTTTCAAACGGGATGATAATGCTCGGGCCTCCCATAACATGTGTTATCTTATGGTCTTTCCCAAAAATGACGGTCGGGAGGGAAGAGTTTATCGCCAAATGATCCATTTCCAGATTTTTCCGCGCGGCCCCGGAGACCATATTGGTAATTTCTCCTACCGCATCAATAATGTCGTTGTTTATCTCGGTTATCTGTTCGCCAAGCATATTCGAAACAATGTTCAAAATACACGTGCTCGAAAAGCTCAAAGCCAAAGAACCCTTGAAAGAACCAGCGAGTCCGATAATGCCGGAAATATCGCCATGGGCGAAATCGTCATTTTTGATATAGGGAGAGCCGGCTTTCGGCTCCACAAAGGCCATTGTTTTCAGAACGCTTACGGTTCCATCGACAAAAGCATTGATTATTTTTACATCCATCCGTTATCCACCCTCCTTTTTGTATGCATCTGATCAACCTATCTTCTCCAGGATACGGGTGATCTTTTCATTCAGGGTCTCGGCGGTAAATGGTTTGACTATATAATTATTCACCCCGGCCTTAACAGCGGCGATGACATTTTCCTGGAGGGCTTCCGCCGTCACCATCAAAAAAGGCGTCTGGGCGATGTCGCTGTCCGCCCGTACAGCCTTTAAAAGATCCAGCCCGGTCATGTTGGGCATGTTCCAATCTGAAATGATCAGGTCAATCTTCTGCGATTTTAGGATGCGCAAAGCGGCAACACCGTCCTCTGCTTCTACAACGTTTTCAAATCGCGCCTGTTTCAGTAGGTTCTTGATGACCTTCCTCATCGTCGCGAAATCATCGACCACCAAAATCTTGATATCCTTTTCCATGTCAAACCCCTTGATGCTATATACGGTCAGTTTTGAACAATTTGTTTGTCGATATACAATTTTTGCGCCGCAATTACTACAACAAAGATTCACTCATTGCAAAGATGCCCTCCGTATCGAGGATCAATCCCACCCTTCCATCTCCAAGGATCGCGCCGCCGGATACGCCTTTTACTTTTCCAAGACCTCCGCCCAGGTTTTTGATAACAACTTCGGCCTTGCCAATTATTTTATCGACAAGAAAGCATTTCCGCCGGTTGTCAGCTTCCATGATCAAGACGGTGGCATCCCAGGGGTTTTCTTTTTCAGGGATGATATCGAATAAGCTGTGGAGCCTTACCAGAGGAAATAGTTGCCCCATTGCACTTATCATCTCTTGGCTCCCAACCACACTTATGCAGTCCTCCCGGCGGGGGCGTAGAGCCTGACTCACTGCGGTAAGAGGAACAATGTAATACTGCGCCCCGATCTTGACGATCATTCCGTCAATGATAGCCATTGTCAGCGGGAAAGACACGAAAAATGTCGTACCGCTACCGGGCTTGCTTTCTATCTCGATCTTACCGCGCAGTCTTCCGACCGCCTGTTTAACCACATCCATGCCCACCCCCCGGCCGGAAACATCGGTAACCTTTTCGGCGGTCGATAGCCCGGGCAAAAAAATCAGTTTGTAGATATCTTGTTCCGAAAGCCCCTCTTCCGAAGAAACCAGGCCGCTTTTTAAAGCCCTGGATAATATTTTTTCTTTATCGAGTCCCTTACCGTCATCTGTGATTTCTATGATGATATTCCCGCCGCGATGATAGGCGCTCAGGCGTATCAATCCCTCCGGCGGCTTACCCTGTTTTATGCGTTCTTCGGGCATTTCCAAACCATGGTCCACCGAATTTCGGACCATATGGACCAGCGGGTTGTATATTTCTTCAACCATGTTTCTATCAATTTCCGTCTCTTCGCCGACCAGTTCGACGCGGATCGATTTTCCGCTGTTTCGGGCAAGGTCACGCACCAGACGCGACATCCGCTGGAAGGTCTGTTTTATAGGTACCATCCGCAGGCCTGTCGATAATCTCTGCAGAGATGAAATAATTCGAGACAGTTGCCCGATATCGCGGCTCAAATTACGGTCTATGCCGGTCAGACCCTTGATGTCTTGCTGAACCATTGCTTGATTGATAACGAGTTCGCCTACCATATCGATCAGGTCATCAAGCTTTCTCGTGTCAACCCTGATACTCGAGACTTCAGCGGCCATCTCTGATTGTTTTCGGAGCGCGCTTGAAACCTGCTTGGGAGTTAATTTGCCTTCCGAAATCAGCGTTTCTCCGAGTTTTTTCCCCGGATTTACCTCCTTGATTTGAAGCCCTTTTTCCAGTTCTTCGGGAGTGATATACCCCTCCTCCAGAAAGATCTGCCCAATCTTTGCTATCTTTGCGGGGGGCTTTTTGCCCTCTTCAAGGGATTCGATCTTTTCGCTCAGCGCGGGTAGATCAAAATCCGTTTCTGCCTGTGGTTTTCCTTCCAATTGCTTACTGACTCCTGTTATAAGCGCTTTCAGGGCGTCAGCTCCTTCGAGCACCACATCGATAACCGACGGAGTCACGACGAGTGCACCGTTTCTTGCTTTATCGAGAAGATTTTCAAGCTTGTGGGCCAGATCGCGGATTGTACCCAGATCGAGAAAGCTCGCCACGCCCTTTATCGAATGGAAGGGTCGAAATATTGCGTTTATATAATTTTTGTCGTCAGGATACTTTTCCAAATTCAGGATGTTAATCTCAATCTGCTCTATATACTCCAACCCTTCCACGACAAAGTCACGCAACAATGACTCGTCTTTGATCTTCGTCTCCGATGACGGAGGGGTTGTTTTATCCGAATCATTTTCGCCGCTGGCTTTTGTTTTTACCCCTTCCTGATTTATTTCGATTTTTTCGCTTGTTGTATCGGCGGAGGAACTTGAAGTAATATCAAGTTGTTCAGGAATGGAGATGCCTATAAACGGGGAGACTTTCTTTCCAAAACCCGTAATATCTCCTTCATATTTTTCCGACTTTGTGTAACCGTCGGCGATATCCTGCAAAAGGGAAATTCCCTCTCCCAACAGAGGAGAGATTTCTTTTGCATCTTGAAGTTGGGCCAGAACAGTTTTTTCGAGCAGTTTGTTTAACCATCCCGCCGCAACGACAACGGGCTCCATTTTCTGTTCGGCAGCCTGATTCGCAGCTTTCTCAAGAATGTTCATAAACTTGCCGGCAGTGGGAATATCAATCTCATTGCCTTTGAGACACATGTAATCCGCCGCCATCTCGTTAAACAAATTTACAAAATACTCATAAGACATCTTCACACCATCCTTATAATTTGAGGTGCAATCTGATCTATCGGCACTACCTTATCGACAGCCCCCAGCTTTATAGCTTCTTTGGGCATTCCAAAAACAACACATGTATTTTCATCCTGGGCTATCGTAGAGGCCCCGGCATTTTTCATGTCCAGAAGGCCTGACGCCCCATCGGCCCCCATGCCTGTAAGAAGGACTCCGATCGCGTTTGCCCCCGCGTACTGTGCGGTTGATTTAAAGAGAACATCGACCGCCGGTCTTTGATGGTGAACCATAGGGCCGTTTTTGACTTCTACATAATAGATCGCCCCGCTTCGGCGCAATAACATATGGTAATTGCCCGGGGCAATTAAGGCCGTGCCATTGCTGATCCTGTCTCCGTCCCTGGCTTCTTTGACATGGATCTGGCAAATGCCGTTCAATCTCTCGGCGAAAGCCGTCGTAAAATTGGCGGGCATATGCTGTACGACGACGATGCCGGGCGAATTCGGCGGCATCTGCGACAGGAGCACCTTCAAAGCCTCCGTACCACCTGTAGAAGCTCCAATCGCGACAATCTTGTTCGAGGTTTCGGCAAGGGCTTTCATCGGCCGGCTGGTTTCCGCGACGGGTTCGCCGGATTTTTTAAGCCTCGCCCTGGCGGCGGCCCTGATTTTTTCGGCAAGCTGGGCGCTCATATCGCCGACCGTGTAAGACGGACCAGGTTTGGCGATAACGTCAACCGCCCCGATGTCAAGAGCCTCCAGTGTCAATTTCCCCCCTTTGGTTGTCAGCGAGCTGACCACAACCGTCGGCAGGGGGTAATACTTCATCAATTTTCTTAAAAACGTGAGGCCGTCCATGCGCGGCATTTCTATGTCAAGCGTGATGACGTCGGGTTTCAGGCTCAGAATCTTGTCCCTTGCCACATAGGGGTCAGGCGCGGTGCCGATCACATTTATGTCAGGGTAGGCCGAGAGCTCCTCGGAAAAAATCTTTCTGACTATCGCGGAATCATCCACCACAAGCACGTTGATTTTGTTCAAAGAAAATACCTTTCGTTCAAATGCGATCGGTGATATAGGGATACCAATCCGATTGCCGGATCTCGTTTACCTTATAGATCAGGGCCTCATTATTTTCGGTGTTGTAAACGATTTTTCTTCCCAGGTGGCCCCCGATATCTTCCGAAACAATCTCAATTTTAAGTTCACGCAAAATTGTTTTTGCGGTATTTAAGTTCTTTCGACCGATTCCAAGGCATTGGCGGTCTTCTCTCTCGGCTCCTCCGAATACCTGCGCCTTGATGTCTTTCCTTTTTGTCCCTTCGTTCATCAACAATTTTGCCAGATGAAATATCGCAACATTTCCGTAAGCCGAGGAAGCGGCGCGACCCCGTTCAAGACAGGGATACAGATAATTGGTCATGCCCCCGTACTTCTTTTTTCTGTCCCATAGAGAAACGGCAACATTGGACCCGAGGACTGTCGAGATTAAAGAAGCTCCACGGTTCAAAAAAATATACCCCGGCTGCAAGAAATACTCAAAAACTATGAGTTCGTTATTTCCCATCAAAATCCCCGTTTTTAAAAGCCCTTCCGGTAAGTCAAAACGACCTTTACGGTTCCTTCATTCGCACCCAGTATGACCGCCAGCCTGTTTGGTTGATCATCATTATCCAACGCCGGATCAAAGGATTCAAAAGACGGAAGCGAAAGGTCAAAAACTTTGGCTGAGTCCATCTGGCGAAGGAAATCCCCGCAGATGATATTGGTGGCTTCTTTGACGCAATCCTCCCTTAATTTATCGTTGACGTCGCCATGTTCGAGGTTCAGCATGTTTGTGACCATCAAATCAACAATGCCTTTTGTAAAATACACCTTCAGATCACCGTCTATATCGCCAAAGAACCGTATCGCTGAAAACCAGCGATAGTCCGTGCATTCCTTTTCGGAGCTTTCGAGAAACACAAAAAAGGTCTTCTCAAAGACCTCAAAAATCGAGTTCAGAAGAATCTTCTTGATCCTCTCCGTATTGGCCATCGTAGTTTACTCCTATGATTTCGTATAATTTTGCGCGGAGTTCCTCGGGAAGGAAGGGTTTTTGTATAAAGCCCCGTGCACCCAGCGCAAGAGCCTCCTTGATCCTTTCTTCGCTTCCCTCCGTTGATATAATAATAATAGGGATTTCTGCGTAAAGGCTATTTTGTTTTAATTCGGAAAGCATTTCCAATCCGTTCATTTCCGGCATATTGATGTCGGAAATGATGACATCCACCCACTGAGTGCCCAGCACCTCCAGGGCTTCCCGACCGTTTTCAGCCTCGAGACCCTTGTCAATCTTAAATCCAGATAGTTGAATGACCCTTTTTATAACGGACCGCATCGCCGCAGAATCGTCAACAATCAAAACGTTGAAAGACATGTCTTTTTCTCCATAAAAAAGGCATTAAACAGCCGTACCTTTATGAAAATCCAAAATGGATCATTCCATTCCGAGGACCTCTCGGGCATGGGCAAGTTCTTCAACCAACCGGATGATGCCCAACTCCACATCTCTTTCATGAAAGTCAAACTTGTCCATAATTGCATTGATACCCCTGTGCGCCAACCCGTCGAAACCGCCGGTATAACCGGCAAACAAACAAATCTGATCGGAAAGATAGACGAGCCAGGCGATCTTGTTGTCTTTTTCCTCGAGCAAATCCGGACGGTGATGGAACGAAATTGCCTCCACGATATCGCCCGGGAAATTCCATTTTTCAGCAATCTTGCCGCCTAAAGCGGCATGGTTTATTCCTATGACCGATTCTTCCGCTTCGAGGAACGAGTATCGCCCGGAAGCAACCAATTGGGAAATTTCGGCGAACGATTCATAAACCGCCTCTCCCATCAGCATTTTTCCTATATCGTGCAAGAGAGCGGCAAGATAGAGCTTTTCATCCTCTGTTTTTAGAATCTTTTTGGATAAGATCTGTGACATGACGGCGACAGCCACGGAATGCTCCCAGAGTTCTTTCGCTTTTTCGACGTACCCTTTCCCCTTCATCCGAAAAAAACGAGAGCTGCCGGCCGTCTGCACAATTCTTACAAGATTGTCCCTGCCCAAAAATAAGACTGCGTCACGGATCGAGGAAACCTTCTGCATTGGACTGAAGTATGCGGAGTTGCTGATTTTAAGAATATCGGCGGCCATAGCCTGGTCGTATTTGATCACGTCGATAATCTCGGCTACCGAATAGTCATCACTTTTCAGTATTTCTCCGACCTTGAAGATTGTATTCGGAAAAGGGGGAAGCTTGTCAACCGATTCGAGTAATTTTTGAATCCTCATAATTCAACAACGATCCCATCCTGGCCTTTAACGTAGCAACTTCCATCTGCAATATGGAGCCTGACCGTACGATTATAGTTTTTCCCGGTGTCTTCTTTGTCGATAAGGACATTGTTTTTCCAAAATATTCTCCTGAGGGCCATAATATTTTTTTCGCCGATGCGAAAATAATTCGCGTCATCCAGAATGCTGGCGCCGCCCGTCACCTTCACGATGGTTCTTTTTTTTTCGGCTCCCAGCTGATAGCAAGATTTAAACAAAACGGGAATCCCGGTATCGGCATACATCGCGGGGTTGCTTCTTGCTTTATCCAAATCCAGATTGGAATCAGGCAGCATATAATGCAGCAACCCTCCCACTTTAACCACCGGATCGTAAATCGCCACCGCGATGCAGGAACCGAGCGCATATGTAACAAGAACATCCTTAATATTATTGCTTATTTTTATATCGGCCATGCCGACGACTATTTCACTCATAGAATAATTTCTTACGAAGTGACTTTGTTATTTTTTGTAAACGCTCGGTTCGACGTATTTAAAAGAATGGTTGATTCCTGTCAAGCTTTCCGAGTGACCGATAAAAAAATAACCCCCGGCGTTCAGTGCGTTGTAGAAATTGTCGACAATCCGCTGCCGGGTTGGTATGTCAAAGTAAATCATGACGTTGCGGCAGAAAATGAAATCGAACTTCGGTTTGGAAGGAGGGGATTGCATCAGATTGAAGACCTTGAAATGGATCATATCCCTGAGTTCGTTTTTGATGCGTACATAGCCGTCCCATTTTCCTGAACCCTTCTGAAAATATCTGTTCAGAAGGAATTGGGGGATGTTTTTAACCTTGTCCATGGAGTAAATCCCTTCTTTCGCGGTATGGATTACCCCTGTAGATATATCGGTTGCCAGCAGTTTAACTTGAACGGACTCATTCGTGATAGATTCACGAACAACTATTGCGAGGGAATAGGGTTCTTCGCCGGTTGAACATCCTGCACTCCAGATAAGCAATTTCAAAGGGTGTGCTTCATGCACAGCTTTTTCGGCAAAAAACCTTAGCAATTCAGAAAATTTGGTAAAGTGGCTCTCCTCGCGAAAGAAAGAGGTCAGGTTGGTGGAAACGGCATCAATCATCTTGACGATTTCATCAATACCCTCATCGCTGGCCACGTAACGATAATAATCAGCAAAAGACTTGAACCCACCTTCTCGCAGCCTCTTCCCCAAACGAGCGCTGACGAGCTCCTTTTTACCCTCATGAAGATTTATGCCGCTGATCTGGTAAACAAGCCGGCTGATCTTCTCGAAATCCCTTTCTTTAAGTTCATAACCCAGCATATCAAAATACGGTGGTTCGATTTTTTCGCTCTGAAACGTTTTCAAAAAACGACGCTCGCAAACGAACACCCGGCACAGCATCCATTTTTCCTTGGAAGCTTTTGTGCCAAGAAAGATAAAAAAGGATACAGAAAAAACAGCGTGTTGTCAATCATCCTGCTTGTTTAGATGTTCGAAACGTGCTTTGGTCCGTCAGGCAAATGTCCGCTTTTGCCTTTCACGCAAAGGATTCCCGATTTTGATGCAGTATC
>DYLD01000324.1 GCA_020722315.1 Syntrophus aciditrophicus
CTGAATTCGCCGCGGGCAGTTACTCCCCAAGCGGACTTTACATAGGCGGTGAATAGCTGCAAGTATAATTTGCATCTATAGGGGTTTTCGATAGAAAAATGCGCTTCATTACCCTGAATTACCGAATTTCTAAACGCTCTCTTTCTCCCCCACAAACCGAGCGAAATTGCGATAAAATTAAACCGCATCCGTAAACCTACTTCCTCTCAAAGTCTTCTAACCGGAGAGGATAGGCGATTCCCAGTTTACATCCAACTTGACATTTTGTCACACTTTATAACGAAGAACCTGTCCTTTTCATCAAAAGTCCAATTGTGGAGGTATCCCATGATTTTTTTCAAAGCTTCTTTGCTTACTCTGTTGACCCTTACCCTTACGGTGTTGCTGGGCGCCTGTAGGATGACCCCGTCATCCCTCCACCCCTCTACTCAAAGCCCCACCCCCACAAGCGACCCCTTCCAGTATCTCTGCCTGAAGGGGGTTCAGCGGGCAATTGACCTGGAAATCGCCCAATACAAAGGCTGGCTGGAGAACGGCGACCCAGCCCAGCGGGATATGTACAGTCAAGCCCTGGACTTTCTCCAAGGGGAACGCGAGCGCTATCGAAACATGCAGCCCAACGCCTTTCGTCTCGACGACGCCTGGCGCTTCATTCCTGGGGTAAAGGTTGGCGTCTATGGCCACGCTCCCTCCTCTCCACCCGAACCGCTGGTGCTGGATGACGCCTCGATTGAAGAGCCCCTCCCAGCCCCGGCTTTGATTTTTACGCCCGACATGACGCGCTCGGGACCTTTTTACCGTATCGTGGCTATCCCCGAGGGAGTAGAACTCACTCCAGGGAAACACTACCGCCTTAAAATCCAGCCTGTGATGCCGGCGACTTACCCCTTCTACAGCGCTTATGTCTGTGTGCTGGAGGCCGAGGAAATTTCCTCGCTCTAACCGGGCCCTAGGGCTTCACCCGCCACTATCAACCTTTCGCCCGCCCCAAAAGTCCCGGCTAGGGCTCTTGCGGGAAATCACCCCTGGCTCCTCCAGGAAATAAACCTGTATTCGCCTTCAAACGTTGAGGAAGAGAGTATCTCTGAAGAGTCTGGTGCAGGAAAGCTGCACGCCGGAATTCGTGCGGGGATTGTTGATTAACTGGCATTCCTACCGCGATTGCAGCCGTGTCCTTTGGAAGTGTCTATTATAGGTGCAATACTCGTTATGGAGGTTGCAAGGTAAGATAGAAATGCCCTATTCCGAGCAAAATAGAAATGTCCTAAAGTTGGAAAAACATTTCTCAA
Source organism: Syntrophus aciditrophicus (assembly GCA_020722315.1). Classification (GTDB taxonomy): domain Bacteria; phylum Desulfobacterota; class Syntrophia; order Syntrophales; family UBA5619; genus DYLD01. The sequence continues at coordinate 1,290 of DYLD01000324.1, forward strand.
AAAGTCCTGTAACTGTTCAGCCACTGTTAAATTTGCGCCTTTTCCCTCACCCCTGCCCCCTCTCCCGGCGGGAGAGGGGAGAAATGCGCGATAAAAACGGCGCTATTCCCTCCCCCGGTGGGGGAGGGTTAGGGTGAGGGCTGAATAGTTACAAAGTCCTTAATAAGAGAGAATTCTTGAGGTATGGGTTCCAACCCGCCTCGTTTTTTGAACCGGCTGTATTCAGCGGGATAAATCCCTGCCTTAGTTCATGGAAGTCGGCTAGAGCCGACTGTATTGG
>DYLD01000083.1 GCA_020722315.1 Syntrophus aciditrophicus
GCCATACCATCCACCGCACCGATTTGAGGTAAGTTATTTTTGGGGCATTCCTTACGCCTTTCTTCTACAGGAGTCTTTACAAAAGTGCAAATTGTCAATATCCCTCTTGTCTTAAAGCAAATCCGGGACCAGTCGCTTCCGGTCCCGGATTGGATGTCTGATTTTTAACTCACTTGAAGAGAGCGCCACATTCAACTGACATCCGGCATGGACGAATCGCCTGGCACCCAATTCAAATTAACTTTGTCTTTGGTATCGTATGGCGCTTTGACAAAGATGGCTTTCCATGGAATGTCGCCTCGATTTATCAAATAATGTGGGTGAAGAGGAGGAATGTGTAACAATTCCCCCGGCCTCAGCAGGAGATGTTGATCCTTGATGTAGATCTCTGCTTCGCCTTCCAGGGTAAAGAAATTCTCTTCGATTTGCCGGTGATAGTGCGTGGGGAAATCTTCGCCGGGCATCAACACCACAATCCCAAAATCCGAACGCGGACCGCGCAGTAAGTATTTTGGTCCAGAAATATTATCGAAACGGTATTTTTCTTCGCTTTCATGTACCTTGAGTAATGTTTCCACGTTGTCTCCTTTTTATTCGCCAGGCGCGCACCACAAATGACTGGTGACGCCGCGGTCAGCCAGTTCCAGTTGGATTGGATAGGCAGCCAGCCAACGTTCGTAGAGGTCCTGATAAACCGCTGCCTTTTGGCTATCGGGTTGGTACACCCTTTCTTCTCTGACAACCTGCCCAACCGCTTCGCTAAAACCGGAATACAACCCGATCCCCACTCCGGCGCAGATGGCGGCGCCAAGGGCAGTTGCTTCTTTGACGACTCTTGTATGAACCGGAATCTGGAGAACGTCCGCTAAAATCTGGCACCATAATGGCCCTTTGGAAGCCCCGCTTGCAAAGATGACATGAGAGGGGAATTTATGGGTAAGTTCGGAAATCCGGCGCAAGTTGGCAAGCGTAACAATCGCCGCATTTTCTTCCAGGGAGCGGAACAGGGCTGCGCGCGATGCGACGGATGGGTCTACCGACAAATTCAAGAAAGAAGGCGCTGCATGTCGCCAGTGGCTATAATTCATTGCATCAGAAAAAATTGGGATGATTCCATTTGACCCGGCTGGCACATTGGACGCCATTTCTTCGAGTATTTCATAAGGGTCACGGTGATTTTGTTCTGCCAGGGCTTTGATATCCGGGCAGATAGCATCCCGGAACCAACGCGCTGCAAATCCGGGGAAGAAAACAATGGTTTCGGCTTGCCAAACGCCAGGGACGGCATGGAAGTCCATCCGGATTCGCCCGCTTGGATCAGAGATGGGTTCACCCAGGTTGACCTCTTGCTGCCAGAAAGTGCCTCCAAAAACAGCGGCTTGACCGGGCAGCACTGCTCCCACGCCAATGGAGCCTAACTGAGCATCGCGCCCTCCTACTACAATAGGAATACCCGGCCGCAATCCGGTTTGTTCGGCGGCGGCTTGGGAGACGCTTCCAATGATCGATCCACTTTGATGAACCGGCGCGCTGAATATAGCGGGGTTTATTCCACATTCTTCGGCAAGGTCTATATCCCATGTGCGGGTAAACAGGTTAAAAACCCCGGCTGTGCCTGAGTTGGAAGGCTCAACAACGATAGGAGCGCCCAGGCGATACGCAATCCAATCGTTCAACATTGAAATGCTTCTGGCGCGTTGGTACAGTTCAGGAGCATGTTGTTTGATCCATAGAAGCCGTGGGGCGGCGCCCAAGGCAAACGTTTGCCCGGTACGCAGGTAGAGACGATGTTCCAGGTCAGGGTCCGCCGCTCTCAAGGTCTGCACTTGTTCGATCGCACGCGCATCTACGTTGGCGCAGGCCCATATTTCATCCCCTTTTTCGTCATAGACGACGAACGCTTCTCCCATGCTGGTTGTACTGATGGCGGCAATGTCGAGGTTGGGGACCTGGGCGCAGGCTTGACGGATACAAGCGACCAATAATTCCCAGTTCCCATTCAGGTCGAAATCCATGGAGCCGGGATAACGGGGGTCGCTTTTGTGGAACCATTCACGGCTTGCAGCCGCTACTTGGTTTCCATTTTCATCGAAAATGACCGCGCGGCCGCTGCCGGTGCCGGCATCTAAAGCAAGGATATGTCTCATCGGCATCTCCCTGGTCCCCCTCCTGGACGCCCAGGAGGGGGACCGATTTAGAAGTGACTAGAAGTCGAAATTGTCGATATTGTCGATGGTGAAGATGGTGCGTTCGGGCAGCAGGATGATGCCGTTATTGTCGGCTTCATAGTCATACCCTTGCACGGAGTTCGGGGAGACTTCGACGGTGCCGATACCAGGAACTTCGATCTTGTCGCCAACTTTGAAAGTCTTACCTTGCACCAATTCATTGGCAATGAAGACCGACAGTTTGCCCTGTACCACCACGTCCCACAGGCCGAAGCGGTTGACTGTGCCACTCTTGACGTACTGGCGCATCGTGTTGGGAGTGGAGAAGCCGGTGATGATCACCTTGCCAGAGATGCCAAGGTTCTCAGCAGCTTGGGCGGTGCCAGGCAGGGCGTTCGCATCCGGACAGATGACAGCGTCAAGGTCAGGATAGGTATTGAAGAGATCAGTCGGAACCTGCACTTGTTTCTGGGCATCTTCGAAACTGAACTCAGTGGCCACGATCTCCCAGTTCGGATATTCCTCGGCGATGATTTCTTTGGCAACGGCGACCCACTGGTTTTGGTCGGTCACGGTGGGGCTGGAGTAATGGAAGGCCACTTTCTTGGGGGCAGTCTTGGCGTCGGGCATCTGGTCGGCCACCATCGTCACCAGTAGTCGGCCCAGTTGCTCGGGTGTGCCTTGGTCGATGTAGAAAGAACGGCATTCCGGGCTGACATCCGAGTCCCAGGTCAATACTTTCACGCCTTTTTCCATGGCTCGTTTGAGAGACTCGCACAAACCATCCGGTGAAAGCGACGAAATGGCAATGGCGTCGTAGCCCTGGTTGGTGAAGTTGTTGATGAACTCGATCTGGCCGCTGACGCTGGCTTCACTGGGGCCATCATAGGTTACTGAAATCCCCAGTTCCTCTCCCATCGCAACTGCGCCCGCCCCGCCGGATTCGAAGAAACCGACGCCGGTCAGTTTGGGGATGAAGGCGATTCTGACTTCTTTAGCGGCCGGCGCTTCGGTGGCGGCCGGCGCTTCGGTGGCAGCCGGTTTAGGTGCGCAAGCGGACAGCGCCAAACCGAACACAAGGAGCGCCATAACGCTGGTTTTCAAAACGCGCATGAAGTGTGACATGTGTATCTCCTCTCTTCTGAATCTGAAATAACTAGGATATGTGGATACGGATATGTGGAAAAAGGTACTGTTTATATGACGTCGAAAAATCACCTCCATTTCATATCGTGTCTTTGACGCCCAAGGCATGACGGTTCATGCGGTACTGGTTGAGAGTTGCAACCGCCATCTTGAACACCAATGCCAGAACCAGCAAACTGCCGATCCCCACAGGGACGATATCGCTGGTAACCCCCATCGCCATCAATCCTTGCTTGAGGAATCCGACGAATAAACTCGCCAACAATGTCCCGATTACCGTTCCGCTGCCGCCAAGGATGCTCGTACCGCCAAGCACCACAGCGGTAATGGTAGGCAGCAACGCCTCGCTTCCCAAATCCGACCGCGATGAAGTAAAGTAGGATGCCAGCATGATGCCAGCCAGGGAGGCTCCGATACCGCTCGTGATATATGCCAGGACAATGGTTCGCTTTACGGGGATGCCGCTGAAGCGGGCCGCATCTGCGTTCACGCCAATCAAATATAGCGATCGCCCAAAGGGAGTGCGCTGGAGGATCAACGCCAGGAAGATGGCAAACAGCAAAACGAGAATCAGGGGGTATGGCACCCAGCCAATCGAACCGTGCGCAAGCTCGGTGAATTTGCCGGGCAAGCCGGTAATTCCCTCGTACATGTAGGCCGAGAAGCCGGCGGCGCCATAGGCTTTGAAACCGAGAATCTCAAGCACTCCGGGCAGGCCAGTAGCAATCCCCCTGTACATGAACAAAGTTCCCAGCGTAATCACCAGGGGCGGGATATCCGTGTTGGCCACCAATAAACCATTCAGTAATCCGGCTGCTGTGCCAACGAGCAGGGCAATACCCATTGCGGCGTAAATATCTACCCCCATCACCCAACTCAAACCCAGCGTAATGGATGAAAGACCCATGATGGAGACTACGGAAACGTCAATGCCTCCGGTGATTATGACGAAGGTCAACGGTAGGGCAGCCAACATGATGTGCATGAAATCGCTGGTGGAAAAAAGGAGGTTTTCCAAATTCAAAAACGAGGGCGCAATGGAACCAATGACAAAAATTTCCGCCACGAGCATACCAACCAGGGCCGCTTCCCAGGAACGGAACCATTTCAGAATATTCATTCGATCTCCTTTACGACCAGGCTCCTCGGTGTTCTTTCCGCAATCGTCTTTGCCTGCAATCGTTCCTGGCGCTGCCGGACGGTGAGTGTCTGCCGGATTCGATAATCAATCAGCACGACCACCAATAAGATCGCGCCAGCAACTGCGTCGTTCCAATAGCCGGGGACTTTCAAGAATATCAACATGCTGTCAATGACGTTGAGGAAAATTGCGCCCACCAATGCCGAGACAGGCGAACCCACCCCGCCTGCCAGGTTTACCCCGCCCAACACATTGGCGGCAATCGCCCGCAGTTCCTGGCCCGAACCTGTTTGCATCGGTACAACGCCGATTTGGGCAACGAAGACGACCGCTGCCGCCCCAGCGAACAGCCCTGCCAGGCTATAGGCCAAAAACTTTGTCAGTTTGACTGGTATTCCCAATAAATAGGCGCCTTCTTCGTTGTCGCCCACCGCATAAAAGTATCGCGCTTGTTTCAACCGGCGTGTCAACACGGTAACGGTGATTACGATGATGAGCGTAATCCAGATGAATAGTTTGATCCCCCCAAAAGACGAGCTTGCCAGCGATTTGTAGGCTTGAGGGATTCGTTCAATCCAACTTCCCTCAGTAATGATCAACATGGTGCCGCGGTAAATGCCCAGGGTACCCAGGGTCATGATGATGGGAGGAACTTTGAAATAGATAATTCCAATTGCATTCACCAAACCGCCTGCCAGGCCAACCAGCAAGGCCAGCGTAATTGCCATTGGAATTGGGACATTTGCATTTAGCGCAGTGCCAAGAATGACAGCGCTCAACCCTGTAATGGCTCCAACGGATACGTCAATGCCGCGCGTCAATAAAACAAACATTTCTCCAATTGAAATCAACATCAGGATCAGACTGCTATTGAGAACAGCCAGTAAAGAATCAGGTTTGAGGAAACTGGGATTGATGAAGCCAATCAACAGGATGATCCCAAGCAAGATGAGGGCTACGACAAGTTCGCGGCTTTGCAGCAAACGTCTCAATTTCATTTTTCCTCTTTCATGCCAAAGGAGGCCTCAGTGATGCGCTTGATATTACAATCAGAATGGGTCAGTTCCTCTACAACCTTGCCGTGGAACATGATCAGGACCCGGTCACTGAGTTGGGTAATCTCATCCAGGTCGGAGGAGATGAGTAGGATGCCTACCCCTTGCTCTTTTAAAGAGGCAATCAAATCGTAGATGTCTTGACGCGCTTTGGCGTCTACGCCTCGCGTTGGCTCGTCTAACAAAATCACGCGCGGCTTGAGCGCAAGACTTTTTGCCAGGACGGTCTTTTGTTGATTCCCGCCCGAAAGTGTCCGGGCCATTTGCAACAGGCCAGAAGACCGGATTCCCAACTGCCTGATATAGTGTTGTGATATTTCCGTTTCTTTGCGGGGCGAAAGCAGGGGGGTGGTCAATTGCCGCAAGCAGGAAGCAGTGATGGTGTACATGAACGGCAGGTCGAGGAAAATCCCATGCGCATGGCGGTCTTCGGGCACATACACAAGACCAAGTTCCTGGCAACGCTGCGGACTGCGTTGTGCGACTGCGTTGCCGTTGATCACGACTTCGCCATGTACATATCGATCGATCCCAAGAATGGCGTGTGCCAGTTCGGTACGACCGGCGCCTACCAACCCAGCCAGTCCCACCACCTCCCCGGCGCGCACTGTGAAGCTGACGTGATGAAAGGCCTCGCCATTCAATTCTTTTACTTCCAAAACAATGTCACCCAGTTTGGCGGGCTTGTGGCTTTTTTCTGGCGAACTGGCCTCAGGCTTTCCTGAAACATCTTCCGGCAGCATGGCATGGATAAGGTCGCGCGAAGTGACTGACTCGGTTGGCGCGTTCAAAACAATATTGCCGTCGCGCAAAACGCTGATGCGATCTGAAATCGCAAGAATTTCATTTAGCCGATGTGATATGAAAAAGATGCCGATGCCGCGCACAACTAATTTGCGCATACGCGCAAACAAGGCGTCCACTTCCCGAAAGGTTAATGCAGAAGTCGGTTCGTCAAAGATAAGAACTTTGGCGTTGCGCAATAGACCCCGGATGATTTCCAAAATTTGCTGATTCGCAATAGATAGGGAGCCGGCCAGCGCAGAGAGCGAAGCGTCGAAACCCAGTTCCTCGGCCAGTTGTTCGATGTATCCAAGCGTCTCGACCGAATTCGAGTCGAACCCCAGCAGGATATTCTCCTGAACGGTCAGGTGTGGAAAAATCTTGGGTTCTTGTGGGACGAGATATATGCCTAACTGGTGCGCGTGCGCCGGTCCGTTGATTTCGATAGGCCTTTTTTCCAGCTCGATGGCGCCCGCCTCGGCAGTGTATACGCCTGACAAGATCTTCATCAACGTGGATTTCCCAGACCCATTCCCCCCTAGCAACGCATGAATCTCTCCGACTCTAAGATCGACATTTACGCCGCGTAAAACTGGCACTCCATCGAACACTTTCCAAACGCCTTTGAGAGAGGCCAGCAATGGAGCCGTAACAGGAGGGGGGGTACGTTCGATGACCTTTGTTTCCGCTCGGCTCTTTTCGAGGGCAAGTATCTCTTGGGCAGCCTGATCATCGGTGATGATCACATTGACATATTGACCGCGTAAGGCTGCCAATATGGTAGTGGCTTTTTTCGCGCCGCCGGCTACACCGATGACGGTCTCGACTTTCGATAAGGTATCCAGTGTAATGCCGATGACGCGCCGGTTGATTTCGATATCCAACCACTCGCCAGAAGCGGAATAGTGTTGTGCACAAACATCACCCACTGCACCGGCAGCGCGAATTTCGTCCAGCTCTTCTTTCTCGACATAACCGGCTCTCAACAGACTATACAGTTCAGGCTCGGTAGAACCGATTCCCACCAGGGCAACATGGACTTTTTCAGCGCGCAGAAGCGTCTCTCGAATTGAACGCTCTTGCAATAAAGCATTCCGCCCTCTCTCATCTTCAATGATAAGCGGCGCGTGGAGATACCGGCAGCGGCAGCCCAGGCGGTTGGACAATAATTGCGCCAGCATGGGGCCGTCAGTGGTTATGTTTTCTGTCCCCATTGCCCCAATCAATTGTACGACCTCTGCATTGGGAAGGCTGGCCGGACGCATGGCTCGAATCATGTGGTAGAGCGCCGACCCCCAGGATATACCGATAATGGAGTCGGGTTTGAGCAGATCGTTGAGATATTGAGATGCCAGAATTCCCAGACCTTCAAGCATCTCTTCGTCCGATCTGTTCTCACGTGCCAGCACCCGCACGGCTTTCAAATTGAATTTCTCTTTGAGTTGCTGCTCGAGTTCCGGTTTCGTGCGCCAGGGAGGCCGGACAGCAACTGACACCACGCCTTTCTCGCGCGCCTCGACCAAGATGTTAGAAACATCCGTCAGCGGAATTGCGAGCTCCTCTGCAATAGTTTGTTCAGTCTTACCTTGTTCGTAATACAGGGAAGCAATTTTCGCTAAAAAAGCAATTCTCTCGTTTTCATTGCTCATGTAGACTCCGGTTGCGCGAGTGTGGGAGAGACGAAAGCCGGTGGGGATATTATCTATTAATGACTCACCTTACGCAGTACCGCGAGATTCATCTCGCCAGCAAAGGCAACATGAATGTTGCGGTACGAGAAACCTGCGTAACATCAGTTACTAATGAATTGCGCTGGTCTTGATATCTTCCTCGGTGACTTCGAATTTACTTTTGCGTCGGGTAGCGTCCCCGATCAGTCCGTCTACCAATTCCAGGGCTTCCTTTACGGTCAAATTCTCATGGAGCACGCCCTTGACGCCTTGGATAATGGCAGATGGATAATCACTCTGCCAGATATTGCGCCCCATATCCACCCCAATCGCTCCAGCCTGGATCGAGTTGTAACACAACTCAAGCACGTCATGGTAGGTATCGAGTTTTGGGCCGCCAGCAACGACAATGGGTGCAGGCGTTTTTGCCACAACTTCTTCGAAGCCTTCGCAATAGTAGGTTTTTACAATGTCAGCCCCATATTCCGCGGCAATGCGTGATGACAGGGACAGATAGCGCTTTTCTTTCTTGTCTTTCAATTTTTTTCCTACGGCGGTCACAGCCAGGACCGGCAGGTCAAATTGCGCTGCTTCGTTGATGGCATTCGCAAGATTAAGCAGGGATTGGTGCTGGTGGTCGGCGCCTATGTAAATTGACACGGCAATTGCCGATGCATTCAGGCGGTTTGCCTCACGGGCTGAAAGGATCAACCCTTCGTTGTCGATGTCGTCTTCCAGGATAGAGTTGCCCCCCGATGCTCGTAACACAATACCACCTTTGAATGCTGGATCAACACAACTTGTCAGGATTCCCGGGCTGAGCATCAGCGAATCAATGTGGGGAACCAGATCCGCAATCGCTTCAGCAGGTCTCTCCATTCCGTGTGTAGGTCCCATAAAGTATCCATGATCAATCGCCAGCATGAGCGACCGTCCATCGTTGGCAACAATGCGGCGCAAGCGGCTCAATTTGCCCCAACTTGTGTGCTCAAACATGGTATTTTCTCTCCTTTGTTGATTGTAACCGTTTCACATAATTCTATATCTTATTGTCAATTTTGTCAACATAAACATGAAAGAAATTTACACTTTACCAGAACGTAAGTGAGATGTATAATTGCGTTGATTACAAAATGAGTTTGCATTTGATACGAACAATGTGAAGCAGGCATAAGCGCACATTACACAGTCTTCGTAAAGGGATCTCCAATGAAAGGATAATTTTTATGTCGGATAATGATACTCGCCTGGCTTACCTGGCTCGCATTGCATCGCTGTACTACGATCAGCACAAGTCACAGCAAGATATTGCCGATATTTTAGGCATTACTCGTTCGGGCGTTTCGCGGCTTATCGCCGAAGCGCATGATCGGGGCATCATTGAGATTACTGTCCAATATCCGTGGACATCCCGCAGTCTTGAGCAGGAATTGATTTCGACCTTTGGGTTGAAGGCTGCCCGTGTAATGGTGAGGGAGGAGCGAACGTATGATGAGATGCTTGAAGGTCTGGGTAAATTGGCAGCCCAATACCTGAATGGTATTTTGAGTGAAGAGATGGTAATCGGCATTTCTTGGGGGACGGCTTTGTACCAGATGATTCGCCAATTGCCTGAACGCCGATTGGCAGGGACTGAGGTCGTGCAATTGATTGGAGCAACAGGATCGGAGAAGACGCCAACAGATGGCCCGATGCTTGCGCAACTCCTGGCGGAACGATTGGGTTGTACATGTCACTATTTGCATGCGCCGCTTATTGTCGAGAACCAGACGGTGCGGGATTCCCTGCTTCAGCAACGAAATATTCGAGAAACTTTGATGCGCGCCCAACAGGCCAGCGTTGCTTTGGTTGGTATTGGCTCGACACATTCAGAATTGAATAGTCTTTTGCGCGCTGGATACCTCACTGATTCTGAGTTAAATGAAATTTGTGCAGCCGGGGCTGTTGGTGATATTTGCGCTCAATATTATTCATCGTCTGGAAAGTGCCTCGACATTCCAATCAATCGCCGCGCAATCGGGGTGGATTTAGATACCTTGTCGAAGACGAAGACGATCATTGGCGTGGCAGGAGACCGGCGCAAAAGCCCGGCGATCCTGGGCGCATTGCGCGGGAAGTTTGTCAATGTCCTGATTACAGACGATCATGCCGCCCAAGATATTCTGTCTTTGTACGATAAGACAACTTGATCTCACGCAAACCCGGGACCAGTTAGCCCTGGTCCCGGGTTGCAAAGGAGAATGTGGTTAGCCTGAATACCTTTTCAACATGATGCGCCAGGCGCTTCGATGCGGTTGACCACGCCGCGCATGCCCTCGACCTCCTTGGCTAGTTCCGCCGCCAGGAGGCCGTTTCGGGCGTTATCCGTACCGCGAGATTTATCTCGCCCCTCGCAAGATGAATCTCCCTGGCGCTTGCACGCCAGGGCAAGTGTGCGGTACTGAGGCCCTCTTGCTCGTTCAAGCGGCAGTTCAATCGCGAAGCATCC
>DYLD01000084.1 GCA_020722315.1 Syntrophus aciditrophicus
GGGCCGGCGAATTTGATCTCGTCGCGCAGCCTCTGGATAAACAGGACATCAAGGAATTCTCCGTAAATACCCGCGTCGAAATCGAGGATATGCACTTCTATCGTAAGCCGGCCCCCGGAAAACGTCGGCTTGTATCCGATATTCAAAACGCCGTTCAGAATCTTTTCTTTTAAGATGCAGCGGACCGCGTAAACCCCCCGCGCCGGCAGCAGTTCCTTGTTGGCCTCGACGTTCGCCGTCGGGAATCCGAGCTCGATGCCGCGTTTATCACCGGGGACGACGAGGCCGGAGATGTTGTACGGCCGGCCGAGCAGCGCCGCGGCGAAATCGACATCGCCTTTCAGAATCGCCTCCCGTATTTTCGTGCTGCTGACAATTTTGTTGTTGATTCGGAAGGCGTTCATTGCCTCGACGTCAAATCCGAGCTTTTTTCCTTTCCGGGTGAGGAGGGCTTCATTTCCCTGCCTGCCACGGCCGAACGTGTAGTCATGCCCGATGATGATCTTTCTGATCCGCAACCGTTTCCAGAGCAAATCCTCTATGAATTCCTCTGCCGTCGTTTGGGCGTATTCGAGCGAGAAAGGCAGAATCAGATACGCGTCGATTCCGATTCCTGCCAGCATGCCGATCTTTTCTTCCTGCGTCGAAATAAGATAGAACGGGCGCCTGTCGGGATGAAGAACCATCTTCGGGTGCGGATCAAAGCTGATAACGATCGTTTTGCACCCAACTTGCCTGGCCTCGTCGATCATCTTTGTAAAGATGTAACGATGTCCGAGGTGAATCCCGTCGAAGTTGCCGATCGTTACAAAAGCCCGCTGAAGCCGGCCGGGTATTTCATTTATTCCACGGATAATGTCCATCAAATCAGGATCTTCCTTCGCCGCTCAATTTTTTTTGCTGAAGGATACCATGAATTACGGATGATTCAAGGAAAATCATCGGCGAGACGGCGGGGTATCGAAGAAAAACCAATAAATTTGCGCTTCAGGCGGCATTTTTGCGCAGTCGTGCAACGGTCTTCAACTCGTGATTGACACAAACGGGCAAAAGAAGATAAAAGCGACTACATTAGAGGAAAGCCATTGAACGAAAAATTCATCAAGTTTTTTGCGACCGGCCTCGGATGCGGGCTTGTCCCTGTCGCGCCGGGGACTGCGGGAACGCTGGTCGGTATTCCGCTGTATCTTGCGTTTTCGCTCTTTTCGTGGCCGCTGTGGCTGCTTACGGTGCTTGCGTTAACGGCCTTTTCCTGGCATGTCTCGGATCAGGCGGAGCGAATCTACGGTCGAAAAGACGCGCAGTGCATCGTCATTGACGAAATCACCGGCCTCCAGTGGACGTTGTTTATGGTAACCCCGACAGTTGTCCATGCGGCCGTAGGGTTTGTGTTATTCAGGCTCTTCGATATCATCAAACCTTTTCCCGCCCGGCTCTTTCAGGACAGGCTCCCCGGGGGATGCGGCATCGTCGCGGACGATTGTGCGGCGGGGGTGTACGGAAACATCGTTTTACAGATACTAATCCATTGGTTCAACGTATAGTAAGCGGCATTTTTTAGCGGTTGGGCAAAAGTTTTTCTGGAAGGCCTCTTATGAACATAGGGATACTGACGATCGGGAACGAGATAACAGGCGGAAGGATACAGGACACAAACTCGGCGATGATCGCCCGTGCGATGCATCGGCAGGGCTGGATAGTGACCCGGATGATGTCGGTCGGGGACAATTATGACGATATTCATGATGCGCTTGCTTACCTGCTCTCGCACGTCGAGGCGTTGATCATCACGGGCGGTCTCGGCCCGACGGCCGACGATATCACAACCGAAGCCGTCGCAAAGGCCTTCGGCCTTGAACTCTTAAGGGATGAGGCGGTCCTGGCCCGCATCAAGGATCTTTTTGCGAAGCGCGGCCTGCCCTGGACCGAAAACAACGCGAAGCAGGCGCTCTTTCCGAAGGGGGCAAAAATCATAGAAAATCCGCTCGGGACAGCAGCAGGATTTGCCGTGTATAAAGGCAAAAAGGTCGTGATGGTCATCCCCGGCGTTCCGAGAGAGGCCGAAAAGCTGACACTTGACGGCGTGATCCCGATCATCCGGGAGGCGTTCCCCGATGCCGCGCTTCATGTAAAATCCCGCACGTTCAGGCTCTTCGGAATTGCCGAGTCGGCGGTGGACGAGGCCCTGTCGGCTGATCATCTGGGTGAGAGAGGTATCGGCGTCGGGTTCTACCCCCATTTCCCGGAAAACCACCTCGTCATAACAGTGCGGGAAGCCTCCGAAGAAAAGGCGCAGACGTTGTTTGCCGAGGCGTGCAAGATAGTGGAAATGAGACTCGGGAGGTACATCTTCGCTAAGGACGACGAATCGCTTGCCGGAAATATCGCGCGGCTGCTGATAGAAAGAAGCCTCAGTGTCTCGACGGCCGAATCATGCACCGGGGGGCTCATCGCGGATTCGCTGACCGATATTCCCGGGAGTTCCGAATATTTCGAACGGGGAGTCGTTTCCTACAGTAACGAAGCCAAAAAGGCGCTCCTGAACGTTCCGGATAACGTAATAGCAGAGCATGGGGCGGTCAGCGAGGAAACGGCCCGTTTGATGGCTGAAGGAATCCGCGAGATGTCCAAAACCGATCTGGGGCTTTCCGTGACCGGGATCGCCGGGCCGTCGGGCGGCTCGGACGAAAAACCCCTCGGAACAACCTATATCGCGCTTGCCGCTCGGGAGAAAACCTTCTGCAGCCATTACACGTTCCGCTGGAACAGGCGCTGGAACAAAATCGCGGCGTCGCAGGCCGCCCTTTTGATGTTGTGGCGTTATCTGAAGGGGGAGATTGAGTGATGCAGGTTGACGCAACGACGATTCGGGCGTTTCTTGCGATAGAACCCCCGGACGAGGTCCTTCGCAACATTCTGGACATCCAGAATCGCCTCCGGAGGCTTTTAAAGGGCATGGATATCCGCTGGGTCAAAACAGACGGCATACACCTGACGCTGAAATTTCTCGGGGATGTTTTCGAAAAAGGCATTCCGGATATCGTTACAGCGGCATCCAAGGCGGCGGCATCGGTCGGTCCTCTCGGCTTTTCGGTCTCCGGCCTGGGTGTATTTCCGGATATCAGGCGGCCGCGGGTCGTTTTTCTTGACATAACAGGGGATACGGACAGGCTGGTGTTGCTGCAGAAAAGACTCGAGGGTCTCCTTGCCGAAATCGGTTTCCCCGCGGAAAACCGTCCGTTCCATCCGCATCTTACGCTGGGGCGCATCCGGTCCCTAAGGGATGCGACCATGCTGCAAAAGGAATTGGGGAGAGGGGATTTCTACACGGCCGGGCGTTTTGTAGCCAAGGAGCTCTGCCTCTTTCAAAGTAATCTCACCCCGCACGGGGCAGTTTATACGAAACTTGCCGTTTCGCCGTTCACGGCAGGAAAATAATGCCGAACCCAAAAGGAAGGGCCGGTGGATTTTTGCTTGCAAAAACCTTTCGCGCAGTGACAGAATAATTCATGGATCGGAAATTGAAAAAGAAGCCGGATGAATCGAGACCAATAACCGGGAGAAAAAATTAAGGAGGCGTCTATGGCAGCGGATACGGAACGGGAAAAAGCGGTCGATCTTGCGATAAACCAGATTGAGAAGCAGTTTGGAAAGGGCGCGATTATGAGACTCGGGGGCGCCGAGGTTATTTCCGACATCCCGGCGATCTCTACGGGTTCGATAAGCCTTGATATCGCGCTCGGCACCGGCGGCGTGCCGCGGGGCAGGATCGTCGAGATTTTCGGCCCCGAGTCGGGGGGGAAAACAACCCTGGCACTGCATATCATCGCCGAGGCGCAGAAACTCGGAGGCATGGCGGCATTCATCGACGCCGAACACGCCCTCGATGTCGCCTACGCGCGCAAGATCGGCGTTAACACCGACGATTTGCTGATCTCCCAACCCGACACGGGGGAACAGGCCCTTGAGATATGCGAAACGCTCGTCCGCAGCGGTGCCCTTGATGTCCTCGTTGTCGATTCGGTTGCCGCCCTCGTTCCAAAGGCCGAGATTGAAGGGGAAATGGGAGACGCCCAGATGGGGCTGCAGGCAAGGCTTATGTCGCAGGCGTTGAGGAAATTGACCGGCAGCATCAGCAAGTCGAAGACAACGGTCATCTTCATCAATCAGCTTCGGATGAAGATCGGTGTGTTTTTCGGCAACCCCGAGACGACGACCGGCGGCAACGCCCTCAAGTTCTATGCGACGATGCGCCTTGACATAAGAAAGGTCAATGCGATCAAGGCCGGCCAGGACGTCATCGGTTTCCGCACCCGCGTCAAGGTCGTGAAGAACAAGGTTGCTCCTCCGTTCCGCGAAACGGAATTCGACATCATCTTCGGTGAGGGGATCTCAAAAGAGGGGGATTTGATTGATCTGGCCGCCGATAAGGGAATCATCGAAAAGAGCGGTGCCTGGTATTCTTATAAAGGGGAAAGGCTTGGCCAGGGGAGGGACAATACCCGCCTTGTTTTGAAGGAAAAGCAGGAACTCCTCGCACAGATCGAGGCCGAGGTCCGCGAAAGGTTCGGGATCTTGAAACCTGCGGATGCGCCTCAGAAGGCTTGACGAAAAAAAGAGGACCGAATTACCCGCGCGGCGTTTTTTTTGGCTTGTCTTCTCGAGGCCGGCGTTGTTTCGACAGCATTGATAGATAGATGACCCAAAAGAGCGAACGGATCAAAGCCGAGGCAAAGGCATTCAGGCTGTTAACCCGCAGGGCGCACAGCGAAAAGGAATTACGCGCAAAACTCACCGCCGTTCCTTTTTCCAAGGATATCGTGGATGACGTGGTGGATAAATGTTTCAGGCTCGGATACCTCAACGACGAGGTATTCGCAAAACAGAGGGCCCGCTCTCTGGCGCTAAACAGACTTTTCGGGGATTTGAAGATATCAGCGGATCTGAAGGAAAGGGGGGTATCTTCGGAGATTCTGCAAGGTACGATCATTCAAATCGACAGCGAAATCGACGAGATGGACAGGATCAGGAAACTGATCGAAAAGAGGCGCCGCGCAAACGAGACCCTTTTGTCCGATGAAAGGCAAAAGGCGAGACTGATCAGAAATCTGCTCAGCAGAGGGTTTTCGCTTGCGCTGATCAGAAAGACGATCAACGAGGAGGAAGAAGCTATTTCATGACGATGACGGGCAGTGAAATAAGGGCGAGTTTTTTGGATTTTTTCAGGAGAAAAGGCCACACGATAGTAAGCTCCTCCCCGCTTGTTCCCAAGGAAGACCCGACGTTGCTTTTCACAAACGCGGGGATGGTGCAGTTCAAGAACAGCTTTCTCGGGCTTGAGGACAGGCCCTACAGCAGGGCCGCGACCTCGCAGAAATGCGTGCGGGCGGGCGGCAAGCACAACGATCTGGAAAACGTCGGCGTGACGGCGCGCCACCACACCTTTTTCGAAATGCTCGGCAATTTTTCGTTCGGGGACTACTTCAAAAAAGAGGCGATTGCGTGGGCATGGGAATACCTGACGGACGTCATCGGCCTGGACAAAGAACGACTCTGGATAACGATCTATCAGGATGACGACGAAGCCTTCCGGATCTGGCGCGATGAGGTTGGCGTCCCCGAGGCACGGATCGTACGGATGGGCGAAAAGACCAATTTCTGGACGATGGGAGAAACCGGCCCGTGCGGCCCGTGCTCGGAGATCATCTATGACCAGGGTGAAGGAGTCGGGTGCGGCAGACCAGAATGTGACATTTACTGCGACTGCGACAGGCACCTCGAGCTGTGGAACCTCGTCTTTACGCAGTTCGACCGCGACGAGTCCGGGAGACTGACGGAACTGCCGCGGAAGAACATTGACACAGGCATGGGTCTTGAACGCCTCGCGGCGGTCGCGCAGGGTGTGACGAGCAACTACGACTCCGATCTCTTTTCCGGCCTCATCCGCTTCATTACAAAGATCAGCCAGAGGCCTTACGGCAATAATCCTGAAAGCGATGTGTCGTTTCGCGTCATAGCCGATCACAGCCGGGCCGTTACGTTCTTGATCGGCGACGGCGTGCTTCCGAGCAATGAGGGGAGGGGTTATGTCTTAAGAAGGATACTGCGCCGCGCGGCGCGTCACGGAAAGCTCATCGGCATGAACCGTCCGTTTTTGCACGAGGTCTGCGGCGTTGTTGTCGAAGAAATGAAGGAGGCCTATCCCGATTTGCTCGAAAAGGAGGCCTATATCAAAAAGGTTGTTGAGAGCGAGGAGCGCCGTTTTATCGAGACGCTTGATACAGGCCTGAAAATTCTCCGGGACGAAACGGCGTTGCTCAAGGCAGCCGGAAAAAAGACCGTTCCGGGGGATATTGTCTTCAAGCTTTACGATACATACGGCTTCCCCGTTGATTTGACCGGGGATATCGTCGCGGCAGACGGTCTTTCGCTCGACATGGAGGGCTTCCAAAGGGAAATGGAAATCCAGAAGGAGAAGGCCCGCCGGTCGTGGAAAGGAAGCGGCGAGGAGGCCGTTTCCGAAGTCTATCATCAATTGACGCTCGGCGGAATCTCAACGGCATTTACCGGCTACGAAGGAAACACAAAAGATGAATCATCCGTCGCGGCTATTCTCATCAGCGGAAAGATCGTCGAGGAGGCCCTCGCCGGGGCGGAGGCAGAGCTTGTTTTTCCCCGCACCCCTTTCTACGGCGAGATCGGCGGCCAGGTCGGCGACACCGGGACAATCAGCGGGGATTCGTTCGAGTTCAGCGTAACGGATACGCAAAGACCGCTCGACAACCTGATTGTCCACAGGGGACGGATTGTCAGCGGGATCATCAAAAAGGGAGACCGGGCTCTGCTTCAGGTCGACGAAGAAAAGAGGCGGGCGACCGAGGCCAACCATTCCGCAACGCATTTGCTTCAGGCGGCGCTGAGAGAGGTTCTCGGAGACCATGTAAAACAGTCCGGATCGCTGGTCGGCCCGGAGCGTCTTCGCTTCGATTTCACGCATTTTTCGCGGATTTCCGCTGATGATCTCAACCGCGTCGAAGGGCGCGTCAACGCGATGATCCGGGCGAATGTCCCGCTCGAAACAAGGGTGCTCCCTCTGGCTGATGCAATAAAGACCGGCGCAACGGCGGTCTTCGATGAAAAGTACACAGATATGGTACGCGTCGTTGCGATGGGTGCATTCAGCCGGGAGCTCTGCGGCGGGACGCATGTCCAAAGAACCGGGAACATCGGTTTTTTCAAGATTATCCACGAATCCTCCGTTGCTGCTGGCGTGCGGCGTATTGAAGCGACAACCGGGCGGGGGGCCGTCGATTACGTGGGGCGGATCGAAGATGAGCTCCGGAGCTCGTCTATCCTTTTGAAGTGTGGTCTGTTTGAAACGAGCGAAAAAATAGAGAGACTGCTTAAGGATCAGCGCGATCTGGAAAGGGAGATCGACTCGCTGAAAGCAAAAATTGCGGCGAAGGATTCCGGGGATTTGAGCGAACAAGTCCGGCAGATAAACGGGATCAACGTGCTTTCGGCAGTCGTAGAGGCGGCCGGCGCGAAAGATCTCCGGGACTTCGGAGACAAACTGCGGGATCGGATCCGTTCCGGCGTGATTCTCCTTGGAAGCCGCGCGGAAGACAAGGCGATGCTTCTTTGCATCGTAACGAAGGATCTTGTTGATCGCTACCATGCGGGAAAGATCATCGCCAAGATCGCGCCCGTCGTCGGCGGCAGGGGAGGCGGCCGTCCCGACATGGCGCAGGCTGGCGGGCCAAAACCAGAATTCCTCAAGCAGGCGATCGAGAAGCTTCCCGAACTTCTTTAGCTTAATTGGCGTCCGTTTTTTCTGACCGGAATTTCCGATTAAACAGGATCCGTATTTATTATATCTAACGTCTTTTGTTTTAAAACCGCGAGGGCTTTGGAAAAATCACAAAAAATGGTTTCATCAAGCGCGCTTTGAAGGTTTTTCAGGCGAAGAGTTTTTCTGAGCGCGCATGAAACCATTCTGGATGGTTCTGCAAGGCTCTCATTGCAAAACAACTGGATGAAATATCAGGTTCTTTAGGAGGTTGCATGGCGGAAGGCAATGGTTCGGGGATGCATGTAAACTATCTCGGGCACCTCCCGCCGGACGATCCGCTGAACGGATATTTGCGTTTCGATATTGCGCCCCAGCTCGGCATTCATAAGACTCCCGAAGGGTTCAGGGTCTTTCGGTTCACCTTTTCCCGTGACGTGTATCTCTATGAAGAACTCGGAGGTGCTTTCCGGGTTGTCGGCAAATTCTTTCCTCCGGGCCGCCGCATCGCCCCGGGAGCGGCCCTGCCCCCGACCGAAACGGAGTATCAAAACCTGATCCATCTCCACAACCTGGGTCTGAACGTCTGGCCTTACCGGATAGCCCGGCCGCTCGGCTATAACCCGTGGCTGCATCACGCCCTGGTCGTCGAGCACTTCGACGGGCAGTCCTTAGGGGAAATCATCGATCAGGCAATCCGCCAGAACCGCCGCGACAGGCTTTTCAGAAAGCTCTCGGCTCTGGCGGATTTCCTGGCTGCTCTGCACAACCGCACCGCCGGCGAGTGGACGGTCGATTTTGCGGAACCTTACGAATATACGGGGCGGCTGATCGAAGCGCTGGTCCAAAAGCGGGGAATGGCGCGAAGCGAGGCCGAGGAGCTCTACCGCCTGCGTGAAATCTGGCGGGACCGAAGCTGCATGTGGGAAGATCGCCGCGTGATCGTTCATGGCGATGCAACGCCGTCGAACTTCAAGCTGGGTCGGGGCAGGGAAATCATGGTCTTCGATCTGGAGCGTATGACATGGGCAGACCGTGTCTTTGATCTGGGCCGCCTGACCGGAGAGCTCAAGCATTACTTTCTGCGGGCTACAGCGAGCCCATGGTCGGCCGAGCCGTTCATCGGCCATTTTCTCTGGGAGTATTGCGGTCATTTTCCGGACAGGGAGGCTGCCTTTTGTTCCATCACAAGGCGGATTCCGTTTTATCTGGGCATTACGCTTTTGCGCATCGCGCGCAATTCCTGGATTGACTGTCAATACCGCCGCAGCCTGCTTGAAGAGGCCAAAACAAACCTGAGGGCAATTGCATGAATATCAGGGGCATCATTTTCGACATCAACGGGACGCTGATAGACATCCATACCGACGAGGGTATGGACGAAATCTATCGGGCACTGAGCCATTTTTTGACCTATCAGGGTATCCACCTGCATCGGAACGAGCTCCGGGAGCACTACTACCGGATCATGCAGGAACAGATAGAAGCCCGGGCGGAGAAATATCCCGAGTTTGACGTCGTGGCTCTATGGGAGGAGTTTCTGAAACGGAACCTGGATCCCGCCCGGATCCCCGATCGTTACCGTCTGCGGGCCCTGTCCGAATTTTTGGCCGAGATGTACCGGGGCATCTCCCGCCACCGGCTGGAGCTGTACCCCGACGTGAAGGCCGTTTTGGATGACCTCAGGACGCTCTATTCGCTGGCCGTGGTTTCCGATGGTCAGAGCGTCTGGGCGCTGCCAGAAATGAAGGCGACGGGCATTGAGAACTACTTCGATCCGATCATCATCTCCAGCGACTACGGCTTCCGCAAACCGGACCCGAGGCTCTTTCAGGCCGCGCTGGATCGGATCGGGGCTGATCCGGGCGACGTACTGTTCGTCGGAAACGACATCTACCGCGATATATTCGGGGCCGGACAGTTAGGCATGAAAACCGTATTCTTCGTATCGAACCAGGGTCGACGGCAGATGGAGGGAGTCGAGCCCGACTACATCATCTACCGCTTCGCCGAGCTGAAGGACGCGGTCCGCTTTTTCGAGCATTTCTGACGTGCCTGCAAGGATTTTCAGCTATCTTTTTCTCTGGGTTCCAGTTTTTCATAGGTTTCGAGGTCGGGTGTTTCAATCCATACGGTTTTGTCTTCATTGACGCGCAGCATCGTCCTGGCCGTAGGGATTGAATACCACACCCCTATAGATTTACCGTCGGGGGTCAGCAATTCAAAACCGTAGAGATAGAGGCTTATCCCCAGTTGGGATATCCTTGCTTTCATGTACCAGAGGAGTTCCTCCATTTTTCCCGGGGTCATATCAATCTTTTTCCACAGCGTTCGGGGATCGACAGCGACGTCCCTTCGCAATCCGATAACGGCATTCGGGTGTAGATCGGATCCGCTGATATAATACTGCAATTGAGGATCCACGTGAAAATTTTCAAAGTCTTTTGTTACCGTCGGGCTCGGGTTGATCAAGCCGTAGTTTTTGACGAAACCCGTACAGGAAATAACACCCAGAACAAGAAAAAGAAGCATCTCTTTTGCTTTCATCGAGGGGCCTCCGATCTTTTTTTAAGCTTCGCCTTCTCCCTTTCCCGAGACCTTTGAAAAATGGTGCCTGACGCGCGATTTTAAAGATTTTTCGGGGTACC
>DYLD01000085.1 GCA_020722315.1 Syntrophus aciditrophicus
ACAGAGCGTTCTATGCCCCGTTTTTAGAACCTGACTAATCACAAAATTCGTTACCGTCAGCAAAACTCGTTTCACCCCCTCTTGCCAGGCCACGGAAATCTAAATAATTTCTGGGTAGCGTAGAATTTAGGGGACCTGAGCATTACAATTACTAAATGCACTCCAATATGGGGTTGCCCCCTTGTGACTATAATCTCCTTCCAGGAAGCGCCCGGGACGGAGGTTATTCTCGCCATCGAGGGAGCAGCCCCTGCAGAGCATGGCGGAGGGATGGTGTGGGCAACCTTTAGCCACCTCCAATCGTTGAGTGGTTTAGCCCCATTTTGCTTTTCGAGAGAGGGTGCAAATTTTTTCTTGACATTTAAAAAAAAGATGATGCACAAGGGTGGCGGAATCGGAGCTTAATGTTCATAAATGGAGCGCATTATTCCAGGTCTCCTATTGACAACGCTACCAAAAATATCCTGACAAAAGCGGGTTTGCGCAAATAATGGGGGAAGCAATGGGCTCTCCATAGGAAAAGCTTGTTGTTTCTCCCAAACACGAACGGAAGAGCAGGGGGTGTTTTGGGGGAAAGTATTCTTATTGTTGATGACGAAGAGGGGATGCTGAATTTTTTAAGTAAATTTCTCTCAGCCAGGGGTTATGCCATCACTGTCTGTAAAACCGCCGCTGATTTTCTCGCGATCCTTGCCAATGCACAAAATCTTCCCGATATGGCAATCGTTGATTACCGTCTGCCCGATGGCAACGGCGGTCAGCTCCTGGCGGAAATGGGCCGCCGTTACCCCGGGATAAAAACCATTATCATCACAGCTTACGGCGATGTTCAAACGGCTGTCGAAAGCATGAAGATGGGCGCCACCGACTTTCTTTCCAAACCATTTTCTTCCAGCGACATTCTGCATGCGGTCAACCGGGTGCTGGAACCTGTACGGCTGAGAAGAGAAAATGAGCTGTTGCGAAAAAAACTGGAAATCGGACAGGAGAATCATAACCTGGTCTATCGGAGCGAGGCGTTTGCCAAAGTCGTGGAACTGGCGGACAAGGTCGCCAAAACATCCGCGACCGTTCTTCTGACTGGCGAAACGGGGGTTGGCAAGGAGATCGTCGCCCAGTACATCCACCGCAACGACCCGCACCGTTCGGGAAGCCCTTTTCTGACGGTTAACTGCGGCGCGCTGAATGATAACCTGCTCGACGCGCAACTTTTCGGCGTTGTGCGCGGCGCTTTCACCGGCGCTTATCAGGATGCCCCCGGCCTTTTCCGCACAGCCAATCACGGCACACTGCTGCTGGATGAAATCGCGGAGGCATCGCCCGCAGTCCAATTGAAGCTTCTCAGAGTTCTGGAAAACGGCGAGGTCACACCCGTGGGAGGGACCAGGGCTTACCATGTAGATGTCCGAATCATCGCCG
Organism: Syntrophus aciditrophicus; assembly: GCA_020722315.1. Classification (GTDB taxonomy): domain Bacteria; phylum Desulfobacterota; class Syntrophia; order Syntrophales; family UBA5619; genus DYLD01. The sequence continues at coordinate 1,420 of DYLD01000085.1, forward strand.
CCACGCACAGAGATCTTCGCAGGTGTATGGAAACGGATCGCTTTCGAAAAGACCTGTTCTACCGCCTGCAGGTTTATCCCATAGAAATCCCTCCGCTGCGGGAGCGTCCTGCCGACGTGATGCCGCTGGTTGCGCACTATCTCGCCTGGTATGCGGCGCGAGAAGGATATCAACCCCTCAAACTCTCCGGGGACGTGATATCCATCCTTGAATCCTACGCCTGGCCGGGCAACGTGCGCGAGCTGCGCAATCTTGTTCATCGAGCGGTTATAGTCTCCAGCGACGGTATTTTCAGCAGCAGACTGCTCCCTTTCGACGTTGTGTCATCGTTGACGGTCGGGCCGGCGACGGATGCGTTCGAGATGGACGGAGAAGACGAGAAAGAAAAACCACAGCCGCCTTTCTCACTGAAAGAGGTCGAGTCCCGTCATATCGCCCGCGTTCTGGCCCATTTCAAGCAAAACCGGAAAAAGGCCGCTTCCGCTCTCGGGATTTCCGAAAAAACACTCGGTCGCTGGCTGATCGGACACAAAAAGTAGATCGACACTGCCATCCCTTGTCGGGGCCGACGTTCAGGATGGCTTTTGCCAACGAGACTCCCATGAAGAAAAAGGGTCGTTTTTTTTCCATCGCGAAAAAGCTTACTGTGGTCAATGTTGTATTGCCCATATTGACCATGACCGTGGCAACTGCGTTCACAATCCATACCATCAACAATTTTATTATCCGCCAGGCACAGGACAAGATTGTCAACGACCTCAATTCAGCCAGGGAAATCTATAACGCACATCTTGACTTAATCGGAGGGATACTCCGCCAGGCAGCCATGTCATACATACTGGTGCACCCCCTGACCAACCACGACGATTGGGCCATCCGGCGTGTGATGCAAGAATTCCGCAACCGGAATGACTTGACGATCCTGACTCTTACCGATGCCTCAGGCAGGGTCGTCATGCGCTCGGCCAATCCCTCACTGAAAGGCGACCGGCCTCGTTTGCCACTCCTCGCCAAAGCGCTTGCGGGCGTCTCCGGCGTCAGCACGGAGATTATGACCAGCAAGGAACTGGAGCGAGAAAACCCAACCGTCGGACATTTGATCGATATCCGGTTGATATCGACCCCCATGGCCCGAAAAACCGATGCCCGGCGATTAGACAGCGGAATGGTGATGCTTGCCGCCTGGCCTGTTTACGATGGCGTCGGCAATCTTATCGGTGTCCTGTATGGAGGGAAACTGCTCAACAATGACAACAGCGTTGTGGACAAAATCAAGGCCGTTGTTTTTTCGACAAATGCGTTAGACGGCACCTCGACGCTCTTTCAGGACGACGTACGCATCGCGACCAATGTGCTTGATTCGTCGGGAAACAGGGCGATCGGCACCCGAGTCTCCGAAGAGGTGTACGAAAAAGTCGTACGGAACCGCCAGAAATGGTCAGACCGGGCCTTTGTCGTGAATGACTGGTATATCAGCGCCTATGAACCGATCTATAACTCCGTCCATCAGGTAATCGGCATCCTGTACGTAGGGATGAAGGAAACCCCGTTCGTTCTGCTTCGCAGAGAGATACTGACCTTCCTCACAATCATCCCGACCATCGGGATCATCCTGATTCTTCTCGTTGCATTCTTCTTCGCCTCCCAGTTCGCCCGCCGCATCGCAAACCTTACCAGCGAACTGGATAATATATGCCTCGGCAACTACAGGGGAGCCATAAAAATTCATGGGAATGATGAAGTGAGTCAATTATCCGAGCGCCTCAACGAAGTGATCAAAACCTGTGCGCAACGAAACGAATCGATTGAAGCCCTGCAGCGGGGACTTGAGGAGGAGGTCCAGAGGCGCACCGCCGAACTTGAGACCCGTAATCGGGAATTATTGGAAACAAAACAAAATCTTCTGGAAATGATGGCCGATAAAAAGGTCGTCAACCAGCGCCTGGAGGAAGCGCTGGAGAATTCCCGGCATGCGCAGCAGCAACTGATCCGTTCCGGAAAGTTGGCCGCCCTGGGAACCCTTGTCGCAGGCATCGCCCATGAGATCAACAACCCCGTTGCCATCGTCTCGGGGAATCTTGAACTGCTTGAAATGGACCCGGAAGTCAGGCGAAAATTTCCTGTTGAGCTGGAAATAATCGTCAGTCAGATTAAAAAAGTGAAAGGACTCATCAAGAATATGCTTCCCTTTTCCCGCATCAAGCAATCTGCCTTGCAGGAACTTGACATCAACCAGGTCATGAAACAGGTCATTGCCCCCTTCCTGCCGCAGATCAGCGCAGACCGCATCTCGATGGAAACAGTCCTGAAGGCTCAAAAACCGCTCCTTTCCGACGAAGGCAGCCTGAATCAGATATTCACCAACCTGTTGTCCAACAGCCTTCAGGCAATGTCCGGCAAAGAAGGAGGGCGTTTGAGAATAGTCACCCGCGACGAAGGGGAGTGCGTTGAGATTGTCGTCAGCGACAGTGGATGCGGGATGACGCACGAACAGGTGGAAAACATGTTCAATCCCTTTTACAGTACAAAGCCCAACGGCACCGGTCTGGGCCTTGCCATCGGCTACGAACTGCTGAGGAGTCTGGGCGGCATCATCAATGTTGAAAGCGCCTTGGGCGAGGGCACGACTATCAAGATTCTTCTACCGACGGACCCTTCCAACGACGTTAACACCCCTTGCCCGGAGGCCATTCCACGTTCTCGTGACAGCAAGCGGCCTTAGCAGGACAAAATGTCCACTTTCCCATAGACAGTTTGTCCGTAAGGACGTTTTCCCCACCGCTATGGCAGGCTTCGGACGTGTTGCCATCATTGTCTCAAAAATATGATTTCATTATCTATTCCATGAATCCTGCTTCTCTACGACAGTAAGGCATAAAAATTGCGTATACCAACAGTTGCATTGCAACCCACGTTTTACACCATGGATTTCTAGTTTCAGCGCAATGACCCGGAGGGTAATGTGAAGAAATGGGTTGCGGGCGGCAGCCCGCGTTATTAGGTATGGATAGGAAATAACCAAAGGAAAGGAGAGAATTGTTTATGAGAATTACCCGTAGATCTTTTCTGAAGGTATCCGGCGCAGCCGTCGTTGCCGCCGGCATTGGGGTTAACCTTGATCCGGTCAAGGCCCATGCCGCCACGCTGAAAACGCGCTTCGCGAAGGAGACCACCACGATCTGCCCCTATTGCGGCGTCGGGTGCGGCATTATCGTTTCAACCCGCAATGGCAAGGTCGTAAACACCGAAGGCGACCCCGACCATCCCATCAACAGGGGCGCGCTCTGCCCGAAGGGAGGATCCTTAATCCAGATTACCCGCAACAAAAACCGTCTTGACACCCCCCTCTACCGGGCCCCCTATGCCAAGGAGTGGAAGCCGGTCTCCTGGGACTGGGCGCTCGACAAGATCGCCCATAATGTCAAAAAAAGTCGGGATAAAAGTTTTATGCTGAAAAACAGCAAAGGGCAGACGGTCAACCGCATCGAGACCATCGCCTCCGTGGGAAGCTCCGCGCTGGATAACGAAGAGTGTTTTATCTACCAGAAATTTCTCCGCAGCCTGGGTCTTGTTTACATAGAGCACCAGGCCCGGATTTGACACTCCGCAACGGTAGCGGCTCTGGCAGAGTCGTTCGGTCGCGGAGCAATGACGAACCACTGGAATGATCTGGCAAACAGCGACTGCATTCTCATCATGGGAAGCAATGCCGCCTCAAACCATCCTATATCCTTCAAATACGTGACAATGGCGCGGGAACGCGGAGGAAAACTGATAAGCGTCGATCCCCGTTTCACGCAGACATCCTCAAAGGCCGATATCTACGCCCCGTTGCGCTCCGGAACCGATATCGCGTTCCTCGGAGGAATGATCAAGTACATTCTCGACCACAACCTGATCCATACGAGCTACGTGCAGAATTACACCAACGCGACGTACCTGGTGAATCCCGCCTTTCGGATGCCTGGAGAAAACAACGGACTCTTTTCAGGCCTGACCGGGAATAAATACGACAAGGCAACCTGGTCTTTTCAGACAGAGGCGGACGGCACGGCACGCAAAGATTTGTCCATGAAGGATCCCAACTGCGTCTATCAGCTTCTGAAGAAACATTACGCGCGCTACACCTTAGAAACGGTCAGCCGGATTACGGGTACGCCGAAGGACAAACTGGAAGAGGTTTACAGGACCTATGCGGAAACAGGGAAGCCCGGCAAGGCCGGAACGATTATGTACGCGATGGGCTACACACAGCACACCGTCGGCACGCAGAACATAAGAGCCATGTCGATCATCCAGTTGCTGCTTGGAAATATCGGGGTGGCCGGAGGCGGGGTCAACGCGCTGCGCGGCGAGGCCAACGTCCAGGGCTCCACCGACCATGCCCTGCTTTTTCACATCCTGCCCGGGTACCTGAAGATGCCCACCGCCTCGCAGGAAACCCTTGCCGCTTACAATACCGCCTTCACGCCAACAACAAAGGAACCTGACAGCCTCAACTGGTGGAAGAACTATCCGAAGTACACTGCCAGTCTGCTGCGCGCTTACTACGGCATGGGCTGCACGCTCGACGAGGCATACGGTTATCTCCCGAAAATCGATGGCGGGGTCAACTATTCGTGGCTGACCATTTTCGACAAGATGTACAAAGGGAAAATTGAAGGATTCTTCGCCTGGGGGCAGAACGCCGCGTGCAGCGGAGCCAGCTCCAACAAAACCCGAAACGCCCTTGGCAATCTGGAATGGATGGTCAACGTCAACCTTTTTGACAACGAAACCGGCTCGTTCTGGCGGGCCCCTGGAACGGATCCGTCGAAAATAAAGACGGAAGTATTTCTGCTTCCCTGTGCGTCGTCGATTGAAAAGGAAGGCAGCATCACCAACAGCAGCCGCTTGATGCAGTGGCGCTACAAGGCCGTCGATCCGCCGGGAGAGGCGAAACCCGACGGCGAGATTATCAGCGAACTCTACTGCCGCATCCGGAAGCTTTACGAAAAAGAAGGGGGGCCATTTGCGGAGGCCATTACTAGGCTTTCGTGGAACTACGGAATGCCGGACGGGAATGGGTGCATCAGAAAACTGGACGTCCACAGGATCGCCCGTGAGATTAACGGCTATTTTCTTGAGGATCGGACGATAGACAACGTAACCTATAAGAAAGGGACGCTGGTTCCCTCGTTCGCGCTATTGCAGGACGACGGCTCCACCTCGTCCGGAAACTGGCTTTACTGCAATTCTTATACCGAAAAGGGGAATATGGCCGCCCGCCGCAACAACCATGACCGATCGGGAATAGGGCTCCATTCCGACTGGGCGTGGTCGTGGCCAGTCAACAGAAGAATCCTCTACAACGGCGCCTCGGTGGATCCGAAAACCGGGAGACCCTGGGACACAAAACGTCCCGTCATCGTCTGGGACGGGAGCAACTGGGTCGGCGATGTCCCGGACGGGGTCGCTCCTCCGGGAAACGGACGCAAACCGTTCATCATGAAGCCGAACGGACTGGCCAGCATTTTCGGCCCCGGATTAGCCGATGGGCCGTTCCCGGAACATTATGAACCCTTTGAAAGCCCGCTTCAGAAAAACATCATCTCCCCGCAGATGATCAACCCCGCAATCAAGCGCTGGGATCGGGAGGGAACGGGCACAGCCGTTGACTCCAGGGCAACGGCCGACAATAACTTCCCCATTGTTTGCACGACCTTCCGCCTTACCGAACACTGGCAGACCGGTCTTATGACGCGCTGGCAGCCGTGGCTGGCCGAGATGCAACCGGAGGTTTTCATCGAGATCAGCCCGGAACTGGCGAAGATAAAAGGCATCCAAAACGGCGAAATGGTGACTGTCAAATCGATACGCGGCTCGCTGGACGCGGTGGCCATCGTCACCAGGAGATTCAGACCGTTTTCCATTGACGGCAAGATCGTTCATGAGGTCGGCATTCCCTGGAATTTCGGCTGGGCGACTACTAAGTTGCGCCAATACGCCCAGGGAGATAAAAAACCGGATCTATTTACCACAGGCGATTCGGCAAACCTGCTCACCCCGTTCATCGGCGACGCCAACACCATGATTCCCGAATCAAAAGCCTTCATGGTCAATATCACTAAGAAAGGGGCGTAAAACTATGGCACGAAAAATCAAGCTGTTTGATGCTACAAAATGCACCGGTTGCCGCGCCTGCCAGTTGGCCTGTAAACAGTGGAACAACCTGCCGGCAAAACAAACGGAAAATCGTGGAAGTTATCAGAATCCAGAGAAGCTGTCGCCCACAACCTGGGCTTTGATCAGATTCGATGAAGTTGATTCCGGGGTCAATGGGGTGAAGTGGCTGTTTCGTCACGAGGCGTGCATGCACTGCACCGATGCCGCCTGCGTAAAGGTATGTTCGACAGGGGCGCTTTACAAAACCGAATACGGAACAGTCGCCCTGGACAGCGGAAAATGCAACGGCTGCAAGGAGTGTGTATCGGCTTGTCCGTTCGGGATCCCCCAGTACGATCCGTCGACGCAAAAGGTCTATAAATGCGATATGTGCCTTTCGCGTCTGGACAACGGGCTTGAACCAGCCTGCGTGAAGGCCTGTCCCACCGGCGCCCTGCGGTTCGGCGATGAGGACGAGATCATGTCTGCCGCCCGGGAAAGGGTCGCCGAGCTTGACGGAGGCGGCTATCTGTACGGCGACAAATTCGTCGGCGGCACAGGGATGTTGTACATTCTGCAGGAAAAACCAACGTTGTACAGCCATCTGCCGACCGCCCCTTCAGTACCGACATCGGTGATTGTCTGGAAGGATTGGCTCAAACCCTTGAGCTTGATTGCTCCGGGCGGGGTGCTTGCGGCGGCGTTTCTTCATTATCTGATCAAGGGCCCCAAGGTGGTTGAGGAGTCGTCCCTTGATAAGAAAGGAGATGCATAACATGATAACAAGCGAAGAAAAAGTAAGGGTTTTCACCGTTTATGAACGCGTCGTGCACTGGTATCTCGCCTTGACTGTGTTTTTGTTGCTGATCACCGGGTTGGGCATGATGTACCACTCTTTCCACTTTGTCTCCATCCTGTTCGGAGGGATGACGGGTATCAAGAATGTCCATAATTACACGGGGATTGCCCTTATTCCGGCGATTCTGATGGTCGCTGGCGTGTGGTGGCGCGAGGGCCTTTTCGATTTTTCAACGGATATTGAGTGGTTTAAAAAGGCTGGAGGATATCTTTGGAGCGTTGACGACGTCCCCAAAAGCGGCAAGTTCAATCCTGGTCAGAAGTTATATTTTTTTGTCATCATCTCCTTCGGAGCGTTGATGGCGGCAACAGGCATATCGATGTGGTGGCTTCCCGGAAGAAGCCCGATCGGCTGGATGTACACTCTGCATGCCTTCGGGGTCGTTGTCATCCTATCCTTCATGCTTATCCATATCTATCTTGGAACGATCGGCGTGCCCGGCTCCAAAGATATTGTTTTCAGCGGTTATGTTCAAAGGCGCTGGTGCCTGCACCACTGTCCGAAGTGGATGCAGCGCGGCGCTGCCGGAAAAGCGGGAAAATAATGGACCATCCTCGACCACAGCCGGAGTTTTCAACAAAGGCTGTGGTCTTTTTGTGCCTGTAAGGCAGGCAGTTGGCGAACATGGATCAAAGCTGGAACATACTGAATGATTATAAGCAAAAATTCCCCCACTACGGGACGCTTCTTGAAATTATGAAATCCGTTTACCGGCTGCGGCGGGAAACGGGGCCTGGAGATAGGCGAAATAGCTACCCGGGAAATCGCACCGAGGCGGTAGAAAGATTGCGAAGTGGAGAATCACTTGTCAACCCGGTTAAGTATCCCATCGCCGATTTTCATTCGAAAGAATACTTTCTTTCGCTCCTTTCACTTCTTGAAACCGTTCACGGCATTGACGCGAACAGCCTCCGCAGAGCAGCGGCGATGGCAGCGGAAAACGGATATGAGGAAATGGCGCTCGACCTTTTCGCGGGGAAGGTATACGAAGAGACGGGCGATGGTTCCGACTCAAACGGCGATGATGTCGTCTTCAACATCATGCCATTTCTTCTACGCGAAAGCCTGAAACCGTATTTTTCCTCTCTCGCTGCGGAATTTTCAGCGGAGATAGCCGGGGCGGACTGGTCCCAGCCATTCTGCCCCGTATGCTCCCAACCGGCGGACATGGCAATAATCCGGGATGACGGACGTCATCTTTTTTGTCTGCAATGCGATTGCGAATGGCATTTCAAGCGCCTGCAATGTCCTGTATGCGGAAACACTTCAACGGAAGAGCTGGCCTATTTCACCGTTGAAAACGGCAACGGCGGAAGCGACGACGACCCCTATCGCGTCGATGTCTGCCATCGGTGTCACGGCTATATCAAAACCATCGATGCCCGTAAAAAAGAGGGACTCCTTATCCCCGAACTGGAAAACATCATAACAATCCACCTTGATCTCCTGGCGGAGGCCGAGGGATTTCAACGCATCGGGAGGAAAACAAGCGCGAAATGATCCGGGCGAAGAACAAGGGAACCGGAGAAGAAGAAAAAAAACAGCCCGTTCCCTTTTTTCAAGACACGATTTCCCCGCAATTCCATCACGAAAGCGGGTTTTCTCGTTCGATTTCCTTTATCTGCTCGAAAAGCCTGACATTGGCCGGAGTTGGCACGTTGTGGAACTTACATAGTTCGATGATCCGACCGGCAAACATCTCCACCTCCGTTTTTCTCCTCGCCTCAACGTCCTGAAGCATTGAGGTCTTACCGTTCGGGTTCAAGCCGTCGAGAACCGCCAGCCAGGAGTTGATATCCTCCTCTGAAAGGCTGACGTTTTCCTTTTCGGCAAGCGCGATCAACTCGCGCATCGCCCCCTCCATAGATAGAAGAAATTTCCCTTCCCTCTTAAAATGCAAGCATTTTTCAACACCGAAAGCCCGCCGTCCACCTGCCACTCCTCAGCGGGAGCGAATTTTGTCTCCGATATCATCCGATAGACGATACCATTTCTGGACGCCGTTTTCG
>DYLD01000325.1 GCA_020722315.1 Syntrophus aciditrophicus
AAAAACCTCATTTTCCGGGTTTGCCGGCGGAAGCGGGGGAAGTTGATTGGCCTTGGAAGCAGTTAAAAACCTGAGCGAAAGGATGTATATAAGGAGCCTGTTTGGGTGTAAGTCACGTCAAGGTCTTGGTAAAGGCAAAATATTCCTTGACAAGCAAAAAGGACTCCTCCTATACTGCGGATACTCAAAAGCAAATTTCATCCATGTTGACGTGAGCATCTACAATAAGCCCTGGTAAAAGAGGGCTGGGTCTATTTCAGCAAGAAAGGCATTAATAATGAGTAAGCTCATCAACAGCTACGAAATAGAATTGAATCCACCGCCTAGCGGTAAAAGTGGTCTGTGGACCGTATCGGCTCGCCTAAAAGATGATATTGCTGAGGTGTTGCCTTATCTGAATGCCGAGCTGAAGGGCGCTGATTATGACCACAATGCACAGGTCTTGATGTGGAAAACCAAGGAAAGAAGGTACATGTTTAGACCTCGTGAAATCAGCGCTTCCCGTATTGAAGATAGAGAAGAGGGCGCCAAGGTAGCCCAGAAAATCGTGGACGATGTCAACAGAATCTGGGAAAGGCGGAGCGAAATCAAACCCAACTTTGAACAGAGAAAGCTCCCGACCGTTATCGACATTTACAAACTTCTGCCGAAGACGAATTGTAAGGAATGCGGCTACTTGACCTGTATGGCTTTCGCTAATGATCTCAGGGAAGCCCAAGCAACAATTTCCCAGTGCCCCTACCTGTCGGCGGAAAATAAAGATAAACTATTGCAACTTTTTGGTTAGCCCTGTCGATCGCAAAAAATCTCTCTTCCCATCCTTTTATCATGGATGGGAAGAGAGAAACTGCCGGCATTACCAGTTCGGCAAGAAGAAGAGGAACGCGACCGAAGTTATAATGAAATAGACGAAGAAGACCATCAAAAGCCAGCCCATGATATCCCGGAAATTAAGCTTGGCGACGGCCAGCATCGCGATGGCCCAGAACGGCTGAATCATATCGGTCAACATATCGCTCCATGCGAACGTGACGATCGTTGAACCCATACCGACACCCAGTTGCTGCGCTGCGGGGATCATGTACGGGGCGACCGCGGCCCATTCACCGCCGCCGGACGGAATCAGGTAGTTCAAAAGGCCTCCATACCAGTACATGATAAGCGGGAAGGTCTGCGCCGTGCTTATCGCTACAAAGGCCTTCGTGAAGGCCACGGAAAGGCCCGTGAACTTGAAGAGGCCGAAAATCCCCGCATAAAAAGGAAATTGAATGACAATTCCCCAGACGGCCTTGCCGGCATCCTCGGTCGCCTTCAAAAATGACCACGGCCGCCAGTGGAAGAGTATTCCCAGCATCAGCATCGCGAAATTGACGACGTCCAGCGTCAATTGCAGTCCTTTTGTCGAAAAGTACCAGATAAGCCAAACCAATCCGCCGATGAAGATAAGCACATTGAAACCGGGCCACCAGTTCATCCAGTCCGAGGGACTCGCCAACTTGGCCGGTTTGGGCGGGGCTTCATAGAGTTTAAGCTGATCCATCAAATCCGGCTTTACGACGAAGG
>DYLD01000086.1 GCA_020722315.1 Syntrophus aciditrophicus
AGTATGCATCAAAAACAAAATATGTCAATAGCAAGAGTGTGACCCCGCTCATCAGGAAAAAAGAGGTGGATAAATGAGATGCCTTTGGAATTCGTTTTGGATATTGATATTTATCTCCGCTCCTCTCTGCCTGTACGGACAGGAAGCGGATATGCCGGGGACATACAGGATCAGGAAGGCACAAAAGCCGCCGGCAGTGGACGGCAGGATGGACAAGGAGGAATGGGGGCTTGCCGAATGCGCCGGTCCCTTCACAGGCCCCTTCAATCCAGACGGAACTGACCTGTCGCCGAAGAAGGAATTCGAGACAAAGGCCTACGCACTTTGGGATCCGGAGCATCTTTATATTGCGTTCGTGTGCATGCAGCCGCCGCCGTTCTATGCGGACAAGACCGGCAGGGACGACAAACTTTTCCAGCAGGATGTCGCCGAAGTCTATCTCGATATCGGCGGCGACATGATGCAATATGCGGAAATACAGGTTTCTCCTCTTGGCACCATCACCGATTACTACCACGTATGGACGGTAAAACCGAATTATCCCGCAGACAAAATAGACGGCGGCCAGGCTTCAAGGCATACAGGCGATCTTTCCTGGAACCTGGATGCTATCAAAGCCGCTTCGGCGCCATTGACCATCGAGGGCAGGACCGTGGGCTGGACTGTTGAGATGGCTATTCCGGTTTCACCTCTTCTGGTCAGGAGAAATCTTCCGGGGAAACTTGCCGAAGGGCAGAATATCAGGTTGAATCTCCTGCGATATTTCTATGAGCCCGCCGCCGGGGGAAAGCGGGTTTTACATCACTTCAACTGGTCGAAGACAATGAAAGGGCGCCCTCACATCAGTCCCATGGCCATGAGGTCTGCGGTATGCGCCCCTTGACAATATGGGGAATAATAATGCAAGTTCAAATCAATGAGCCAACAACTAATTTAAGGTAAATCAAATAACAAAAGGTGGTTCGACATGAAGAATCTCGAAGGGTCCCGGATGTCCATGGTTGCGGCAGGGCTGCTGTCCGTGCTGTCGTTTTTCCCAGGAATGGAAAGCTCTGCGCAGATGGTGGAGGGCAGCAATATCCCCGGATACGAGAAGACGATGGGGGTTGACAAGAAGAACGACCAGAAACCCTACTCCTGCCAGTTCATTTCGAGCACGGCTCCTGGAAACATCCTGTGGCCGGGAGAACAGGCGGACTTCACTTTCCAGCTCGTAAACAATTCCGACAAGGCGATCAAAACCAATGGAAAGGTGGAATTGATCTCCTATGGCACGAAAGGACGCCCGGGCGACGTCTGGACTCCGGATATGTTCAGGATGGGAGTCCATGGCTCCAGCCCAATCAATATCGAGATTGCACCGGGTAAATTCCAGAACATTACAGTGAAGCCAACAGTTCCGGAAAAACTCGGCCCTTATGCTCTGATAGCCGATATTGATGGCATTGGCCGCCGGTTCATAACAAGTTTCGTCAGGACTTTCAAGGCCGATTTCAAGCCAGTCCATTATCCGCAGCTGGCGCTCGATGTCACCGACGTGAACGTTCTGACACGGCTCGGGGCATGTCCGAACCGGCTGGCAGTGTCATTCAAGCCGACCACCGACAAGGATTTTGACAAGTGGTTCGAAAAGCAGTGCGAAAAACTTGAGGAGTACAAAAAGGCGAAACTTCCCATAACCGTTGAATTCGGAGTTGGCGATGCGAACGGGCCAACCCTGCCTCTGGGGATGGCTCGTCCGCATCTTGATGAAAACGGGACCATGCTACCGACGAAGTCGGACATCGCATGGTTGCCCTCATACGATCCCGAGTTCAAGAAGCTTGTCAAGATGTTCTTGAATAAATACGGTTGGCCGAAAGGCACAATCATCGGGGTAAAATTCCAGAACGAGCCCTGGGAAGGAATATCCATCTCAGGCTGGGGGGCGGACATACCGCGCTATCGCGAGATATTCAGCGCCCTCTGCGAAGCGACTGTCGAGGCGAGGAAGGAATACGGTGTGGACGTCCTCATCGGCGGCTGCGATTCCTCAAGCAACACCTTCGACAAACTTTTCGGCGACGGAAAGGATGATTTCCTGAAATATCTGGACTTCTGCAGCATCCACTACCAGGGGATGGCCTGTCCTTCGACCATTAAGGAATGGGTCAACAGGCAGGGGCCGAATGGAAGGGTGAAGATATGGGACACTGAAAGCTGGGTTGCAAACACCGACGACAGGGTTGCGGCGGTGATGGCCACGAATTTGTCCACAGGCTATGACCGGGCTGTAGGCATCTATCAGGGCAATATCTGCAGTGAGGCGGAACGCGGGCGCGCCCAGATATTCGGGGAAGACGGGAAGAAAAAGCAGATCAGCGTGATGCACGCCTGGTCTGTTGCCGCGTCAGTCGGTTCAGCCATCCATTTCATCGGGCAGAGGAAATTCAAGGAACTGCTTTTCAAGAATGGTCTCCCATGGGTGATGGTCTTTGACGGCGACGTCGGCACGAACGGCCAGATCAACCCTGAAGACGGGACTGTCGTGATAGTCGGCGACATCGGCGAGGAGTTCGGAGCCGACTGGATGCTTTTCCGCAACGCGAGGGGCTTTGCGGAAATCGCACACAAGAAGGAGCTGAAAGGAAAACTTGCTTCACTTCCAGCCAAGGCCTCGGCAAAGGAGCGTGCGGCTCTCGAAAAATCCATCAGGACGCCCGAAACCCTTTCCGGAGCGGCTATGACAATCTCCAGCACGGACGGCAGTTTCGCCCTATATGACTTCTACGGCAACCAGGTTCCATCTGAAGCAGGCAAGATCGTTGTCCCTCTCGACGGAAGAGGATTCTTCCTTAGGGGAAACGGACAGAAGGGATCCTTCGCCGCGCTTCTGGACGCAATCCGCAAATCCAGGATCGATGGCATAGAGCCTCTCGCCAAGAAAGTCCACGACATGACCGCCCCGGTTGACAAACCCGGCTCAAGTTTCAGACTCGAGCTGACTAATGTGCTGAACCGTCCGGTCGCCGGACGGCTGTCGGTGCAGGTGGAGGGGCTTAAGGTCGAACCATCATCGCAAAACGTCGAATTCGCAGCCAATGAGACCAAGGTTGTCACGCTGAATGTATCCGGAACGGCCAGACCCGAAAACAGCTACGCGATGAAGATGAACTTCGATGCCGGGAAGGACGGCGTTTCATCACATGAGGAGAACCTGCATGTCAACATGATCTCGAAGCGCAGCGTCGTAGTGGACGGAAATCTCGAGGACTGGAAAGGTGTCCTGCCGCAGACAATCAAGGACGACGGCTCATCCGGACCGACGCTGACCGAAAAGGCATGGCTGCCTTTCGTCAAGTTCGAAGAAGGCAGAACCGGAGGTTTTGCGAACGGATACCTTGCCTATGACGACAAATATCTATATTTTGCCGCGAAGATCGCAGACTCCACGCCGGACGGCGGGACTCTCCGGTTCGAGACAAGGGATGATGATCAATACTACTACCCTGAGACTTCTTATCGAGTGGATCCGGACTCGCTGTCCAAGGCCGATGTTGTCTGGAACAAGGATGCCGCTTCAAACAAGATGGCCCTCCAGAAGGCCGACAAGCCGGGCTCCAGAATCTTGTCCGGCTGGGAGACCGCATCATCCGGTGCATTTGGGATAGATGTCTCGATTGAGGATTCCAAGCCCAGGAAGATCGCGCTGTACGTGGTCTGTCCGGAATCAAAGCAGCTGAACCAGAAAATTGACATACTCGATCAGGTTACCGGAAAGGTGCTTGATTCCCGGAATTTCAGCAGGAGCGAAGACGGGAAGTACCTCATATACGACGTGTCGGGGAAAATAAGGATAGTTGTGAGGAGCTACGGCTGGTGGTATCATTCCGCAGTTTCAGGGATCTTCGTTGATTCATCCGATGCAAAGCTTTCCGGCAACGCCGCCAAGTTCAAGGCAACAGATGAAAAGACTTTTGGCGACTGGACAGGGAAATACGGTTCCGAGGCGTTCAGGACAAACGGAGCCGGGAGCAAGGAGTCGGCCGCTGTCAAGATCAGCTTCCCTGATACGCTGAAGAAGCTTGAAATGAAATGGCCGGAAGGCGTGCGCCGCTATTCCTACCGCATGAGAGCTGTCCTGCCATGCGGAAATGCGCCGAACTTCGACAACGTGCAGATCGCGTTCAATGTGCTGGACCAGGAAAAGAAGCCATTGGGCATGAACCCTCCCGGCACCATGCCAGGATATATAGCCTACAAGGACACGGATTACGAGTATGCGCTGAACAAGGTTTCGGAAAAGTTCGGCGGCGGCACGGAGATATGGAGGCTCGATGTTCCCGGAATGCCCCACAAGCATTTCTATCCAAGGCAGGGGAAGTCCCCATTCGACGGACCGGTCAAGGATGGCAAGCTGGTGGTGGTACAGGATACAACGACAAGAGTAGTCGAATGTGCAATCCCATGGAGCGAAATACCAGATGTTAGGAAAAAACTTGATGCGGGGCGGACAATCAAGTTCAGCTTCCGCGTAAACGACAACAAGGGCTCCGGATGTATGGAGCTGTCCAGGGGGCGCAGCGTCGCCAAGCGCAACGGCTCCTTCCACGCCGACTGGGTCGAGCACTGGGCCAATGAACTTGAATTCGGATTCGAGAAATGAACAGGGGGGGGCAAGACCATGAAAGTTGGAGCAAGCTACTACCCGGAACTCCTGCCCCGCGGCGAGTGGAGGCGCGATCTTGAGACGGCGCGCTCGATCGGGCTCTCCTGTCTCCGCTGTGGCGAATTCGCCTGGTCGGCCATCAGTCCGGCGCCGGAAGAATGGCGCACGGATTGGATCACGGAATTCCTCGATCTTGCTGCGGAGCTGGATTTCGAGGTCATATGGTGCACGCCAAGCGCGTCCCCCCCTCCTTATCTCCATACCCGTTGGCCCGACTTGCAGGCGGTCAACAGCGACGGGCGCACCATGCCGGCAGGCATACGGCGCAATTATTGCCCCTCGCACGAAGGCTATAGGGAGCTTTGCGCCAAAACTGCCGCCCGCCTTGGTGCCGGCATTGGAAGGCACAGGGCGGTTGTCGGATGGCAGGTCGACAATGAAATAGCAGGCGACGGTTTCACGTGCTGGTGTGAAAACTGCCGTGAAAAATTCCATTTATGGCTTGAGGAAAGATATGGTTCCCTGGAGAACCTGAACAGGAAATGGCAGACGGACCTGTGGAGCCAGAAATATTCCTCCTGGAATGAAATACCGGTCCCTCTTCCTCTCTATCCCGCGCATGCGCCTTCGCTGAAACTGGCATACAGGCGCTTCCGCTCGGAAAACTGGCTCGGGTTCTACAAGATTCAGGCGGACGCACTTCGCGGCGCAGGCGCCGGGAAAGTCACAACCAACTTCTACAACGTCACATGGGACATCCCTTTTGACCTGTGGAAATGGAGAGACGGGCTTGACTCCGTTGGAGCAAGCCATTATCTCGAAGGAGACACTGAAAGCCGCTTTCAGCTTGCACTCTTGAACGGAGTGAGGGCTGGGCGCCCATTATGGATTCTTGAACAAAAGGCTGGACAGCAGGTCGCCCAGAATCTGATAGGGGATGAACTCGCCAGAATAGAGGAGCATCTTGTCCGTTGCGCCGAATACGGCGCTGAATATGCGATATACTGGCATCTGCGGCAGCATTCTGCGGGATGCGAATGCGAACACGGTGCCGTTCTCCGCCATGACGGAAGGCCGGGAGCTATCGCAAAGGCCGTAAAGGATGCCATAGCCGGCGCCAGAGCGATAAAAGCCTCTCCCAAGAAAAGCAAAGCTCTATTGGTGTTTTCATTTAATCAGCACTGGGCCAACGAATGCAGGCCCGGTACGGGGACCAGATGGGACTATAGGGCTGAGATCCAGGACAATTGGTTTGCAGCGGCCCTGAAGAAATCAATTGATGTTTCAGTAGGTCCGGTTGATGCCATAAGGAATGCCAGTCTTGCCATCGCCCCCTTCCTTCAGATCGATGAGCCAGGGATGAAGGATGCAGTCGCCGCCCTTCTCGGACGCGGCGGAATATTGCTGACGACTGCCGACATAGGGCGACTGGACATGGAAAACAACAACAAACGGAAAAAGCCCCTGGCTTTTATCGAGGGATTCGCAGAGATTCCGGAAATTGAATTTTCATATTTGAAGGATGGAGCCAGGCTTGGCTGTGAAGCGAACGGAGTCTCCTTTGAAAGTTCAATATTCGCCGCCGTCCCCTCCGGCAGGCTCAACGCCGACGCTATTGGAACAATGAAATTCCCCGATGGAAACACCAGTCCCGTGGCATTAAGTTTCAAGGCGTTGAATGGACGGGTAATTGTCGTTCTAGGCGCCCTCGATGCCAAAGGAGTCGGCCTTTTGCTTGATCATGTGCAGACGGGAAATTTTAATAAAATTCAATAAATACAAAGGAACAATAACTATGCAAATGGAAAAAATCCGGATTGGAATAGTCGGTTTAAATTTTGGCAGACATATTATCGAGAATGAAATTTTGCAGGGATCGGGGAGTCCATTTTTCAGGCTTGCCGCCGTATGCGACATGAATTTACCAAAGGCAAAGGAATTCGGGGCGAAAAACGCTGTGCCCGCATACGGAAATCTGGACGAACTTCTCTCCGACGATTCCATCAAGGCCATCGGCCTTTTCACCGGACCGAACGGACGGGCGCAGCTTCTGAAGAGGATCATCCGGGCAGGAAGGGATGTCATGACCACCAAGCCTTTCGAGCTTGATGCAAATGAGGCGATGAAAGTTCTTGAGGAGGCCGAAAGGCTCGGCCGCACAATTCATCTGAATTCGCCGTCACCAAAGCCCAGCCCGGAATTGGAGCAGATTCAGGAATGGCGCGAGTCAATGAATCTCGGCAGGCCTGTTTTAATGCGTTGGGAAACCTATGCGCCATACAATGAGAAGGCCGACGGCTCCTGGTACGACGACCCGGAGAAATGTCCGGTGGCGCCGATCTTCAGACTGGGGATATATGGAATAAACGATTTGGTATCCATATGCGGTGAACCGGAATCTGTCCAGGTCATGCACTCCAGAATAAGAACAGGCAGGCCAACCCCTGACAATGCAAGCTTGACAGTCAGGTTCAAAAATGGAGCCATCGGAAATATCCTGGCCTCCTTTTGCATCGAAGACGGGAGATGCTATTCAAACAATCTTGATGTCAGGTTTGAACACGGAAGCATTGAAAGAACTACAATATGGCCTTCCCGCGACTGTGAATTGAGGCTATATCTGAAGGATGGAAAGGGAATCCCGGAAAGAACAGCAGCATTCAAAGGTGCTGAAAGCAGCGGATCCTACAACTGGAAGTCTTTCGCCAATTCGATCTCCGGAAATGGATGCCCAATCCATCCGGACAAATCGGCAATTGTTGCCGGTATCAGAACCATCAACGCCATGGGCAAGGCAGAAAAAAGCGGAAGAACGATTGCCATTGATAACAACAAGGAGTGAGGTGATTGCAAAACTCTGGATTTTTCAGAGCCTTGAAATCGCTTCAATACAAAAAAAACGAGGAACAATATGCTGTCTCAAAATCAAAAAAACGGTGAAATTAACATCAAGGAGCACTGCGGTATCGGACATGAACCGCAGGTGGTTGAAATAGAATATCGTCAAGATACGCCTCCCATCTTTTTCCTGCGTGATTCAATAGGAGGAGCCTTGATTCCGGCCCAGAGGTCGGCTGTGAGCCCGGAAAAAATATTCCTCCTGCTTGAAATCAAACCATTCCAGGAATTGCGGCTGGCATTCTCAGATGCCGGCTCCGTCCCGCATCCCCCGGGCGGCGTCAGAATTCTGAAATCAGAAGGGGGAGTGACACTGCGGAACGGTCTTATAGCCTTGGAACTCGAGTCGGACACGACTGCTGTGATGGGCGGCAACCCGATCCCCGGACCTGTCCGCAGATTCAAGAAAGAGGGTGGAGCCTGGCGCGGAAAAACCTTCTTGGACTCCGTTGAAAGACCGGAGAACTTCCTCTTCGAGACGATTGAGGAAGGCCCCATAAGAAGCGCCTGCAGATTCCGGATTGGATTCAAAGGAGGACATTTCTACGAAATCCTGATAACTCTTGATGCCGGACAGACCTTTGCGCGTTTCGATGAAAAATTCGATTGCGGCAGGACGGACCAGATCGTGTGGGACTTCCATGGCGAATGCCTGCCGGAACATCTCAGGCTTCTTGATTCAACAGAAGGCTTCACTCCGCTTTCAATCCACTACCACATCGACCATCGGATGGCCAGGCTGTTCGCCTGGACGCAGTTCTCCCAGCTTTTCGACCTCTCCGACGGTTTTGGAATTTTATTTCCCGACGGGGACGAGGCGGGCTTTGTCGCTCTTGATGGCGGCGGCTGGAAGGGTGGACAGTTGAACCATCTTGAGCTCTGGGCGCGCCGATGGATTCCCGGAGACCACTTGAGCCGCAGCGGACTTCCTCCCGAAGCGAAAGCCGATTCCATTCCGTCCCCCGAGATCATTCCCCCGCGGGATTCGGAGGTCTGCGAACCGCACTTGAACCTCGAAGGCTGGCTTGGAAAGGGGCGTAGGATTTTTGCATTGGCATGCACCGACAAGTCATCCTGGGGCTTCAATCCCGCGGATGAATTGGAGAAGACTTCGGATCCATTCAAGAGAAAACTTTCCCCAGGTCTGGGGCATTTCGAACACAAAATCCAGGACGCTGGAAAATTGAAGCAATATCACCTCAGGAAAATCCACATTCGGCGGGGCATGATGCCGCTCCAGGCTCTGCTCGGAATGTCTTTCGAGTGGCCGGAAGAAGAAAATCCTCCTGTCAAATTCGGATGGCCGCATCCTTCGCTGACGGAACATCACGGCTGCTCGAGGACAAAAAACGAAAGGGACGATGCGGAATCCATGATGGACTATCTCAAGGCGCGCGTCCATGGGTTCTGGAGCGGTTCCGGCGCCGCCTTCACCAACTGCGTCTCCGGACGGCGGATAGCTCCCGAGATGTTCCATTTTGAGCATCTCTCGTCTGAAAACAGCACAGCTCTCTCCCCTGGTGAAAAAAAACTTTGCCGCTCATTGTTCGCCTTTCTTTCATATCTCAATTTCTCCGACAACTACTACCCGGGATCGGCGGCCATGGCTGCGCCAGGCTCCACGGAGTCGTTCGAACCGACCATCGCCGGAATGTCCAACCAGAACTTCTACACCGATGTATGCAATGTCTTTGGAACAGCCGCGCAGATTTTCAACAGGCATCCGAAGGCTCCGGCATGGCGCGAAAAGTTCGGCGCAATGCTCAACAGGCAGCTTGAATACCACATGTATCCCGAAAGCGGAACATGGGAGGAAAGCCACACATATTACCAGCATGTACTGGTCACTCTTTTTCCTCTTCTGTCCAGAAGGCGCGCCGACGGCGTGGACGACTTTTTCTCCAACCCGGCATTCCAGAAACTTGCTTCATTCGTATTGAAGCTTGCGACTCCAAGGGATAAATTCTTTGGAGGATTAAGGCATCTGACAGTCTTCGGCGACCATGCCGCCGATGTCTTGACCTACAGGGAAATGTATTTGCACTACTCGGATGCGTTCAAGGATTCCGCACCGGATCTTTCATCAAATCTATCCTGGCTGCACGTCGAGATGGGAGGGACGCCTGGTGGTTCTGGCGCCTTGGTCCCAAGTGCGCCCGAATGGAAAAGCGAATATATCCAGGGGCTGGGATTCTTCTTCCGGGGGCGCGACAACGGTGGAGATGAAGAGCTCCTCGCCTTGCGCTGCGGTGCTTCGTGGGGCCATCACCACGCCGATGATGGAAGCGTGCAGTTCTATGCGAAAGGAAGAGCCTGGATAACCGATGCCGCCTTCGGAAACCCCGCTGCCAAGCCCGAAGAAAAATTCAGCGCGGATGGACATTCGAGATGGACCCCCGGGGGGATGAATCCGCTGAATTACCTGTGGCGTTTCAACAGGGGCTGGATTTCCGCGCGCGGAAACGGGGATTTCGAATGGGCGACCGCATACAGCCCGGTTTTTATGCGGAAAACGGAGAATGATTTCATCCCCCTGGCGGGGGCGATAATGCATTACAGGACTATTGTGCGGCTTATGCCGTGCGCATACCTTGTGCTTGACTCCATCGAACTGCCGGGACGCAATATGATAAGATACCATGTGCCGGCTTCCGCCTCGGCAATTTCATGCGGTGGCGGCATGGCGAAGGCGGAGCTGGACGGCCATGCGCTTGAGATTGCATCTCTTCCTCCTGGCAATGTCTCCATCTCCCGATCGGAGCCGGCCGATCCGAAAATAAAAGATAAATTTGCAACAACTGGAATCCTGTTCGACTGCGGTCCCGGCTGTCT
>DYLD01000087.1 GCA_020722315.1 Syntrophus aciditrophicus
TTTGGAGCGGGCGATGGGACTCGAACCCACGACGTCCAGCTTGGGAAGCTGACATTCTACCGCTGAATTACGCCCGCTTATCAGATGCAGCAGCCTTCTTATCATCACGGAAAGAACGGCTGCCGCATCATAACCAATAACCCCGGGTTGTCAAGATATTTTTCTCCTCTACCCGAACGAATACGGTAAAAACGTGCTCAGCCAGGGAAGGTAGGTCACGATTAAAAGCACAAGCAGGGAAATCAAAAACGGCTTCCAGATCGCGCTGCTCAGCCGATCGATTGAAATGCCTGTAATCCCGCAGATAGCAAAAAGAACCGCGCCGACCGGCGGCGTTATCAATCCAAGAACCAGATTCAGACAGATGACAACGCCGATATGAACCGGGTCTATCCCCATTCCTGCCGCGAGAGGGGCAAGCACCGGGGTTACGATGACAATCGCCGGGGCCGTTTCGAGCGGGATACCGAGCAAGAGCAAAAACAGGTTGATCAGAAGCAGAAGCAGATACGGCGAGGAGGTAAAACCCCAGATCGCATCAATAATGAGCTGGGGAATCTGATCCACCGCGATGATCCACGCAAAAGGCTCCGACATCGCGATCAGAAGCATCACCATGCCGGATTCGAGGCCGGAATCGAGCAGGATCTTCGGGATTTTTTTGAGGCTGAGTTTCCGATAAACAAAAATACCCACCAGGAAGGAGTAGACGACGACAATCCCGGCAGCCTCTGTCGGCGTAAACAGCCCTCCCATAATGCCGCCTATGATGATGACCGGCATAAAAAGCGCGGGCAGGGCCTTCAGCGTGGCGATGGCCAGGACATTGAACGGGGTTCGGACATCCCGGGGATAATTCCTCTTTTTGGCGATGACGTAGACATAGACCATCAGCGACAGACCCAGTAGAATACCAGGGAATATCCCTCCGAGAAACAGCTTCGCAATCGAGACATCGGCCGTGACTCCGTAGATGATAAACGGAATGCTCGGAGGAATAATCGGCCCCATGCACGCAGAAGCGCCGATCAGGCCGGCGCTGACATCCTCGTCGTAGCCGGCCTCGCGCATCGCGGGAAGCATCAATGCGCCTATTGCCACCGCGGTCGCGACAGCGGCTCCGGTGATTGCCGAGAATATCGCGCTCGCGAAGATCGCCGCCTGTCCCAGTCCTCCCCGGACATGCCCGAGCAGCAGGCGCGAAAAATCGATCAGATCGGCCGTGATTCCCCCTTCCTTCATCAGGTTTCCGCCCAGAATGAACAGCGGAACGGCAAGGAGGGGGAAACTCGCCAGGCCTCCGAAGATCGTTTGAATCAGCGTCGTGAGCGGCATTTCCTCGCTTGCAACCGCATAGATAAGCGATGAGCCTCCCAGCGCAACCATGATCGGCGCGGAGATGCACAGCAGGACAATAAAGCTCCCGATAAAAACTGCTATCATTATTCCTCACTTTCCTTTGCCGGAGAGAGAAATTTCAGGAATTCCTCGAGCGTGAAAAAGAACATGAGGAAGAATCCGGCCGGCAGCGCCGCGTAAGGCACGCTCATAACAAGCCCGATCGCGGGGGAAGTCTGCCTCAGATTATAGACGGTTTGAAAGATGCCGAAAAAAAACAAAACGCCGAAAAAAAACAGCGTGAAGACATAACAAACAAAAGCCAGTACCTTCGCTGCGACCGGCGGCAATGCGTTCATTACCGAAGCCATCGCAACCTGGTATCCCTTTTTGAGACCGATAGAGCCTCCCATCATCGACGCCCAGACCAGCGAATAGGTCGACACCTCACCTGTCCAGACATTCATCCTTTGAAACAGGTAGCGCCCGATGGCCTCATACGGGATCACGACGGCGATGACGGCCATGAACAGGACCGTCCCCCAGCTCCCGATCTTGAAAAGCCACCGGTTGAACTCTTCTAATATGCGCATGTCAAATGAGCGGTTATCTGGCGTTCATAATTGCTTCGATATCGGCCCTGGAAAACTGGTCGCTGAAGGCACCGTAAACAGGGGCCATCGCTTTCCGGAAGCTTTCCTTATCCACATTACGCACGACAGCCACGCCTTTTGCCGCGATCTCTTTGAGCTTTGCCTCCTCCGCATCGCGGTTGATCTTACGCTGAAATTTGGCAACCTCCAGGGCGGTCTTAACAAAGAGGGCTTGGTCGTCCTTAGGCATCGCGTAAAATGTTTTCTTGCTCATTAACAGCGGCGATGGTGAATAGACGTGCTGGGTCAGCGAAAAGTGTTTTTGCACCTCCCAGAATTTTGAACTGTAAAAAACGGCAACTGGGTTTTCCTGGCCGTCGATGACCTTCTGCTGAAGGGCGGTGTAGACTTCGCCCCAGGCCATTGGAGTCGGGTTGAGGCCGGCTGCCTTCCACGCGGCAAGGTGCACCTTGTTTTCCATCGTTCTGATTTTAAGCCCCTTCGCATCACCGACATTTCTGACTGCAACCCTGTTATTTGTCAGATGCCTGAAGCCGTTTTCCCAGAACGCGAGACCCTTTATATCGGCTTTTTCGAAATCATCCAGAAGCCGCCGTCCTATGCTACCGTCGAGCACACGGTCGACGTGTTCAAAATCCCGGAAGAGAAAAGGAAAATCAAGGATATTGATCGACGGACAAAACCCTCCGAGCGGGCCGGTGGAGGTGATCAAAAGATCGATTGCGCCCTGCTGTATTCCCTCGGTCATTTCGCGTTCTCCCTTACCGAGCTGGTTGCTCGGGTAGAGTTTGATAACGATGCGGCCGCCCGTTCTGTCCTTGATCAGATCGGCGAATTTCTTCGACCCGACCATGTAAGGGTGATCCATCGGCAGTGCGGATGCCAGTTTCATTGTCTTTTTGTATTCAGCCGACGCCACGCCAACCCAGACACAAACGAGTATTGCGGCAATGCACCCAAAAAACACTCTCTTCATGATTCCTCCTTCCGTTCAACCATTATCGAACTGCGATCCCGATTCTATTGCAAAGGCTTTGGAGAACTTTTTAACACGGGATTCATAAAAGCTCACGTTGGAACAAACTTGATTAATACCCGCATACATGTTGCTAAAAACAAGAATTATTTTAATAATCGCCGACTGATCGACTTGCCGTGTCCCTGAAGTCCCTCATGTTCGGCAAGACGGATCGTCATGTCCCCGTAGCGCGCCAGCGCATCCCGGGAAAAAGACAGGATACTCGTCCGCTTGTAAAAATCGTAAACCCCGAGCGGGGAAGCAAAACGGGCCGTCCCGCCGGTCGGAAGAACATGGTTCGGACCCGCGATGTAATCGCCGAGCACCTCGGGCGAGCTTGCACCCAAAAAGACGGCACCGGCGTTTTTGATACCGTCAAGATACGAGCGGGGATTGTCAACCATGAGCTCGAGATGTTCCGGCGCGAACCGGTTGGCCAGATCAACCGCTCCCTGCAAATCACGGGTGATGATTGCCGCTCCGTAATGCTTGATCGAAACGGCGGCAATCTCTTTTCGGGCAAGTTGTCCGATCTGTTTTTCCACCTCGGCGGAGACATCCAATGCCAGATCACGATAAGGGGTAATACAAACGGCAGCGGCCATGCTGTCATGCTCGGCCTGCGCGAGAAGATCGGCGGCTGCACAGGAAACATCCGCACTTTTGTCGGCGATGATAAGAACCTCGCTCGGTCCGGCGATCATGTCTATTCCAACCTGACCAAAAACCATTCTCTTCGCTGCCGCGACATAGGCATTGCCGGGACCGACGATCTTGTCAACCCGGGGGACACAGCGGGTTCCGAATGCCATCGCCGCAATCGCCTGAGCACCGCCAATCTTGAAGATGCGCGTCACCCCGGCAAGCTCCGCCGCTGCGGCGACCAGCGGTTGCAGGATGCCGCCCCGGCACGGGGTGGCAAGGATAATCTCACGGACACCTGCGATCCGGGCAGGGATCCCCGCCATCAGAACCGTCGAGGGATAGCTGGCCAGGCCTCCCGGAACATAGATGCCTATCCGCTCAAGAGGGAGAATCATCTGACCGAGTTCGATGCCCTCTTCCTCCTGCATCGTCCAGCTCTGCTGACGCTGTCTTTCGTGGAACCTCTCAATCCTGCCCGCGGCAACACCGAGGAGTTCCCTGTCCGCGGGAGCAACCTTGCGGGAGGCCTCTTCTCTTTCCCGCGGGGACGCTTCGATGGTATCTCGAGAAGCAAAAAAACCATCCCAGCGCGCCGTGTATTCAAAGACCGCGTCGTCTCCGCGGAGGATCACATCCCTGAGAATGCCTTCAACAGTCCTCGATAGATCGGCATCAAAAAGGCGTCCCCTGTTTCTAACCCGTTGAAAATATTCCTCGAATTCACTGCTTTTTGCATCGAGGATCTTCATAAAAGACGGTTGCGCGGTGTCCGGCATATTTTTTGTCCCTCATCCTGAAACACGACGTATCGAGGCGCCGAGAGAGGATAGTTTTTCCTCTATCCTCTGGTAGCCGCGGTCAATATGGTAGACGCGGGAGAGCGTCGTTGTCCCCTCCGCGGCAAGCCCCGCCAGTATCAGCGAGGCCGACGCGCGCAGGTCTGTCGCCATGACCGGCGCTCCACACAGCTTCGGAACGCCCCGGACAGCCGCGCTGTTGCCTTCAATAACAATATCTGCACCCAGCCGGATCAGCTCGCTGACGTGCATGAAACGGTTCTCAAAAACCGTTTCGGTAATCACGCTCAGGCCTGCCGAAATCGCCATCATCGCCATGATCTGAGCCTGCAGGTCGGTCGGAAATCCGGGATACGGCATCGTCTTTATGTCTACACTTGTAATCCGTGGCCTTCCTACCGCCCGGAGAGAATCTCCTTCCACCGTGATTTCCATCCCCGTCTCCCGCAATTTGGCCGTCAGCGCCTCGAGATGAGAAGGATCGCAGCCGAGCAGGCGCACATCCCCGCCGGTCATTCCCGCAGCAATCATGAACGTCCCTGCCTCAATCCGATCGGGAATGACACTTGCCTCGGCGGGATGGAGCGATTTGACGCCCTCGATCGTGATAACATCACTGCCCGCGCCGGAGATCTTCGCCCCCATTTTTTGCAGCACGTCGGCCAGATTTACGATCTCGGGTTCACGCGCGGCGTTTTTCAGCACGGTTGTTCCTTCGGCAAGGGTCGCGGCCATCATGATATTCTCCGTGCCCGTCACGGTCGAAATGTCAAAATAGATCGTCGCCCCTTTAAGGCGCGACGCCTTCGCTTCGATGTACCCATCCCTCAGCCTCACCTCGGCGCCAAGGTCTCTGAGCGCCTTAATGTGCAGGTTTACCGGTCTTGCGCCTATCGCACAACCCCCGGGCAGTGAAACCCTTGCCTCACCCGTCTTCGCGACAAGAGGCCCCAGCACCAGAATCGACGCCCTCATCTTTCGGACAAGGTCGTACGACGCCTCGCAGCCGGTTATCGCACCGGCGTTTATCCTGAGAGTCTCTCCGATTTCGCTTTTTACCCCGAATCCCGAAAGAAGCTTCAGGATCGTCTTTACATCCTGCAGATCAGGCACATTGTGAAAGACGTTCCAACCATCGACAAGCAGTGACGAAGCGAGCACCGGAAGAGCGGCATTCTTCGCACCGCTTATCCGGATTTCGCCTGCAAGTCTTTTTCCTCCCTCAATCACCATTTTGTCCATCGCCACTACCTTTACAGACCTTTTATAAATGATGAGTGCTTCAGCCTCTACTAAAAACATTTATTGGGCAAAAAGAAACGCCCGCAAAATCGAACAAACTCACTACACGCGACCGACGCTATGAGACCTTTGAAAAACGCTGCCTTCGCGCTCATAAATATTTTTCGACCCCGCAGGTGTCTCGCTACGGCGGCAAAGCCTAAACGCTCTCTAATGTTCGCGTTTTTAGCGGCTTCGCCGCCTTGCTGCGAGGGCGGGGTACCCCGAAAAATCAATAAATTTGCGCTTCAGGCAGTGTTTTTCTTTTGGTTGTGCAAAGCTTTCGCTATTTTCACGTTCTCAACGATACTCACCCCTCGAGTATATGAATGTATTTACGCCCTGCGCGCCGATATCACCCTGTACATTCCACCATAATCCCTGCGGCAATCTATATCACAATATTTGCCCTGATCTTCAAACAACGAAATGACGGCGTCCTTTTGCCTCTCGTCGATCTCGATAAAGATCCTCCCGCCAGGTTTGAGCCTGCAAGCTCCCTCCGCAATGATTTTTCGGTGGACCGCCAGCCCCCCTTCTTCAGCAACCAGCGCGTCCCGCGGTTCAAAATGACGGATCCCCTCAGGCAGCAGAAGGTACTCCTCCTCGCTGATATACGGGGGGTTGGAGCAGATAATATCAAAATCTCCGGAAATGCCGGCGAGAATGTCCGTTTTGAAAAACTCTATTCTCTCCCCAACCCCGTGCGAAAATGCATTTTCAGATGCCACCAAAAGCGCCCCTTCTGAATTATCGGTAGCTACGATGCGAACGGACGGCAGCTCCTTTGCCAGGACGATCGCAATGATGCCGCTTCCCGTCCCTATGTCGCAAATCCGCAAACTGCCGGAAGGAGAGGGATAAAAACGCAAAACCTCTTCGATCAGGCACTCCGTTTCCGGCCGCGGGATAAGCACATCCTTCGTAACCTTAAATGGAAGCGACCAGAATTCCTTATGAGCTGTAATATAGGAAACGGGCTCACCCTTTTTTCTCCGTTCAACCAGTTCGGTAAAGGCCTTCCTTTGTTCCTCCGTTATTGTCATTTCCGGATGGGATAAAAGCCGGACGCGGTCGATCTTCAGCACATGCATGAGCAAAACATCGGCATCAAGCCTGGGGGAATCGCTGCCGGAATCTGTCAATTGAAGGGTTGCCTCGGCAAGCATTGTTTTTATATCCATATCGTTTGAGAAAAACCTCTTACAAATGGCATGGGATTTTTCATAACAAAAAAGGCTCGGAAACGCAAACAACGCCACCTCTGCTTATCCATCTCCCTGAGACGTTTGAAAAATGCGGCCTGAAGCGCAAATTTATTGATTTTTCTTAGGTACCCAGCCGTCAAAGCCAAGACTTTTACAGACGTCAGGAACGCAAAGCGTTCCCCGAGCGCCTAGCCTTTGAAGCCTTGAGGGAGTCGCTGCGGGGTCGAAAAAGATCCAATCAGTGCGAAGGCGGCGTTTTACAAAGGTCTCGTTGTGGACAGTTCTGCAAGGCCCACCTGATGCGATCGAGAAAGGTCATCGCGAAGCGCTGCTTCAACGGCCCGCGTTCTTCAAGGCCTCGGCCTGAAAGTGGGTTGTCAGCGCATCAACCATGAACTGGATATCACCGTCGAGAAACCCCTCCAGATTGTAAGAGGTCAGTCCGATCCGGTGATCGGTAACTCTGGACTGGGGGTAATTGTACGTGCGGATCCGCTCGCTGCGATCTCCGCTTCCCACCTGGCTCTTCCTTGCCTGAGATATCTCGGCATTATGTTTTCTGACGGCTTCATCCAGGAGCCTGGCACGCAGAACCTTCATCGCCTTGTTCTTATTTTTTAACTGGGATTTTTCATCCTGACATGTAACAACCATACCGGTCGGCAGGTATGTTATCCTGACCGCCGAATCGGTCGTATTGACGCTCTGCCCCCCATGACCGCTGGAGTGATAGACATCGATTCGCAAATCGTTGGGGTTTATCTCAACTTCTACATCATCTGCCTCGGGGAGTATCGCCACCGTGACCGCGGAGGTATGTATTCTACCCTGTGCCTCTGTGACCGGAACCCTCTGCACACGGTGCACACCGCTTTCGTACTTCAGCCGGCTATAAACACCATTTCCCGAAACAAGGGCAATGATCTCTTTGAACCCCCCCATTCCTCCGGACGGCGTGCTGCTGACGATCTCAATCTTCCATCCTGAAGCTTCGGCATAACGGGCGTACATCCTGAAAAGATCCTCGACGAAAAGCGCGGCCTCATCTCCACCCGTCCCCGCACGAATCTCAAGGAAGACATTTTTCTCGTCTCTGGGATCGCGGGGGAGAAGAAGCACCCTCAGCTTTTCCTCCAACAGGGAAGCGGCATTTTTAAGGCCCGGCAGTTCTTCCTTTGCTATCTCCCTCAATTCTTCATCATTTCCGTCGAGAAGGGATTGATCCTCGGCGATACGGCGCAGTTTCTCCTCGTATTCGCGAAACGTCTCGACGATAGGGGCAATGCCGGCATGTTCCTTCGCATACTTCTGGTACAGTCCGAGGTTCCCGACAACTTCCGGATCGCTCAATAACTGCTCCAGATCCCGGCTCCTTGTTTCAATTTCTCGAAGCTTTTCAAGCATCATACGTTCTACATCTCAGGCCATGAATAAAAACAGACACGCCACCACCCCGGCAAACTGGTACTGTCGCCGTTTTTTCACCGCTGCAAATGCTAGGGGACTTTACTTCTGAAAACGTCTGGTCGCCGCACTGTCGACCTCACATCGAGAACGGCTTGCAAGCCAACGAATTCTCGCGGCCAATGAAGCGGGAGTTGTAGTCTGAAGGTCCGAAACCGGCGGGCCGTTACGTCTGCCCCTGGGTTTTCGCGTACTTTTTGTGGAAACGTTCGACCCGTCCCGCCGTATCGACAATCTTCTGTTTCCCGGTCATGAACGGGTGACACTTGGAACAGACCTCCACCTTGATGTCCTGCTTGGTCGACCGCGTATGGATCACATTTCCACAGACACAGGTAATTGTTGTTTCCTTGTACTCGGGATGAATCCCCTCTTTCATCGTATCTCCTTTAACCATTCTCCGCCGCCGGATTATCGTCCTTTCAACGGCGCCGATCCAGCGGGTGGTCGCTTCTATAATTTTTTTCTGTCAATTTCAAGCACTATTTCTAGAGGCCCGCATCAGGCGGAATGCCAAAATAGCCTTTCATTTCCAATAAGATTATCTTGCTATGAATTCATCGAATCCAAAAACGCCTTATTGTTGTCGGTCTTCCGGATCTTATCAATAATGAATTCCATCGCATCGATCGGGTTCATCTCCTGAAGCAGCCGCCTCAGAATCCAGATCCGGTTGAGATTGGCCTTCGGAATCAGAAGTTCCTCCTTCCTTGTGCCGGAACGGATGAGATCAAATGCCGGAAACACGCGCCGGTCGGCTATGCGGCGGTCCAGATGAAGTTCCATATTGCCGGTACCTTTAAATTCCTCGAAAATCACCTCATCCATACGGCTTCCGGTATCTATCAGGGCCGTGGAGATAATCGTCAAACTGCCGCCGTGCTCTATGTTTCGGGCCGCTCCAAAAAAGCGTTTCGGCTTGTGCAATGCGTTCGAATCGACCCCTCCGGAAAGCACCTTTCCCGAAGGAGGCACTACCGCATTATACGCACGGGCAAGTCGGGTAATACTATCAAGAAGAATGACGACATCTTTTTTATGCTCGACAAGCCTTTTGGCCTTTTCGATAACCATCTCCGCAACCTGAACATGGCGGGTCGCCGGTTCATCGAACGTCGAAGATATAACCTCGCCCTGAACGCTCCGCTGCATGTCCGTTACCTCTTCGGGCCGCTCGTCGATCAATAGAACCATCAACACAACTTCCTTGTGGTTGGCGGTAATGCTGTGGGCAATATCCTGCAAAAGAACCGTCTTGCCGGCCCGGGGAGGAGAAACGATCAACGCACGCTGTCCCTTACCGATAGGCGTAAAAAGATCCATTATACGGGTGGAGAAATTTTTGGGATCATGTTCAAGATTGAGCTTTTCGTCGGGGTAAAGGGGGGTCAGATTGTCAAACAGGATCTTGTCCCGGGCCGATTCGGGGCTTTCGTAATTGACATCATCCACCTTCAGTATTGCAAAATATTTCTCCCCCTCTTTCGGAGGTCTCACCTCACCGGAAACCGTATCTCCGGTTCTTAAACCGAATCGTCTAATCTGCGACGGTGAAACATAAATGTCATCCGGACTGGGCAGATAATTATAATCAACAGCGCGGAGGAAACCGAAACCGTCCGGCAGGATTTCCAATACCCCCGAGCCGGAGATAACGCCGTTTTTTTCCGCCTGCGCCTGCAGAATTGCAAAGATCAGATCCTGTCTCCTCATGCCGCTGGCTCCCGGAACATCTAAATCCTTGGCCATTTTTGCCAGTTCATCGATGGACTGTCTTTTAATATCTTCTATATGCATTTTCAAAAACCTATAATCGTGTTCATTAGTTACCGGATAGTCATGTGTACCCGCCGTTAAGATAGCGGGGACACCGATACCGACCTTCAGTCTTACTCCTTAAAATACTTCAGATTTTGTGTAAAAACGAATGATATAAGAAGCACACGGATTTTAATGAGTCCCTATTTGACACAAGAGCAATCTTAAGAAGGATTGACTGATTCAAGCC
>DYLD01000326.1 GCA_020722315.1 Syntrophus aciditrophicus
GAGAGAGGATGAAGTAGTGGAGTTCTGCGCCTGTGAACCATTCTTTGTCATAGCCTGAAAGCTCCTTGATTTCTTTGTCTGTCAACCGCCACAACAGCTTAAAACTCCTTCAAGATAGGTTTTGTAGGGTTTTGTGCGGCTGTAACCTTGGCTGTTTTTCATGAATATCCGAATTCTTCTAATCCCCGGCAAAACGGTATCCCGGTGAATGCCCTGCGAAGTCCCTTGCCGGGGGGTTATGCTGTCTTTTCCTCTTCGGAGTGCTCTGCTTCGTCCGCTTTTGCCTCCGGGTGAACGGCCTTCATCATTGCGGCGGTTGCCGTCTCGATTGAATCCCGGACGGGCTTCAAGTCAAGCCGCGCATATATGGCCGTCGCCCCTGTATCTTTATGCCCCAGTGCCTTGCCGATGATCGGGAGACTCGCCCCGGTCTTCGCTTGCCATGCCCCGAAAGTTCTTCTTAGATCGTGAACGTGCAAATCTTTGATTCCCGCCTTTTTCAATAGCCGATCCCATGCGCCCTTTGGCTCTGTGATGTGCCCGCTTTTGCCGTGCGAGGGGAAAACATATATGGCCTCTGGCGCGGCCTTCGCCCTGCGGCGTTCGATGATTTCAAGGGCTTCTTTTGTCAAGACGATTTCAGTCTTTTCCCCTGTCTTGAAAAACTCCGCCGGGATAGTCCATAGTTCACGCTCGGTGTCAATATCTTCCCATCGCATGGACTGGACATTTCCGCGCCGCGCCCCCGTGAAAATCAATAGCCGGAAAAAGTCCTGCCAGTCCGGGTCTATGCCGTCGAGAGCCTCCCAGAATCTGCGAAGCTCGATTTCGTCAAGGTATCTTTCGCGGCTCCGCTCCCGGAATTTTTTTATCTGCGCTGTCGGGTTTGGAATGAACGCCCCGTTCTCGATTGCCTTGTTGAATGCGGCGCGGACAAAGGCTAGAACACGATTGGCCAGCACTTCGCCGTGCTTCTTTGCTATGCCCTTGAACATCGTCCGGATTGCCTCGGGGGTTATGCGCTTGACCGGCAGGGTGTGAAGCTCTTTCATATAGTTATCGAATAGGTATTGAATCCATTCCTGCTTTCGCTTTTGGCCGTCATTCAGATATTCTTGAAATAGCTCCGCAAAAGTCATTCCGGCGTTTTTCCGGCCTGTCGGGGTTTCGCCGTTCTGGATGTCGCCGCCAATTTTCTCCGCTCTCTCTCTGGCCGTGAAAGGGGTCATTTCGGGATAGTCGCCTATCTTGACGAACTTCGTCTTGCCGTCAAGCCAGCGCACGTATAGAAAGGTTTTCCGGCCTGTCGGGTGAACATCGAGATACAGAAAGCGGCTTTGCGTGTCCTTATATCTTGCCCGGCCGCTTGCCGGGGGTTTGATTGCCTCGATTGTCCTTTTGCCGAAATTCAGCTTCAAACTTGCCATAAATGCCCCCTTTTGTTGTATTTTGTCAATTCTGTCAATTCTGTCAAGCCACCCTTTCGGCCTGTCCCGCCGGGTTTTGTCAATTCTGTCAATTCTGTCAAGTGCCCCGCCCGGGCTTGCCTTGTGTCA
>DYLD01000003.1:0-5887 GCA_020722315.1 Syntrophus aciditrophicus
GCCGCGGGGTCGAAAAAGATTTATGAGCGCGAAAGGCGGCGTTTTGCAAAGGTCTTATCCCATGTCTCCCGTCAACAAATACATTTGCAACCCCTACCGGATGCCCGAAGATTCTTCTGCGGACGCGTTCTTCTTTATCAGAACCTTCAAGTCCTGCTCTATCCGGGTTATCTTATCCAACCTTCGTTGATGTCTTCCCCCTTCGAAACCTGTTTCGAACCAGACTTTCACAATATCACGGGCGGTTTCCGGATCGGTTTTTCTGCCGGCGAGAACAAGCACATTCGCGTTGTTGTGCAGGCGGGCCATGCGGGCTGTTTCCGCATCAAGGCAAAGGGCGGCCCTGACCCCCGGAAACCGGTTTCCTACAATCGACATCCCTATCCCCGTGCCGCATATCATAATACCTCTCGAAAAAAGACCGGCCGAAACAGCCTCTGCGACCCTTTTGCCGAAATCGGGATAATCAGAGGCCTCCTCGCTGTATGTCCCCGCATCCGAAACAACAAGCCCCAGACCCTCCAGATACGACTTGAGTGATTCTTTCAATAAAAACCCGGCGTGATCCGAGCCAATAATAATGCGGTCTTTAACCATGGCTATCCCTCAAACTTCTTGAAAACAAGAACCGCGTTGACTCCGCCGAAGCCGAACGTATTGGAGATCGCGGTTTTAATTTCGGCCTTTCTTGCGCTGTGGGGGACATAGTCCAGATCGCAAACGGGGTCCGGATGGTCGAGATTGATCGTCGGCGGGATAATGCCGTCGCCGATCGCCTTCAGGCAGAAGATCGCCTCGAGCGCCCCGGTTGCGCCGAGCAGATGTCCCGTCATCGACTTTGTGGAACTGACGGGAATCTTCTTCGCATACTGGCCGAACACATGTTTGATAGCCTCTGTTTCATAGGCGTCATTCAGGTTGGTTGAGGTTCCGTGCGCATTGATGTAATCCACTTCGGAAATATCCATCCTGGCATCCGCAAGGGCCGCCTTCATACACCGGGCGGCACCCTCGTGCCCGGGGGGAGGAGTGGCCATATGAAATGCGTCGCTTGTGTTTCCGTAACCGACGATTTCACCGTATATTCTTGCACCTCTGTCCAGCGCACGGCTGAGCTCTTCAAGAATCACCATCGCGGAACCCTCGCTGATAACAAAGCCGTCACGATCCCTGTCAAACGGGCGGCTTGCCCTGGTCGGTTCATCGTTGCGTGTCGATATGGCCTGCATCGCGTTAAACCCTTTCACGCAAAGCTCGGTAACGGCCGCCTCCGTTCCGCCGGCGATCATCGCATCCGCGTATCCCCCGGCTATGAGTCGGGCTGCATCTCCGATCGCGCATGCGCCGGATGAGCACGCGGTAACGGTGCAGTTTATCGGCCCCTTTGCCCCGAACCTTATCGAGACATGCCCGGGGGCAAGGTTCGCCAGAGCCGCTGGAACGGTGAACGGCGACAGCCTGTGGAGCGGATCGAGAACGATTGCCCTTTTTTCCTTTTCTATCGTTGCCAGGCCACCGATCGCGGATCCGATGGTGATCCCCGTTCGCTCCGCATCGTTTTCGTTGATCACCAACCCTGCATCGGCAACAGCCATCTCCGACGCGGCCAGGGCATAGATGATAAAATTATCGAGGCGGCGTGCCATCTTTTTATTGACGTAAATAAGGGGATCAAAGCCCTTCAGCTCACCGGCGATCTTTGTTTCGCACCGGCCGGCGTCAAAACGCGTAATAACGTCAATTCCGGATTTGCCCAGGCAAATCGCTTCCCATGTCTGCTGCAAATTATTGGCCAGGGGCGTCACAGCGCCCATACCGGTAATGACAACCCTTCTTTTCAAAAAAAGCCTCTTTGAATCTATCGTTTATCCATTCCAAACAACATTTTTGCTGTGAAGAAAGTCTATGACGTCTTGAATCTTGCGGATCTTTTCGAGTTCTTCATCGGCAATATGGATGTCGAAATTTTCCTCCATCTCCATAATCAGCTCAACGAGATCCAGTGAATCCGCTCCAAGGTCATCAATGAACGAGGCTTCAGGAACACACTCCTCCTTTGTAACATTTAATTGCTCGGCAATAATCTCGATTACTTTTTCTTCCAGCGTCATTGCATCTCCTCCTGATATAAAATTGCTTCGGAAAAGTTCTACTTGAATATAAAAGCAGTTATTCACTGCGCTTTAATGCCGCCACGGTTTCTTGAAGAGACGTTTCATCCTCAATGTTGAGCAGGCGAAAACGTCTGTCTATCCTGCGGATAAGTCCCGAAAGCACCCTTTTGGGCCCGACTTCGACAATCGTATCAACCCCCATTTCGCCCATTTTCATTACGGTGTCGCGCCATAGGACAGGAGAGATGATCTGCCGGGATAAAAGCGCCTTAGTCCTTCCACTATCATGAAATATAGCGGGATCGCAATTCGGAATAACCGGGGTGTTGCAATCCCTGAAAGGCACATCTTCGAGACAGGCGGCAAATTGCTCGGAGGCGCTCCTAAGCAAGCTACAATGACAGGGTACGCTTATCGGAAGGACGACACCACGCCCCCCTTCTCTTTTTTTTGCTGCGGCGACGGCTTCCTCAACAGCCGCGGTATGACCCGAAACAACGATTTGGCCGGGACAGTTGTCAACGGAAAACTCCACAATATGATGATCGCCCCTGCTAATGTTACGGCATATCTCCTCGACATCCGCCCGGTCGAGTCCGAGAATGGCCGCCATCGCCCCCTCGCCGATTGGAACGGCATCCTGATGGAGCTGCGCCCTTTTCTTCACAACAGCCAGACAATCCTTGAGATCAACGGCACCCGCCGCATACAGAGCCGAATACTCCCCGAGACTGTGGCCAGCCATAACGAACGGCTTTTCCTCACAGATATCGGAAAATGCGAGCCACGAAGCAATCTCCACAGTCAGAATGGATATCTGCGTATTAACGGTCAGATCGAGCAGCTCCTGTGGACCCTTAAAACACAAATCGGCGATATCCGTTCCAAAAACCTCGCCAGCCAGAGCAAAAAGATCCCTGACATTCTTGTGCTGGCGGTAAAGTCCCTCGCCCATGCCGGGGTATTGCGATCCCTGACCCGGGAAAACCACAGCGAATTTCCCCATAAACCCTACCCCGTTTTAGGAGGTCTTTTTAAGCGGAATGACTTCTCTTCCTTTATAATAGCCGCAATTCGGGCAAACCTGATGCGGTGGTTTGAGCTGGTGGCACTGGGGGCATACGGAAAGTGAAACAGGTTTCAGAAAATCGTGAGCTCTCCTCATATCCCTTCGTGATTTCGAATGTCTTTTAACTGGATTTGCCATGACGTAGCACCTCTTATGTTGGATTGTTGATCTGAATTTGTCTTAAAATAGAAAGTCTTTCATCAAACGTTTCATTGCGGCAGTTGCACGTTGTTTTATTCAGATTCGCGCCGCAATGCGGGCAAAGCCCCTTGCATGACTCGGAGCAGAGTGGTTTCATGGGTATCTGAAGCATGACCTGCTCGAACACAACCTTATCAATGTTAATGATATCCCCCGTGTAATACTCCAGATCGAGGTCATCGAGACTCAGTTCGATCTCCTCCTTGAAATCCTGAGAAGGAGGTCGAAACGTATATTTGAACGGCCCTTTCAGAAAGACCTCCGTCATCTCCAGGCAGCGGCTGCATGGCATTTCGCCTTCTGCATCGATGTTTCCCTCGATGTAGATGTTCTCCCGTATCTTGCGAACCACACAGGATACGTCAAGCTTTTCCAGCGAAAATCCCCCCGCATCGCCGCCTGCCAGCAATTGCCGGAACCATTTGCCGTCCCCTTCAAATTTCAGGGTCAGCCCTTCTTCAGGGATCGTATTGATATTGATCTTCAAAACAACGCCTTCCTTACTTTCTGGGTGCAGACCACCCCTTTTATCTGTTTTTCTCGATAAAGCGAGGTAATACAGTATAAACACCATAAATTGTCAAGAATAATTTATAGATGAAAGGAAATCCGGCTTGACAAAACCACGACCGTTCTATACGAACAGACACGGTAAGGGATTTTTTTCTGACAAAATGGCGTACGCAGGGAGATAAAATGGAAAATATCAAGATAAGGACCCGTTTCGCGCCGTCGCCGACCGGCTTTCTTCATATCGGCGGCGCCAGAACGGCCCTTTTTAACTGGCTTTTTACCAGAAGAAACGGCGGTAAATTCGTCCTGAGAATAGAAGACACAGATCAGCTTCGCTCGACCGAGGAATCGACCCGGGCGATCCTCGACGCAATGACATGGCTTGGACTGAACTGGGATGAAGGCCCGTTCTTCCAGGCCGAACGGGTTGGGATACACAGGCGGATGGTTGAAAAGCTGATCGACGAGGGCAAGGCCTATTACTGCGACTGCACACCGGAAGAGCTCGAAGCGAAGCGCAAAAAGGCGCTTGCCGAAGGCAGGAAACCGAAATATGATGGCACCTGCCGGGATAAGGGGCTCAAAAAATCTGCGAAGACCGTCGTCAGATTTCGCTGCCCCCAAGTCGGAACGACTGTCTTACACGACCTGATCAAGGGGCCGATATCTTTCAATAATGAAGAGCTCGACGATCTGATCATCGAGCGATCGGACGGCTACCCGACCTACAACTTCGCCGTCGTCGTCGATGACGCCGAGATGGGAATCACCCACGTCATCCGGGGCGACGACCATGTCAACAACACGCCGAAACAGATCCTTCTCTATCAGGCACTGGGGTATGATGTCCCTGTATTTGCTCATGTTCCGATGATTCTCGGCGCCGACAAAGCCCGCCTGAGCAAAAGGCACGGAGCCACGTCGGTAATGGCTTACAAAGATATGGGCTATCTCCCGGAGGCGCTGGTCAATTATCTTGTCCGGCTCGGCTGGTCGCACGGTGACCAGGAGATATTCACGATAGACGAACTCATCCGTGAATTTTCGCTCGATGCGGTGGGCAAGTCAGCCGCCGTTTTCAATCCGGAAAAGCTTTTGTGGCTCAACCAGCATTACATCAAAAACTATCCGCAGGAAAAGTTGCTTGAAGCCGTATCCCCTTTCTGGATCGAAAAGGGTTTTGATCTTTCCGACGGAGCGTTCGTCCGTCAGGCGATCGAAACCCTTCGCACACGGTCGCGGACGATCCAGGAGATGGCCGATTCTGGTTCGTTTTTCTTCAACGAAAACATAGAGTATGACGCCAAGGCGGCGGATCAGTTTTTGACGGCCGAGTATCTGGGGCACCTCGAGGCGGTCGCCGAAAGACTGCCCGGCGTTACCGTTTATACAAAGGACGGCCTGGAGGGTTTTCTGCGGGCGCTGGCCGACGAACGCGGTATAAAGCTGAAATGGCTCGCACAGACGCTCCGCGTCGCGCTGACCGGAAAAACGGTAAGCCCGGGCATTGACGAAGTCATGGCAATCCTCGGCAGGGAACGCGTGTTGAGGAAAATCAACAGCGCAATTTCGTACATACGATCCCGCAGTCAATTTTGATCTTGACAATCGGAGGATAGTTCACTAAAAAACAATATCCGGCGCGGCTCTCCAACCGGAACAAACCGTCAATCTCCGGCAGCCGGCCGGGTTTGACAGAAAGTGTAGATTTCAGCCACGGTCCCATCGTCTAGTGGTTAGGACGCTGGCCTCTCACGCCGGAAGCAGGGGTTCAACTCCCCTTGGGACTACCAGTTATTTCAATAGTCTATCAAGCTATTTAGAAGCCTTCAAAAAGTTGGGTGCAAAATAAAGGCCTGCGTGTTGGGCGGCGTTGTTGTTCAACGCGGTTCGCTAACGTGTGGGGGCAAACGTAGCAAATTTTGCATCAATTTCAGGTCGCAATTCAATGCCAACATCTTCAAAAATTCGTAACAATTCTTTATAGGTG
>DYLD01000003.1:5960-14768 GCA_020722315.1 Syntrophus aciditrophicus
AAACGTCCAGCGGTCATAGGGCTGTGGCTCATAGGGATTGTATGGAATAGCAAGGCCGGTGTAAATCTTGGGCTTGGGGTTTATGGTTCAGGATATCTTGGCCTGGCTGAATTTTCTCAAGGCAGCCGGTCGCCGCGCCTCGGTGGAATCCGTTCTGGATTATCTGCATCATATCGAAGAACAGGGGCAAAAAACCGATTCGGTGCACACATCCCTGCGGTGATTTTTCAAATCCGCCTCCGTTCAGTCGGGGCCGTCGGATACGATTCATCCTGAACATGGCAACCGACAACACTTCATCGAATTGGAAAGACTGGATGCGGGTTTGACAGCCTGGGAACAACTCCAAATTACCGCTATTCGCGGCAAGCATTTACAGTGGCGTACCGCACAGGCGTATCGTGGCCGGGCGAGATG
The DNA here is from genome assembly GCA_020722315.1 of Syntrophus aciditrophicus. Taxonomy (GTDB): domain Bacteria; phylum Desulfobacterota; class Syntrophia; order Syntrophales; family UBA5619; genus DYLD01. The sequence goes on from DYLD01000003.1 coordinate 6,378, forward strand.
CTTCACCACATGGTTGGAAGGACGGCCGGTCGAGGAGGTATCTGCTGCCGACATCCGGGGCTTTTCCCGACCATCTCGCCCTTGGATGCGAGAGTTTCGGCCAGCACGCAGCGCCAGACTCTGAACGCACTGGTCTTCTCTTCAGAAAGACCGCTGGGCGCTATCCGGGAGATTTTTCCGGCTACCGGCCCGGCCGCGCCAGCAGAAGAATGCCCGTTGTTTGGAGCCAGCGGGAGTGCCAGTCACTGTTTGCCGAGATGTCCGGAACGAACCGGCTGATGACCCGGCTCATCTACGGCGCGGGGCTGCGACTGGAGGAACGTAGCACATCAGGTTTCTAGTTTGCGCTCTTAGGTATAATTTTGCGGGAATTCAGTTTATAACCGGGTGCATCAGCGCATCTGGAAAGGGTTCTTGACATATCATTTGTTTCTTCATAAGGGTCAATAAGTGGATGGTGACTAAAAAGATACCTTGGATCTCCATACGATGACCAAAAGATTGGAAACGATGATACGGAAAGTCACTGCAACATGTTTGTTTTGGGTTGCGCTCTTTGTGAACCCGCTTTCGGGCTGTGCTCCACTATTCTGGATGACACAAAAGCCGCATGTTGACATCGCGGGTATCGTTCCAATGGAAATACGCCTTCTGGAGCAGACCTTTTTGATCGAACTGCGCATCCAGAATCCCACGGAAATGGATCTTGACATCGCCGGGCTTACCTTCGAGCTTGAGATTAACGGTCAGCCGTTCGCCCGGGGAGTGTCCAATAAGAGCGTGAAGGTAAAACGATTGAGTACGGAAATCATTCAGTTGAAAGCATACACCGGACTTGCCGATCTTTTGAGACAGATTTCGGAGGCACGAAAAGGAAGCTACGCGACAGACTTCACGTATCATCTAAAGGGCGTTCTGTACGTTGGTTCGTCTTTTCTTCGTATTCCTTTCGATGAAACAGGGAAATTCAAATAAGAAGGGACGATCTATGAATATCAGCGAAGAAACTCTCCGAAAACTTCTCGTTTTTCAAAAAAATGAGATTACCGAGCATCACATCTATCAAAAGCTCGCTTTAACAATCAAATCCGCGGAGAATCGGCACGTGATCGAGAACATTGCCCGGGACGAATTACACCATTACAATACGTGGCGAACCTATACCAAAAAAGATATCGCGCCTGAACGTTGGAAAATCCTCAAGTATTACTGGCTCAGCCGTATCTTCGGTTTCACTTTCGGCGTCAAGCTGATGGAAAGGGGGGAGGAAAATGCACAGAACGACTATGGGCAACTCCTTAAGGAAATCCCGGAGGCAGAGGCTGTTATCGATGAAGAAAATCAGCATGAAACATCGTTGCTAAAAATGCTCAATGAAGAAAGGCTTCGTTATATCGGTTCCATCGTGCTGGGTTTGAACGACGCTCTGGTGGAACTGACCGGTGCAATGGCAGGTTTGACACTGGCATTGCAGAACACAAAACTCATTGCGCTGACCGGGTCGATTACCGGCATCGCCGCAGCATTTTCGATGGGGACGTCCGAATATCTCTCCACGAAGGCTGAGGCAACGCTCAAGAATCCGCTGAGAGCCTCCATTTATACCGGCGTGGCATATCTGATCACCGTTCTTGTTCTCATTTTCCCGTACCTGATCCTGAAGGATTACTATATCTGTCTAATCTGTACGCTGCTCGGCGCCGTCGCTATCATTGCGGTCTTCAACTATTACATCTCCGTCGCCCGGGACGAGCCGTTCAGGAAGCGGTTTCTCGAGATGGCGGGTCTTAGCCTCGGCGTTGCGGCATTCAGTTTCTTGATAGGCTTTCTGCTGCGGACGTTTTTGGGGATCGAGATTTAAAAGCACAAATCTTTGCAGGCCGTCGCAGCAAGGCTTTTAGAGGCGTTAAGAACGCAAAACTTAACAGAGCGTTTAGCCTTTGAAGCAGCCGCGAGACACCTGCGGGGTCGAAAAAGGTCCGATCAGCGCGAAGGCGGCGTTTTGCAAAGCTCTCCCAGAGAAAATAAATCATTATAAAAATTAGAAGCCGCGTGCCCGGCCGTGCAGGAAGGATTCGGTAAACCCGGCAGCCTGTCCAAAAAACGAGACCAGCTACGACCGCAAGCGAAAAGACAAAATTACGGTCTTTGAGAAGTCGGAGAATTATTTCCGCTCTCTCAACATCGATTCGGTCTCATTCTTTAATCGCTCCAGCGCCGGGGATATCCCGACCGGGTAAGCCGACGGCGTTGCCGTCAGCGTCCGGAGCCCGAAAGGCAGGGCCTCAAGCTGTCTGCGTGTGTGGGAAGCAATTTCCTGAAGAGTCTTGGCCGGTAAAAGCCTTTTCCCCGCTGCCATAACCTGTTCGATCAGAGGAGTCCCTTCCAGAAGATCATTCTCAACCGTCAGGATGTCGCCTTTCATTTGTCCATTCTTATCATAGGACCGAAAAACCTGCTTTTTGCCTGGATAACTCACCTTTCCCGCCGATTTCTTCATCCGGGGGATTCCGCCGTATTCGGTCAGTTTATACGCGCATTCCAGATAGGGTGCGTCATCCGATGTGTCGAGCCTTGTTCCGATGCCGAAACCGTCGATCGGAGCCCCCGCGTCGAGAAGTTTATGGATGCTGAATTCATCCATGCTCCCGCTGACGAAGATCTGAATGTCCGGAAAACCTTCCTGATCAAGCAAGCGCCGGACGTTTTTCGATAGTTCCAGGATATCGCCGCTGTCCAGACGGACCCTCTGGACGCGGATCCCCTTTTCAGCCATCTGCCTGGCGACATGAACAGCCTTTTTAGCGCCCTCCATCGTGTCGTAGGTGTCAATAAGAAGGGTGGTGTTGTTCGGATTGGCAAGGCAAAAATCGATGAAGGCCTCTTCTTCGGTGTCGTGGGCCTCAACAAAGGAATGGGCCATCGTGCCAAAAATCGGAATGCCGTAGAGGGCTTCCGCCAAGACCGTCGACGTGCCGATAAACCCGGCGATATAAGAGGCACGCGCGGCGAGAAGTCCGGCCTCTGCCCCATGCGCGCGCCTCACTCCAAAGTCCGTCAACGTCGCACGACCGTTTGCGGCAAGCATGCACCGGGCCGCCTTCGTGGCGATGAGTGTCTGGTACTGGATTAGATTGATCAATCTGGTTTCAACAAGCTGTGCCTCGCCGATAGGGGCCTCTATGCGGATGATCGGCTCGTCGGCAAAAAAAATGGTCCCTTCCGGGAGTGCGTAAACATCACCGGTGAAGCGCAACGTCTTGAGTTCCTCGATGAGATTATCCGAAAACCGCCGTGTTTTTTTGAGATAGTCAAGCTCCTCCTCCGAAAAGCGCAGATCTTCAAGGAAGCTCAAGCAAGTTTCAAGGCCGCAGGCAACGAGAAAGGGGCGGGTCTCGGGCAGCGTCCGGACAAAAAATTCAAAAACCGCCCTCTGTCTCATATCGGCGTACAGATAGCCGTTGAGCATCGTGAGCTGATAGAGATCCGTCAGAAGCGGACTTTTCAGTGGGTCTATCATGGTTCTTTAAAAATCCTCCGTCGTCATCAACTGTGCCCCTTCCGCGATCATTTTCTCGAGAGACCTTTCCCCGTCCCCGGGCGCAACATTGACGGCGCGGCAAGCATCCGTCAGAACAAAGACGGCATATCCAGCTTTCAGGAGGTCAATTACCGAGTTCAGGACACAGTAGTCCGTCGCCAGACCGCCGACGAAGACACGTTTGATGCCTAGTTCCCCAAGCATCTGACGCAGAGGCTTTCCGTCCGCGTCGAGGGCATCGAATGCCGAATATTGTTCGGTCTCTGCATGGATCCCCTTCGAAAAAATAAGCGGTACCTCCGGCATCATCATTTCGGCTGCAAAGGCGGCCCCTTTCGTATCCCTAACGCAGTGCGGAGGCCATGTCCCCCCGTATTCCTGAAATGAACTATGATCCGGGGGATGCCAGTCACGAGAATAGACGACAGGCAACCTGTTTTTTATAAACGTCTGTACAGCCCGGTTGACAGGCCCGATGATCTCGTTACCTTGTTTGACCCCGAGGGCGCCGCCCGGCAAAAAATCGTTCTGGACATCGACAACCAGAAGAAGATCGCCCTGGGAAACTGACAGAGGCTGTTTGATCTTGCTTTCCATTGCAGAAGCTCCCCCATACTTGTTTTTTTTGTTTTTGTATTCCCGGTTCAATCAATTTTTCCGATGCCTGAAAAACGAAATGTTTATCTTTTTTGCGAAAAACAGCCCCTAACGCAAAAATATCTCAGAGAAAATTGATCGAGAAATACCAGCATTTTTTAAAAACTGACTATACGAAAAACATATTTGGTGTCAACGAAAAAGAGCACGAAGTCGTTTCTGCCCCCTTATGCAATTATCCCTGCTGTTTGACTTTTGAATAGATCAAAGGTAGAAGAACCTCGCAAAGAGGAATAAACAATGTTCCGTATTATCCTTGTTCGACACGGAGAAACCCCTTGGAATAAAGAAAGGATTTTTCGTGGCCGGATGGATATTCCGTTAAATGACACCGGCAGGGAAGAGGCCCGCCTGGCCGGAGAGTGGCTCAAGAACGAGGTAATCGATGCGGCTTTCAGCTCTCCTCTATCTCGGGCAGTGGAAACCGCCGAACAAATCGCCCGCCACCACGGCCTGACGGTTCAAACACTGGAGGGGCTAACCGATCTTGACTACGGCGACTGGCAGGGGGTACCGCTGGAAGAGGTCAAACAAAGATATCCCGCTCTTTACCGGCAGTGGGAATCGATGCCTGACACCGTGCGTTTTCCCAACGGGGAAACGTTAGAAGAGGTCCGCGTGCGTGCGCTGGCTGCGGTAGACGAAGTGCTCGATCGCCATCCCCAGGGGAATATACTTCTGGTCGCCCACCGGGTCGTCAACAAGGTGCTGATCGCCGCATTTATCGGCCTGAACAACTCGGATTTCTGGCGCATCGGACAGGACACAGCCGCAATCAATCGTTTCGAGAGGGTTGGCTCCATCTGGAACATCATCACCGTAAACGACACCTGTCATCTACGCCCTGTAGCTCGTGGCCCGCAGCTGGACTTTTAGCACCCAAGAGCCTCTCTTGGGTGTCAGGCCTTGCAAATCAGCGGCTCGGCCTTCCGTTGGCGGGCCTGCATCGAAAAGCAACTTGTCAACGGAGAAATTACTGAGAAGTTTTTTTCGGGGGAACTTTGCACAAGTGCCCGGGAAGGTTTCATAAAGCGCGATTTGAAGGTTTTTCGGGTCGAAAAGGCTCCCTGAGCGCGAATGTAACCTCCGCAGTTCTGCAAGGCTTTCCTCATGAGCATCGTTGTCCTTCGTTGCGCCTGATACAGGGATGTTTCCTATGCAAAAGTGATTGCCTTTCTAATAGGACGGTGTGTTTCGCAAATGTTTCTGCGCAATCCTCCTTGATTGTACTACATAAGTTTCCTGAAGAGATAAAAAAACCGCTGCAGTAGTTTCGAAAGGAACGGTCTCTCCCGCCACTCGCTCAGTGTTATCTCCTTTGAGAGAGCCTGGTCATTAAGGAAAATTTCCTTCAGACGTCCCGACAGATTCGGCCCGACGGCATTGATATTTACTTCCAGATTCATCCGCCATGACCGATGATCGATATTAAAACTGCCGACGGTAGCCCATTGCCCGTCAATCGTGGCGCTTTTGGCATGGAGCACCTCCTGCTTCCACAGAAAAATACGAACGCCGGCCCGTAAAAGACCGGAATAGAGGGCCTGGCTCGCCATATTCACAGCACGGATATCCCCTCTTTCGGGGACCATCACCCGTACATCCACCCCGCGGCGGCATGCATTTCTCAAGGCGCGCCTGAACCCCGAATCCGGCAGGAAATAGGCATTGGTAATGTAGATATATTCACGCGCCCGGCGGATGGCCTGCATATAGGAACGGCGAATTGCCCCTCTCTTCTTACGTTCCCTGGAACCGATGATACTCACATATTCGCCACCCTTTTTCAGAATGTCCGGCAGAAAAAGCCTGTTATCCGGAAATGTCCCACCGTGAGTATTCCAGGTAGAGATTACAAGCCTGGAAAGCTCCCGCACCGCAGGTCCCTCAATGCGAAGATGCAGGTCATGCCAGCCGAGACCACCCGACTCCCTGGGTAGCCATTGCGCACCAATATTTAGTCCGCCTGCGAATCCCACGCTGCCGTCGACCACCAGAATTTTACGATGGTCCCGCTTGAACAGGCCAAAGCTTCGGCGCCAGGGTTTCGGTGATCGGTAGATAAGCACGTTCACACCCACCCCGCGCATCTGCTCAAAGAAATCAGCGGACACATGGCGTGTGCCGACCGCATCGACTATCAGATAGACCGGCACCCCCCTGCGGGCAGCATCGCAAAGGGCCGCAGAAAAGAGTCTGCCGGCAGCATCATCGTTGAAGATGTAACTGTCCATCAGGATGGTCTTTTGAGCCCTGTCAATCTCTTGAAGCATAGCCGGGTAAGCATGGATACCGTCAACAAGCAGTTCGACGATGTTTCCAGACTCCATGTCTTGCGGGTAGGCACAGTACGTTCCCCAGCTCTCATGGGCATACGCGTCGCGATTTGTCCTCTGTCTTCTTTTCCAAGGCATTCCAGAATTTCCAAGGAATGGCACCGCTGATTTTTCAGGCTGCTTCGCTTCAGGAAGGCTCACCGACATCATCGATAACCTTTCGTTGAGGCTCGATCCGAAAGCTGTTGAGCAAGACTGTGCAATTTTTTCTATCCGTTAACGTCCTTCCGGGAACCCTTGTCCTTAACGATCACGAAAACATACCCCGCAGCCAAAAATTCCTTTTTCGACCTGATGTTTAAAACCTCTATGATAAAGATTACCAAACAGAAACCGGTTTCGGCCGACCCCGGGAGATTGCCGGGATGTACTATAAGGAAAACGACTCCCGATGTCAAACGCATACGCCCGGAATTGTTTCAAATAAAGCGGATTTACCGGAGCTGACATTCTGCTTGACATTCTGCCGGCCTGTCATTAACAATTCTTAATTATTGACTGAATGTTCAATCATCTTTAGGGAGTGCAGATTTGATGTTAATTGATCTGATCCTTGTGTTACTCGTTATTGCCGGGCTCGTGTTCGTGAAAAAACTTATTCAACTCAAGAACGACAGGAAGAAGGCAAGCGACGAAATCGCGCGCACAAAGCTGACCAGGCTTTCCCCGATCGGAAGCGTCAGGCAACTCAGTATCCTTCCGCTGATCGATTTTTACGCAAATCCCCGGAGCTGAAGACCAAGCCCGGTGTGTCCTACCTCGTTATGGCAGACGATACCACTATTCTGATGGATGTCGGCTGGAACACCAAAAGAAAACATCCCTCGCCGCTTTTGGAAAACATGAAACACCTTGGGGTATCGGTATCCGAGTTGAACATGATTTTCATAAGCCACCCGCATGTAGATCATCTGGGGGGAATGAAGGAGCAGAAGACCAGAACCTTCAGCTTATCCCAGGGACCGGTTTCCATTCCGGCGATTCCGGTATACGCCCCGGTTGAAATATCCGGTTCCAGGTGGAATCCCGGTTTCAGCGCAAAGGTGATCACCGCCCCGACCGTTTTAAAGGAAGGAATCGCGAGCATCGGCCCTATTCCCAGGGCGCTTTTCTTGATGGGTTATACACTCGAGCAGTCCCTGGCGATCAACGTTGAGGGAAAGGGGATTGTCCTGATCATCGGGTGCGGTCACCAAACGATCGAACGGATTATCGAGCGGGCCCAGGCGATCTTCGATGAGCCGATTTACGGGATTATCGGAGGGTTGCACTACCCGGTAAACGGTGGAAGGATTATGGTCGGGCCGCTAAACATCCAGAAGATCGTCGGCTCCGATAATCCTCCCTGGAGAAGCATCAATGAAGCCGACGTGGGTCATGCCATCGAAGCGATAAAAAGGGCGTCTCCCACAATTGTCGGCCTGTCGGCCCATGACAGCTCGGATTGGGCCATCGACCAGTTCAGGAAGAAACTGGCAGGAAAATATGTCGAGGTAAGGGTCGGGGAAAAGATAACGATTTAACCCCTACTTTTCGGCTAAACCAAATGTAGAAGATGGAGCAATTTCCCCCTGTTTTCTTCCGACAATTGGGTGCATTTCGATAGATCTTCTCTACCTTCCCTGAGCTCGTTCGCAAACGCCATGCATGTCAAATACCCGCATTCCTTGCAATTCGTACCCGGCAGAAGTTTCAATATCTCTATCGTCCGTGGAGGTTCCCTGTATGCGAAACTAGGCTCGATTTGGTCTCGTCTGCTCCAGATACTGTTGACAAGCTCAACAACACGATCAACGAATTCAGCCGCCTGTTTTCGATCGTCAAAAGGAGCCGCCGATATCTCATGCGGTCTGAAAG
>DYLD01000003.1:14868-47563 GCA_020722315.1 Syntrophus aciditrophicus
TAAAGGTTTTTCTCGGTTACCCCACCGTCACGGCGGCAAAGGTGCCGTAAACACAAGCAGCAGGACTGATCAGCCTATGGAGCCTTGAGCGGAGACGTCGCGGGGTCGAAAACTTCGCGAAGCGAGGCTACATTTTCACAAAAAACTACCTGAGCGCGGAGGTGGCGTCTCTCCAGGATCTAATTATAAAAAAATTTAGGCATCAGGATAACCGCATGTCAAGGTAAAAAAACGACACGATCGCGCCTTGACAAAAGGGCGAAGCATTTCCTATAATACAAAATAAGAACATATTTCGGGGCTTCACGTATGCGATATAAAAAAATGAAAAGGATTCTTACAGCAGTCATTATTGTATTTTTTCTGACATCCTGCGCGCCGGTGACAAGCTCCCGCTACCGCGAAGGTGACAATATAGGACAGAAAACGGCTCTCACCGTTGGTGATGAAAGACGGCTGGCTGAGGAGGCCCTAACCGAAATCCGTAAGGACTACCCTCCCGTTAACAACCGGGAATTACAGAGCTACATATCCTATCTCGGCGGAAAAATCGCCAGGGCCAATCAGCTTGAAGGCAATCCGTATCATTATGAATTCAGCGTCGTGAACAGTAAAAGCGCCAACGCCTTTGCGCTGCCGGCGGGAAGGATCTTCGTTACCGTTCCTCTGATTGCGATGGCGGCCAACGAGGCGGAACTGGCCGGCGTGATCGGACATGAAATGGGCCATGTTATCGCCCGGCATGCCGCTGAACGCATGTATGTCATGGAGCAGGAAAACAAAAAGACATGGCTTTACACTGCGGGAGGAGGGGTCCTGGGGGCGGCAGTAGGCTACGGTCTGGGACGAATCATCTGCGCGGAAGGGGACACGGCCTGTCTTACAAAGGCCGCGGTGATCGGGGCGGCGGCTGGTGCCGGTGGAGGGCTTCTCGTGCAAAAATACGGGTTCCTCGCCAATTCGCGGGAGGACGAGCTGGAAGCAGACCGCATCGGTTTCCGCCTGGCCGTTAATGCCGGGTACGACAAGGACAAGATAGGCGGTTTCTACAAAAAGTTGCTGCAGGCCGAAAAGAGTGCGGGGGGAACGGGTAATCCTATTTTGAAACCTCTTTCCGACGCGATGAGTACGCACCCCCCGAGTGAAGAGCGTGTCAGGCAGATGGAAGAGCTCGCGGCCAAAAGTCCAACCGTAACAAACGCGCTGGTCGATTCGGCCGGCTTCAGGAATGCACATAAAATCGCCAGGGAACTGAGCCGGTAAGCCTCTTTACTGCGCCTTGACAGCCCTGATAAACGCATAATCTATCATATCTCTACGAAATGCCCACCCCAGAAGCCAGGAAATGAATGTCAGTCCGAGGCCGATGAAAATGCCTCTGGTCTTGATCGCGTTGATGATAGACGGCATCTTTGTGTTGTTTCTTGAAAAACCAGGGTAAACCCTTTCGCCCATGCTTCTGGCGATATCGACCTTGAAGCCGACGGATTCGAGCAATTGAACAATTTCAGGGATTGTCATCCAGTTCGCCTTTGGCATATGCCAGAGGTTGGCGGCTCTCCTGCCGATCCAGAAGTTCATCGGCTGCCCTTCGGCCTTTGCACGATTGACAATGATGTCCGTCAAAAGAAGGACGCCACCGGGTTCAAGAACATCAAAGGACCTGCGCAGGAATTTCTCACGGGTATTGAAATGGGCCGGGCCTTCTATACCTATAATATACGCGAAACTGCCCGGTTGATAAGGAAGAATGCAGGCATCCTGCCTTTCGAAGACGATCTTATCGGCAAGATGCAGATCCTCCGCCCTTTTTCTGGCGAAGTCAATATGCGCCTGGGTTATATCTATCGCAATGATATTCTCGGGGGATAACCTTCTGTAAATGTCGAATGTCTCCGTTCCGTAACCGCAGGCCACATTTAAAATCGTCCCCCGGTTGAGCGGCTTTTCATTCTCAAGCAGCATCTTCAGCAGATCTTCGGCTGCCTGCTGATAATCAAGTGTGTCATCCCGCCAGAGGCCGAAAGACAAAAAACCGGCACTCTGCAAAGATCGGAGAGCTGAACCATGAGAATAGAATTTCTCAACCTTTTTCTCATGCGTCGTCATTTACTTTATGCCTTTCGTTTTTTGCCGTTTGAAAACAGGGGTACCATCCTCCTTCATCTCCCAAATGTCAATAACTTTTTGCGACGCCAGAGCCGCCTTTTCACGCTCGAAGATATCACCGCGGAGAGCAGCTTAACCTCGTTTGGACATTGACTATATCGTGGTCCCGGAAAGCTCTCTTTGAAGTGTTGTTTTTTTATAGCAATACGCAAAAAAAATTGATATAGAACAAACCGCCAATGATACGATACCAGTAACATACTGATATTACGCTTTTTTTCGGATCGCATACGGGACGATCTCGATCGAATCAGAAAGGAGGGGAATAATGGAAAGATATGTTCCCAAAAAGATGTTTTTTACCAAAGGGGTCGGAACGCATAAGGACGAACTCCACTCCTTCGAGCGGGCATTGCGCGATGCGGGAATCGAACGGTGCAATCTTGTGCAGGTATCCAGTATTGTACCGCCGAACTGTAAAATTCTGTCAAAAACACAGGGACTCAAAGAACTTGTTCCCGGAGCAATCACATTCTGCGTTATGAGCCGTTGTTGCACCAACGAACCCAAAAGGCTGCTGGCGGCATCCGTCGGCTGCGCGATACCGGCAGATCCGAAGTCATACGGCTACATCAGCGAATACCACTCGTTCGGACAGACCGAGAAACAGGCCGGAGATTATGCAGAGGACATGGCCGCGGCAATGCTTGCCTCAACGCTAGGAATCGATTTCAATGTAGATGAAAGCTGGGACGACAAGAAAGAAATCTTCAAGATAAGCGGAAAAATCGTCAAAACACGCAACGTCACACAGTCAACAATCGTAAAAGACAATTTCTATACAACCGTGCTTGCCGCGGCCGTATTTCTTTTTTAGCCGGAACGGATGTGCGATCGTGGCGGGTGCGTTCTTTACGGATCCAGCGGTTTGCATATAACCTCGCGCACCTTCAAATCAAAACATTGCGCGCTTGTGGAAGGCCTCAGGATTAATGCGGTGTCAACACCTTCCTTTGTACCGCCGAGGGAGACAACATCCTCGTCGGTGCGGATCAATCCGGCATCGGCCGCCATAAGGGTTATCTCAACGGCGACTTTCGTTCCCTGACCGAACAGGCGCAGCGTATAGGCGATGATCTCATCTGTTTGATAGGTGCCGGTCTTGTTGCGGAAGCCGCGACCGACGCCCCCGAATGCGTGTGCGCATGTCAAAACCGGCACTCCTTCGGCAAGAAGCACCCGCCGGTTTTCGTCGGTCAGCTCCTGTGAGTTTGGCTCGTTGAATCCCGTCACATGCGTAACGGCAATGACCTTCACGCCGGCATCCAGAACGTTGCGCGCCTTTATCGCTGTACGTCCGCTGCGTGTCGCGACGACAACGGTTTTGATTCCGGAGCCTTTCAAACGCCTCGCCACAGCTTCAAGTACGGCATCGGTGTTCGAATAACCGTTTTCAAAAAAATATCTGCAGACAATATCCGAATAATTTGACGGCATGGCCATATTAACAACCTCCTTCAAACAACATATTTTCATAGCTTAAATAGCATAGATAAAAAACATCGGCAACAAAAGCCTCTGAATTTGTTTCGCGTTTTTGCTTGAAGAAATCCCGCTAAAAGTGTTATAAAACTTGCGAAGAGCTGCTGACCGGATTCTGGGGAAGATATCATGCGGAACATCATGAAAAGAAAGAAGCATCTGACAGGATCAACCGGATACGAGGGTTCATTTAACGCGGTACAAAAATTAAGGAGAAGTCGAGAATGACAAAAAGGATCAAAGTCGTGCAGTTTGGGGTAGGTCCGGTCGGTGCCGGCATTGTAAGGCTTGCCTCCGGCAAGCCCGGCATCAAGATCGTCGGCGCTATCGATCTAAAGAATGTCGGCATGGATCTCGGAGATGTCGCCGGTCTCGAAAGTAAGCTTGGCGTTAAAATTTCGAACGATCCCGAGGCAGTTCTAAAGAAAACAAGACCGGACGCGGTCCTGCTCGCAACAGGGTCGGTCTTAAAAAATATCTTTCCCCAGATTCAGGTCGTTTTAGAGGCGGGCGTAAATATCGTCTCGACATGCGAGGAACTGTCCTATCCGTTTCTCAAACAGCCAGCTCTGGCGGCAAGGATCGACAGGCTTGCAAAGAAAAACGGCGTTACGGTATTGAGCACGGGGGTTAATCCGGGCTTTCTGATGGATGCCTGGCCTCTCTTTATGACCGGCGTCTGCCAGAACATAAAAAAGATCAGGGCCGTGCGCATCCAGGATGCTACTCCCCGTCGTCTCCCTTTTCAGAAAAAGATAGGGGCGGGTTTAGGGCTCGATGATTTTGAGCACCTCGTCAAATCAGGAACCATCCGCCACGTAGGACTCGCAGAATCGATCGGGATGATTTCGGCCGGCCTCGGCTGGAAGCTCGAAAAAATCACCGAAGATATCGAGCCAGTCATCGCTGAAAAAGATATCCGCAGCAGGCATATTCTGATCAAAGCCGGGCACGCGGCCGGCGTTCGTCAAACCGCCCAAGGGATTGTCGCGGGCCGCGAGGCGATAACTCTCGAGTTCGAGGCCCACATCGGCGCGGCGAACCCTTATGACGCTGTTTACATCGACGGCACACCGCCCTTAGAGGCGGTAATCAAAGGCGGCGTGCACGGTGATCTGGCGACGACGGCGATGCTTGTAAATTCGCTGCCCCGTGTTATTCAAGCAGCGCCGGGACTGCTGACGATGAAAGACATGCCCCCGGCGTTTACCTTTCCCGGACAGGATCTGGGATAATGCCGTCTTTCCTGATGGAAACGATTTGCTAGATCTCTTGATCAAGAACGCGACGATCGTGGATGGAACCGGGGTCCCCGCCTTTAGAGGCGATCTGGGCGTTACCGGCGATAGAATTGCCACTGTGTCGCAAGGTCTCAACGAAACGGCACAAACCACTATTCAGGCCGACGGTCTTGTCCTCGCACCGGGATTTATCGATATCCATTCGCATATCGACAGGTTGATCTTTAAGAACCATCTTGCGCAGAGCAAAATCTTTCAGGGAATCACAAGCGATGTCTCCGGGAACTGCGGGATCGGTTCCTTTCCGGTGGATACACGTCGTAAAAAGATTCTTCTCGACTATCTCAACATGCACTCCTTTTTTCTTCCCTCCGATCGCGTTTCATGGTCGGATTTTTCCGGATATGCAAAAAAACTGGAGAATACCGGTATTGCATTGAACCTCGTCCCGCTCGTCCCTCATGGGTCGTTGCGGGTGGCCGTTATGGGGATCGAAGACAGGCAGGCCTCTCCGGACGAGCTCAAACGGATGCGGGAGTTGCTTCATATCAACCTCAGACAGGGGGCATGGGGGATGTCGACGGGACTGATCTATCCCCCTGGCGTCTTTTCGACGACCGCTGAGCTTGTCGCACTGGCCGAAATTCTCTCCCGCGAGCGGACGCTGTACGCAAGCCATATCCGTGAAGAAGACACGGATGTCTTTCTCGGTCTCGAGGAGGCGATTCAGATCGGCAAAGAGACTGGCGTCCGCGTACAGGTATCGCACCTCAAGGCGATGGGCAAAACAAACCGGGGACTCTCACGCAAGATTCTTGACAGGCTGGAAAAGGCCCGCAAAGACGGAGTGGATATCTTTGCCGACCAGTACCCGTATGACGCCACCAGCACTACTCTGGCCGTTCTGATCCCTTCCTGGGTGCAGGAAGCAGGCAAAGAGGAAATGCTCAGGAGGCTTTCGTTAAACAGTCTGAAGCCAAGGATAACAGAGGAGATAGATCAGACAATCCGATCCAGGGGTGGCCCCAAGCGGGTTGTGATTTCCGATCTGAGGACGAAAAAAAACCAACCGCTGATTGGAAAAGACCTCGGCGCGATAGCCGAAGCGTGGAAAATCCCCGTGGCCGATGCTGTAATCCGCCTGCTTAGCGAGGAAAAAGCGGCCGTCGAAGCGATCTATTTCAGCCTCGATGAAAAGGACGTCGAAACAATCGTCGCTGACGAAAACGTTGCCGTCTGCACGGATGGGGACGGCTACGATCCCGATACTGATTCTTCGCTGTCGCCGCATCCGCGCTCGTATGGTTCGTTTCCCCGGGTGCTGGGCCTATACGTCAGAGAAAAAGGCCTGCTTTCCCTGCCTGCCGCGATATTTAAAATGACCGGACTCCCCGCATCACGGCTGGGTTTCTCCGACAGAGGCTTTCTGAAGCCGGGCTTTGCAGCCGATCTGGTCATCTTCGATCCGCATACCATTACCGATACGTCGGAATTCAAGAATCCTCACCGCTATCCCACAGGTATCTTGTACGTTTTTGTGAACGGACGCAGCGTGATCGCCGAAGGAAGGCTGACCGGTGAGAGGCCTGGAAGGGTTTTAAGACATTCGCTGAGATAAAAGGTTCCTCGAGAAAGGACTTCAGCCGCGCTGAGGAAAACGATATAATATTAAATGATCCTATGCATTTTCATAGAGAGACCTTTTAAAAAACGTCGCCTTTCATGCTCAGAAATCTTTTTCGACTAAAAAATTTTTGCGGTGCGAAAAATGACAAATAGAGAAATAATGATGACGATATTCCTAAAAACGCTTGCCGCAACGCTGCCGGCCAGCATAGTCCGCCAGAAGTTGTCCTATACGCCCGGTGCGTTGAAAATCGACGGGAAAACGTTTGAGCTCTCCGCTGAGAGAGGAATCCATTTGTTCGGAAGCGGAAAGGCCGCTGTCGAAACGGCCAGGGCCGTAGCCCAAATCCTGGGACAGAATCTCCGGCATGGATGCATCGTTTCGAATTACCCCGCGTCGGTTGAAGGGGTCGAGGTACTGGAAAGCTCCCACCCGGTTTTAACCGAAAAGAGCATTGCGGCCGCGGAGACGCTGATAGAAAAACTCTCGAGACTTTCCGAGGATGACTTTTTCATCTACGTCCTTTCCGGTGGCAGCTCCGCGCTGATAGAAAAACCGATCCCTCCCGTTACGCTTTCCGACATGCAGATACTGACAAAGGGGCTCCTCGCCAACGGCGTTCCGATCGACGAAATCAACATCGTTCGCAAACATCTATCGCTCGTGAAAGGCGGACGGCTTGGGAGACTGACAAAGGCCTCCGGCATTGTTCTGGTCATTTCGGATGTGATCGGTGACGATCTGGAGGCAATAGGCTCGGCACCGATGTTCTTCGATCGTTCAACGTTTTACGACGCCAAGCTGGTGATGAAGAAATACGGCCTGTGGGAGAATGCGCCCGACACGATCAAAAAACTCTTTGAAGACGGCGTCTCGGGACGCTTCGAGGACACACCGAAAACAATAAATGACAAAATAGAGCATTTTATCATCGACAGCAATGTCAAGGCCCTTCAGAGAGCTAAGGGCTACGCCGAAGAACTTGGAATCAGCGCTTATATCATGACATCGCGCCTCCGGGGAGAAGCTAGGGAGGCGGCGAAGGTAATCATCGCGCTCGGTGAAGAGATCGCCGCCCGCCGAGAACCTTTTCCCACGCCGGTAATCCTGCTATTCGGTGGGGAAACTACGGTAACGCTGCATGGCGACGGAAAAGGCGGACGGAACCAGGAAATGGCGCTTGCGGTTCTCAACGAAATAAAAGAAAGCCCGCGCTTCGTGTTCTTCAGTGCGGGGACCGATGGGATTGATGGAAATTCCGACGCTGCCGGTGCAATCGTCGACTGCGAGAGCTGGAAGACAGCGCTAAAGTTGAATCTGAAGATTGATGATTACCTGTCTCGCAACGATTCGTACGATTTCTTCGCGCAGACGGGAGATCTTATCATGACCGGCCCGACCGGCACTAACGTGATGGATATCGCGGCGCTTTTCGTGGGCTGATCCTCCGCTTGCGAGGACCTTCTTGAACAGGAGGACATTGCAACATCAGACCTGAAGAATCTGCCTCAGGAAAAGCTGCGTTCTTTCGTGAGACGGCGTTCGGAAGAGCTGCTCGGGTTTTCCCTCCTCGATGATCTTTCCGCAATCCATAAAAACAACCCTGTCGGCAACCTCCCGGGCAAAGCCCATTTCATGCGTGACAACGATCATCGTCATCCCCTCGCTTGCCACGTTCTTCATAACACCCAGAACCTCGCCGATCATCTCGGGATCGAGCGCCGACGTCGGTTCGTCGAACAGCATCAATTTCGGCTTCATCGCGAGGGCCCGGGCAATCGCAACCCGCTGCTGCTGCCCGCCGGAGAGCTTATCGGGATATTCATTTGCCTTCTCGAGAATCCCGACCTTTTTGAGCAACTCCTCAGATATGACGGTAGCCTCTCTGCGCGAGCGCCTCCGAACAATCATCTGCGCAAGGTTCACGTTCTCAAGCACGGTCTTATGGGGAAAAAGGTTGAAAGACAGAAAAGACCATGCCGATCTCCTCGCGTACCTTGTTGATATCGGTATCATCGGCCTGCAGATCGACGCCATCAACGATAATCCGGCCCCGCTGGAAGTCTTCGAGCCGGTTGATGGTCCGAAGCAATGTGCTTTTGCCCGATCCGCTGGGGCCGATGATGACGACCTTCTCCCCGTCGTAGATATCGAGCGACACGCCGTCAAGCGCCTTGAGGCTATCGCGCCTACAAAAGCCGTTCTCCACGCAGTAAAAAGTCCGATGTCGCCCCTTGTCGGAATCGCGACGCCGTCGGTTACCTCGATAATCGCCGGCCCGGGTTGATCGCCCGGCTTTTTTTCCTGTCTTACTGAGCCACCTCTTTTCGATAGCCTTATCGAGGCCCTTGGATTTCACCGACTTTATCCCGTTGTTGATGAGATCCAGCAACTCCTTGTTGCCTTTTTTAACAACAATACCGTAGAACTCTTCGGTGAAGGGCTTGCCGACAATCCGGAATTTTTCCTTGTACTCCTTGCGCTGAAGTGCAAAATTGGCGGCAACCGGCGTATCGCAGACGACACCGGATATTCTGCCTGCGGCCATATCTTCAAACGCCAGGCCGATTTCATCGTATGTCTTCAGCTCAACGCCCGAAACCTTTTTAATCTCCATCGCGCCCGTTGTCCCAATCTGGGCGCCAACTTTTTTCCCTTTAAAATCGGCAAGCCTTGCAAGATTTTTGTCTTTTTGGGGTACACCAGAATCTGCCCGGCATTGATGTACGGATCGGAAAAATCCATCGTCTTTTTCCGTTCATCGGTAATCGTCACCGACGAGATGATCGCATCGTATTTCCCTTTCCTTACAGGATATACGGCGCCGGGTTTCCCCGGAATCCGTAACGATTGTCTTCGACGGCTCGGTAAACCATGACAAAGAACAGATGGAATTTGATGTTGACAAATGCAGATACACAAACCAAAAAGAAGAAATTGACAGCCGATTTTCTGCTGTTGGTGACGACCTTTTTCTGGGGCGTGACGTTCGTCGTCGTGAAAGAGGCGATCGAAACGGTTGAGGTTTTTGTTTTTCTCTCGCAGCGCTTCATTGCGGCGGCGATCATCATGACGGGTATCTGCCTGGTTTTGCGCCGACCCTTCAAGGTCGCATGGATCAGCCGGGGATTTGTCATGGGGCTCTTCCTTTTCGGGGGCTACGCCTTTCAGACGCTGGCCCTTCTCTACACCACGGCATCCAATACCGCTTTTCTGACCGGCCTGAATGTGGGCCTGGTTGAGCTGCTGGGCATGCCTTTCTACGGCCTGCGTATCAACAAAAACATGATCCTGGGCGTCCTTCTTGCGGCTCTGGGGCTTTCTCTGCTGTCGACCGGCGGGGGGAGCCTCAGACCGAATCAGGGTGATCTGCTTGCCTGCATCTGCGCCGTCAGCATCGCTCTGCATTTAATCTACACGGGAAAGTTCGCGGTAACCGGCGGTGTTTACTGGCTGACGGCGATTCAGCTCGGGGTAGTTGCTCTGCTGAGCATGGCCTCCTCGTTCTTTCTCGGGGATCGCTTTCTCGTGATTCACCCCGAGATTATCTGGGCGCTGGTCGTCACCGTGCTTTTCGCCACGGTGTTCGCGTTTCTCGTGCAGACCGCGATGCAACGGCTGACAAGCCCCACCCATACGGCGTTGATCTTCTGCATGGAACCGGTCTTCGCCACGATCTATGCCAGCTTTGCCCTGGGGGAGCGGCTCGGAATCACCGGATTTCTCGGCGGCTTTCTGATTCTCGCCGGCATGGCGGTAGCGGAAACGGGATCCCACGTTCAGCCGGGTCATTGACTTTTTTCGGTGGTCAACCGGCGCGTTGTTTTTTCTGCCCGCAATCGTTGACCTGACACGAAGAGGCCTGCCGTCCAATCCTATTTTCTTTCCTTCAGCAGATCGCGTATTTCCGCGAGCAAAACCTCCTGCACAGGCGGAGCGGGCGGAGCGGCCTGCGGCGCCTCTTCCTGCTTTCGCTTCAGCGAGTTCATTCCTTTAACCAAAAGGAAAATAGAAAATGCAATAATGATAAAATCGATAATCGTCTGGAGGAATTTCCCATAACCGATGACGACGGCCGGGGCCGCGCCTACCGCCGCCTTAATTGTAATAGCGAGTTTGGAGAAGTCGATTCCGCCGACGATCACGCCTATCGGGGCATGATCACGCCGGCCACCAAGGAAGAAACAATCTTCCCGAACGCGGCGCCGATAATGATGCCGACCGCCATGTCCATGGCATTTCCCTTTACCGCGAATTCCTTGAATTCCTTCATCATTCCCATGAGTCTTCCTCCTTTTTCAAAATCGTTCTCGTGAATGTATCTCTTTGCATTGTTTTAAAGCATCTTATCCGGCATGACAAAATCCGGCAAAAGGGTTTTAATGGCGCTTCCCCGCCGATACAATCATGTAAAGTCTCAGGGAAAAATAGATGACGGATGCCAGATAAACGGGCAGAAAGAGCCACCACGCAAAGGGGTTGGGTATTCCGGTATAAAGGGAATTGCCGGGAATCCGCAGGATGTTCTTCCAATCCCAGCAAAAAGCCACAATCAATAAAAGCCCACAGGCCGCGATCACGACAATGTCAAACCATCGCCAGCGGATAACGTATCCCTTTTGCTCATAATAGATGATCAGAGATCCCGCCGCGATCATTGCCAGCGCAATCAAGACAGGGGTGATGACGGGGCCGACCCAAGGCAGAGGCACAAAAAAGAGCAGATCCCACGTCATGAGGCTTTCAGGCCATCCCGTCATGACCCGGAGCCAGACATAGTAGAAAACGTCCCAGATTCCGAAGGCGATCATAAAAAGACAGAACTTCTGCCATGGTGTCCCTCCCGCCGCCCAGCCCACGGCAATCAGCATGATGATCGTGGCGATCTCGCGGACAAACTCGATTTTCATGAGGCGATCAACAGCCAGTTCTCCGTCCCGCCAGGGGATAACGAGGGGAAAAGAAAACGTCCCGCCAAAATAGATTTCGCGCAGATAGACAACGATAGATCCTTCGACCCACGCAAAGGCCGCCGCGAAGAGGGCGACCCACAGCCAACTTCTCAACGCATCCGTCTTTTTCCCCCGATCGTCCACCGCCGTAAGCTCCTTAAAGGTTCATTCCCGCTGCGTATGACGCCGAAGTCTCCATTTTATCAGAGTTTCGCCAGGAGTTTCTCCACCATGATATCATCAAAAGCGACTTCGCGGTAAAGCGAGGCAACCACATCCGCCGTAAGCCTGTGAAAATCCTTTTGCCTCGGTGTAATCATGACACCGGCCATATCGGCGGAACCCGGGCTTACGATAAGCCGCCGTTCTCCTTCACTGAAGAAGGCATCCGGCCGGTGCTTCAACCTCGGAAAAATGAGCAGTTGCCAGCCGCAGCCAAAACGCACGCATAAAACATTCACAAGCGGCTCCTGGGTTGCGGCCGTCATGTCGGATAAAACGGCAAGAATTTTACCGACCATCGCGACAATCGCCTCACCGTCGTTTCCACGCAGCACAAGAACGCCCCGTCCCAACCCCTCGGTGCGAAAGATCGCTACATTTCCAATGATCCTTTGGGTGCATTTACCGGTTTGTCTGTCCAATTCGTTTTTTATCGGCATCAGCCCGTACGGGGCCGCCTGAAAATGGAGGTGGTCCGGGGCGGAGGCGCCGGAGCGCGGCCCGTTGTAAAAAACAGCCGTCGCGGGGCCGAAATCCTCGGCGAGCAACAGCATCGTTTCGACGTTTCCTCCGAGAGACTGCGGAATATGCCGGATGTGGGCGATGGTCAGATGGCGCGGAAAGATCGGCGCAGGATTGCAAAGGATATGGTACGCGCCACGGTAGAGTATCGCCTGCTGCTCAACGGGTCGATTCTCCGGACACAAAAAACAACGGCGATTTTTTATGGCCTCCGGATGGACGTCCGCCCCGCTGGAGGCCATCCTGCGCGGATTGCACTGGATCTGTATCTTCCAGTTTCCGCCATCTATTTCCTGGATGAGTGAGCTTTCCAATCCCGCATAGCCGTCCCGCAGGGCCGGCCAGCCCTCTTTCTGCCCGGCGAGAAGCCTTGCCGCCATCTCCGCCAGCGACAGTCCATCATCCTGACCATTATATACTGCAAAAATCATTTTGCCGTCCACTTTAGGATGCTGACTCAAAGCCATCCCATCCCTCCGGGGGAAAATACCCACCGCCTCAACGGGAAACTTCCTCATCAAGCACCATTTCCCGGCGACGGTATAAGAATCTCATTCGTGCATTCTTTGACGGGCAAGAATTTCGATCGTCCTCAGGCGATCCTTATAGGCATTATAGAGGTTTCTTTTCTCGACCGAAAGGACAGAATCGGTGTTCTGTTCCCAGCGCCGGCATAGATAGAGGCTGTCATATATCCTCCCCACCCTGTATTCCCTCGAAAGGCGGAGCGCAACGGCGTAATCCTCGCCATAGCCGACGTCGGGAAACCCGAACCGGCGGAGAAGACTCGTGTCGAATGCCCTCGGCGCCCCGATGCCGTTGACGCGCAACAGGTTGTTTCGCCCGTTGGAGTCGCTCCATTCCCTGTGGTCAATCAGGCCGGGTTTGATGACATGCAGATCGGCGTCAACAACGGTATAGGAACCCACGACAATCGCGCAGTTTCGTGTACGCAAGAAATCGACAAGGCGCTGAAGGACATCGTCGCCGTCATACAGATCGTCGGAATCGAGTTGAACGGCATACCTTCCGCAGTAAGCGGAAAAGATCGCCGCATTCCAGCACCCTCCAATCGAAAGGCCTTCGCGTTCAGGGGTTATCGTTTTGACAAGCGTGCTGCGCGAGGCGATAGCAGAAAGGATGTCCGCAGTGCCGTCCGTCGAATAGTTGTCCACGACAAGAACGTTAAAGGGAAAGTCGGTTTTCTGCGAAAGGGCGCTCTGAATCGCTTCGGTGATCGTACGGGCACGGTTGCGGACGGGAATCACAACGCTTGCCTCGACCGGGAAACGGGTTTCCGCAACGGGGACATCGTTAAATCGCGGTGCCAGCCATGCCCCGATCCTCTTTAAATGTTCGGTCGCCGCTGTTTCCATTTCCTTCTGATAATCGCTGTTTCGGGGATCGACGTAGGCAAAGTGGGCCTGTGGTTCCCTGCCCGTTTTCCGCTCTTTTCCCGTTCCCACGATACTCAGGCTCTCGGGAAGCGCAAACAACTCCCCGTCCGTGGCGATCTTCAGGCGGAGGTCGTAAAAGCCCGCCCAGCGGTAGGGGGGGATTCTTCCGTATTTCTTGAGGGCCGAGCGTGCGGCTGAGCTGTCGATCAGAACCAGCGGACCGAAATCGAAGTCGTCGCGGATGCTTCCCATCTGGTAGGGAACAACGGGATGGGGACATATTCCGTATTCGTTCGCCTCGCTGTAGTCGGCATAAACCCAGGAAGCACCCGTATCCTGAGCCGTCGAAAGGAGACGGTCCAAGGGCCGTTCCTCAAGATGGAGATCGCAACGAGAAAAATATAAAAAATAGGGGGTCTTTATGCGGTCGACGATTGCATTCCATGCGGATCCGGAAGAGGGCTCCGAGCAGGGCAGAACCTCCAGACGGTTATCCCCTCCGCCGGTCGTATTGTTACCGCCGATAAGCAGGACATGCTCAACGGCGGAGAAGCGAAGAAGCCTCCCGGGGAAGTCGGCATCGTACGCGGCATTTTGAGGAATAACGGCGGTAACCATTTTAAAGGCCCCGGCCTGAGCAAGGGATGCTCATTTTTTCATATGGAATTTGTCGGGAAGCACCGCCTTCGGCGCCCAATCGGCCGGGATCAATTGCCCGGGCTTCTCGCCGAGCTTCTCGATCAGCTTTTTGAGGCCGGGACGCGCAAATTCCATATGGCCCTGCTTTGCCGTCCTGCCGTTGTAAATCGCCTCCGAACGTAGCCGCCTTCCTATTGTCTTTTCCATTTTGCGGCCCAGCCACAGAACCCGGTCAACATCGTAGCCGTGCTCGATCCCCATCTCGTCGATCATGACGAGCAAATCTTCCATTGTAACAAGACCCACATAGCGCGGATCTGTGTAGTAGTATTCACCTGTCCCTTTCACCGGCCGGTCGTCGAGAAAATTCGCCGGCTGCCCCCCCAGACCGCCGAGCGTTGCCTCGAAGCGACAGATCCCCGCCTGCAGCGCGGCCAGAACAGACGCGGCGGCGATCCTTTTCGTCTCGTGAAAATGCGCCAGATGAACCTCCGGATCGGGAATCTCATCGAGGATCATTGAGAAGTAACGGTAAACATCAGCCGGCGAGGCCGAGCCGTCATGGTCGGCATGTTCGATATCATAGGCGCCCAGCTCCAGAAAGCGTTTCGTAAATTCAACGGCATCCTCGAGCCTTGTAGGACCGGTGATCGGGCTTCCCCAGATCGTGCTGACCGTACCGTTCATCTTGATACCGACATCGGAGGCCTTCTTGATGCACCTCTCAACCTCTTTCCAGTAGGTGGGAAGGGTTGTGCCGGAGTTTGCGAAGTGATGCTCCGGATCTGTAGAGACCATCATCAGTATCCGATCCGGACCTATCCCCCTTTTGCGGAGCTCTATCGCCCGGTCAACCGCCGTTTCGCGTATCGTAACAGCCGTAAAAGTGATGTCCGCGGGATTGATACCGCGGCGTTCGCAGTTTTTCTTGAACCGCTCTCCGCGGAAATAGCTCAACACCTGCTCGGCATCTGTGAACTGCGGAATCCCTTCCGGGTTTCCCAGATTCGTCAGCTCAATCTCTCTGGCTCCGGCAAAAATCATCTCCTCCGCATAATAAATTTTCGCGGCTGTCGAGATGAATTTCTCTTCGTGTTGAAAACCATCCCGTATTGTTATATCGCCGATCGTCACCTTCTTCGGCATCCTTGGAAAAATCTTCCAGTAATCATACTCGGTCATGCCAGCATACCCCCCTAATTTTGATAGTTATTTTTTAAAATCCCCAAATATCCCTCAGCCGTGGCAATACTGAAAAAATCCAAGGCACCCTGCCCGGCAAATAAAACCATACCCTGTTTCAAGGACTAATTATACACGTTTTTTTTGTCAAGCAAAAAATCCGTCAGCCCTTCAGCGGAGGATCGATTTGACACCGCCGCTCTCTGCGATTATATAAACACATAAGATGAGACCTTTAAAAAAACGCCGCCTTTCGCGCTGATCGGATCTTTTTCGACCCCGCGGCGTCTCGCAAAAGGCTCTAGAAGGCTAAACGCTCTGGGATAGTTCGCGTTTTTAACGCCTTTAGAACCTTGGGCTTCACGGCGGGGTACCTAAGAAAAATCAATAAATTTGCGCTACAAGCAGCCTTTTTCAAAGGCCTCAAGATGAAGGCGGGAAAAAACATGCATAATTAGAAACGCCTGCTCCCCAAAGAGGTGCTTCGTCCGGCATCGCCGAAGAATTTCGGTTTGTGCCGTAGATAAATGCAAAGAATGAACAGAGAAAGAGATGAATAAATCCAAGAGATTGCCGCGTTTGATCTTGGCTTTGCGGAGATGGGCAAGGCAGGAGTACGGCAGAGAAACGGTCGAGCTTCTGGAAACCCATATTTCATGGGTTCTTCTTGCGGGAAGATACGCCTACAAAATAAAGAAGCCCGTGGTTCTGCCTTTTGTCGACTACGGCAGTCTTGAGGCGCGGCGTCTGTTTTGCGAAAAGGAATTATCTCTAAATTCCCGGTATGCCCCGGAACTCTACCTGGAAACGGTTCCGATAGGCGGTTCGATCGACGCGCCGAAGCTGGGTGTAAGCCCCGCAATCGAATGGGCCGTCGAGATGGCCCGTTTTGACGAGGAATTGCGTTTAGACCATGTCTGCGACCGGGGCGAGTTGACCTGTGGGATGATCTCGGATCTGGTTCATATCGTGACGGACTTTCACAGGAGGGCCGCCCAGGCGCCGCCGGAAAGCCGTTTCGGCGGGCCGACCCAGATTTTAAAGACCGCGCTGGAAAATTTCGCTGAATTATACAGCCTGCTGCCCGATGACCATTCACTACTTGCGGGTCTGGAGGAATGGACAAGACAAGAATTTGAAAGATGCCGCCCGAAATTCGAGGAGCGAAAGGCTGCCGGATACGTCCGTGAGTGCCACGGGGACATGCATCTTAAAAACATCGTCCTGCTAGACGGAAGACCAACGCCGTTTGACTGCATCGAATTCAATGAAGACCTCCGCTGGATAGATCAGGCGAACGAACTGGCCTTTGTTTACGAGGATCTGCTTGAACACCGCAGGCCAGGTCTTGCGAGCTGGCTTATCAGCGAATGGCTCGCAACAACGGGCGATTTTGACATGTTGAACGTGCTGCCGTTCTACGCCACATACCGCGCACTGGTGAGAACGAAGGTCGCCGCGCTCCGAGGGGACCTTGCCGAGGCGCACGCATACGCGCTGATCGCGAAAGGCCTCTGCTGCCACCGCAAACCGACTCTGACGATTACCTACGGCCTCTCCGGTTCCGGCAAGACGACCTCTTCGAGGGTACGGCTGATTGAAGACCAGACGGCAAACCTCGTGCACATCCGCTCCGATGTCGAGAGGAAGCGGCTCTTCGGCATGAACCCCGACGAATCCAGCGGCGGCGCGATCTACACGCCCGACGCGACGGAAAGAACGTACGCCCACCTGGAAAAAATCGCCAGAGACGCACTCACGGCTGGCTGGTCGGTCCTTGTAGACGCGGCCTTTCTCCGACGCACCCAGCGCGACAGATTCCGTGCTCTGGCAACAAAGCTGAACACCCCCTTTTCGATCCTCGCCTGCGAAGCGCCGTATGACGAACTTAGCCGGCGTCTCAAAGCCCGGAGGGGAGACGCCTCAGAGGCGACGGTGGAGGTCCTTGAAAGCCAGATGGGATGGGCGGAGGAACTGACGGAAGAGGAAAAAACGTTTATAAAAAGTCTGACGGGTAAAGACGAAAAATGAGAATTGCCATTCCTTTTGTGTTGAGGCGTTTTTTCGCTCTTCTCGGGCAACTTACGCTCATGGCATTGATCATCCTTGCCGCCTGCGTTTTTGATCCGAAATCCACTTCCAATCCGGCCGCATCGCCAGAAGACAAGGCAAACGAAGATCTGAGCCGCTATGTCTATCCCAGTCTGGAAAAAATCCGCTGGAAGGCCCATTTTGTAAGGCCGCAGGACAGTCTCGAGAGACTTTTCGGCAAACACTGGATTGCCGTTGCCCGCTTCAACCGAATAGATCGCCGGCATGTTTATCCGGGAATGACGATCAAGGTTCCCGAAGACATCAATGAAATTCTAAACTACACGCCGCTGCCGGCAACGTATGAAAAGGCAAGAACAAAACCCAAATATCTGCTGCTGAATCTGACCGAGCAGTGGATAGGGGCATACGAATATGGAAGACTTGTCTTCTCGATGCCGGCGGCCGTCGGGACTGAAAGTCACCCCACACCGACGGGAATATTCAGCATTGGCATGTACCACAGAAATCATGTCTCGACGCTGTACAAAACCGCGAACGGAAAGCAGCAATACCCGATGGACTACGCGCTATTGTTTTACATAGACAAGAACTTATCCTACTACTGGATTCACTCCCGGGATCTGCCCGGCCGCCCTGTCTCACACGGCTGCGTCGGCCTGTTCGACGAGTACATGCAGAAACGGACTTACGGCGTCCCTGAAGTGCCTGTCCTCAACGATGCGAAAATACTCTACGCCTGGACGATCGGAAAGGAACTCTTCGCCGCTGACGACGGATCAGAAAAACCTCTCGCCCGCAGGGTTCCCCTCGAAATTTTCGGGGATCTGCCTAAGAAACTACCGAGATCCCCAAAATAAAAAAACCCCGGCCGAAAAATATTGGTATTAGCCGGCAAAATTGTATAAGAGACGAATGAATAGGAGGTAAAATAAAAGAAGATGGATAATCAAAAACAATTCAAAGGGGCATCCAAGTATGTCCTCGACGAAGAGCTTGCCAAGATCGTCAATGTTTCGATGGCGCTGGAAATGCCGTTGCTTTTAAAAGGTGAACCGGGAACCGGAAAAACGATGCTTGCGCACGCGATAGCGGAAAGTCTCAACATGCCGCTTATCGTCCTGAACGTCAAATCGAGCATGAAGCTTCTGGATGCGCTTTACCAGTACGACACGCTGACCCGCCTCAACGACAGCCGCTTCGGAGACTCGAAAAGGGATGTCAGCGACATAGAGCAGTACATCCGGATGGGCAAGATAGGCCAGGCATTCGTCTCCGACAAAAGAACCGTCCTGCTGATCGACGAAATCGACAAGGCCGACACGGATTTCCAGGACGACATGCTCGACGTTCTCGACCAGATGCAGTTCGACATTATCGAGATAGACAAAACGATCAAGGCTCGGCATCGCCCCGTCATCGTCATTACGTCGAACGCCAAAAAGGACCTGTCCGACCCGTTTCTGGGACGCTGCAACTTTCACCATATTGCGTTTCCCGACCCGGAAATGATGCGGATGATACTGAATGTCCACTTTCCGGATCTTTCCGAAAAGCTCGCCAGCGCCGCGATTGGGGTTTTCTACCGTCTCCGGGAACTCAGAGGCATTGAAAAAAAACCGGCGACAAGGGAGCTGATAAATTGGGTCCGGGCACTCCGCCTCGACCCGGATTTCAAGACCGAGAATATCGAGAAGGGCGGGACGATCCCTTACATGGGGATTCTATTTAAAAAGAGTATGGATTTTAACCTGGCCATCCAGCAGACCAGGGGGGTTCGCAGGTAGGGGCAATCATTGTTCAACAGATTCTTCTATATGCTGCGTGAGAAAGGCGCGCCGGTGTCGCCGACGTCGTTTCTGCGCCTGCACAGGGCTCTCTCGCTCGGGCTGATCAATTCGGTGGACGATTTCTACACCGCGGCGCGATCGATACTGATCAAGAATGAACGATACTTCGATCTTTACGACAAGGCATTCGCCCAGTATTTCAACGGGGTTGAAATACCCGAAGAAGACGAGGGAGAGCTGACGGAATTTGTAAGGTCACTTCTTCAAGAATGGCTGAAGAACCCCAAAGAAATGGCCGACCTGCTCGGGCTCGACGAAGCCCAACTTGCACACTACACACCGGAGGAGCTCCTCAAATACTTCCTCGACCGCCTCAAAGAACAGAAGGAGGCCCACCACGGCGGCAACCGCTGGATTGGAACCGGAGGAACGTCCCCTGTCGGACATTCCGGATATCATCCTGGAGGGATGAGAGTCGGCGGTGTTTCGCGGAACAAATCCGCGATCAAGGTGGCGATGGAGAGGCGCTACAAAGACTATGATCAGCAGGGGCCGATTACCGAATTACAGATGAACGAGGCGCTCAAGAGGCTCCGCACGATGCTCCCGCTTGGGCCGCGCGATGTGGTCAATATCGAAAAAACGATCTACGAAACGATGAAAAACGCCGGTGAAATCTCGATCGTTTTCGATCGCCGCCTGACCGATCGCCTGAAGGTCGTGCTGATGATAGATAACGGCGGGTGGTCGATGGATCCGTACATCGAGATCGTCCAGACGCTGTTCAATTACGCGCGCTCGCAGTTCAAGGACTTAAAAATCTATTATTTCCACAATACGATATACAGCCATGTCTGGGCCGACCCGCAGCGCCACCTGCGGCCGGAACCGGTTGAGGAGCTTGTAAGGCTCGATCCGGAGACACGTCTGATCATCGTCGGTGATGCGGCGATGGCCCCCACCGAGCTCACCTGGACGAACGGCGCTCTGTATATCGACCAGAGGGAAAGCCGCAGCAGCGAAGAACGCCTGAAGTTCCTGGCCCGAACATTCCGCCACAGCGTCTGGCTGAATCCGCAGCCCGAATCGAGCTGGGGATATACCTGGACGATCGGGATCATCGGTTCGATATTCCCGATGTTCAGTTTGACGCTGGACGGCCTTGAAATGGCCGTAAAATACCTGATGAAGCGCAACTAAACCCTCGTGTCGTATAAGCCGCAACGAAGAGAGACCTTTGGCAAAACGCCGCCTTCGCGCTCATAAATCTTTTTCGACCTTTCGACCCGAAAAATATTTGAAATCGCGCTTCAGGCAGCATCTTCAAAGGTCTCGAAGAACGAAGGTTCATGTGAGAGGAACTATGATCGAATTGAGCCCATGCTTCACGAAACCATCTTTGGGTTTTTCCAAAGCCGTCAAAAGGCTTGACAATGAACCTCGGATAGGGTAAGACCGCGACAGTTTCACGGAAGTTTGATCCCCGATGCCGGGAGGCAGGAGGGGATTTTTTGTTTCACGGGGTAAAACCTTTGCCAAACGCCGCCTTCGCGCTCATAAATCTTTTTCGACCTTTCGACCCGAAAAATATTTGAAATCGCGCTTCAGGCAGCATTTTTCAAAGGTCTCGTGGTTCAAACAGGGGGCAAGATGGATACACAAAACGCGGTGATGGAAATACCGACAGGGCCGGCTGAAGACAGAAGGAAACACCGGGAAATCTCTCAGCGCCGGACCTTCGCGATTATCAGTCATCCCGACGCAGGAAAAACAACACTGACCGAAAAGCTTCTTTTGTTCGGCGGGGCGATTCAGCTCGCCGGGGCCGTGAAAGCCCGGAAGGCCGCACGCCATACGACAAGCGACTGGATGACGATTGAAAAGGAACGAGGGATCTCGGTGACGACCTCGGTCATGAAATTCCACTACCGGGACTTCGAAATCAATTTGCTGGATACGCCCGGCCATCAGGACTTTTCCGAGGATACATACCGCGTGCTGACCGCCGTCGACAGCGCCCTGATGGTCATCGACAGTGCGAAAGGGGTCGAGCCTCAGACCGAAAAATTGATGGAGGTCTGCCGGATGCGCAACACCCCGATCATGACGTTCATCAACAAGCTCGACCGCGACGGTCTGACTCCGATGGAGCTCCTCTCCGATATCGAGGACAAGCTCCAGATCGAATGCGTTCCTCTTTCCTGGCCGATCGGGATGGGAAAGGATTTCAAGGGGGTTTACAACATTCACCGGCACTCCCTGCGTCTGTTCAAACCGGGAGACGACCGCCGCAGAGAAACAGGGATTACGATCTACGATCCGGGCGATCCCCGTCTCGACGAACTGCTCGGAAGCCATGCCGGCCGGCTCCGAGAAGACATCGCCTTGATCGAGGGGGCTTTGAGTCCCTTCAGCCTTGCTGACTACCTCAAAGGAAGCCAGACCCCTGTATTCTTCGGCAGTGCAATTAACAACTTCGGCGTTCAGGAACTGCTCGATTCGTTTGTCGAAATGGCGCCTTCGCCGGGGGTGCGGATGACAACGACCAGGCCTGTTTCACCGTTTGAGGAGTCATTTTCCGGATTCGTTTTCAAGATACAGGCCAATATGGATCTTGCCCACCGCGACCGGATTGCATTTTTACGGATCTGCTCCGGCAAATTCACCCGGGGGATGCGGGTCATGCATCACCGGATCGGCCGGGAGATCATCCTTTCGAACGCGACGATCTTCATGGCCCAAGACCGGACGAACGTCGAAGAGGCATGGCCGGGGGACATCATCGGCATTCACAACCACGGAACCATCCAGATCGGAGACACATTCACCGCAAGAGAAGAGCTCCAGTTTACCGGCATCCCCCATTTCGCCCCCGAGCACTTCCGGCGCGTGCGGCTGAAGAATTCTCTCAAGATCAAACAACTCCAGAAGGGGCTCGCACAGCTCTCCGAAGAGGGGGCGGTCCAGGTGTTTAGACCCCTTACAGCAAACGACTACATCCTCGGGGCGGTCGGCATCCTTCAGTTCGACGTGACGGCTGCCCGTCTCAAAACAGAATACGGAGTGGACGTAATCTTCGAGCCGACGGACTATACAACCGCCCGCTGGATTATTTGCGACGACAGAAAAATGCTCGCGGATTTCAAAAAAAAGAACGAGAACAATCTGGCTTACGACGCCGATAATCACCTGACGTACCTGACGACAAGCAACTGGCGCCTCGGCTTTACGATCGAGGACTGGCCCGGCGTAAGATTCGAGAAAACGAGAGAAAAAATTTAGGCGGAGTCAACGACAGGCTTTCGGATTTTAATGCAGATAATTTCTCGATGAAAAACAGTCGGCCTTTTTAAGGGCGAATTAAACATTTATGATTGAGATCGATGTCCCCGGTTTCGACCGGCTCAGGCTAAGCCACTTCGTTTCGGATTACAACGGCACGCTCGCCGTTGACGGGAAGCTTATTTGCGGAGTCATCGAAAAACTTAATGCTCTGGCAGAGCTGCTCGACGTGCATATTGTCACCGCCGACACGGTTGGAAACGTCCGGCGTGAAATCACCGGGCTTTCCTGCCGGCTCGAAATTCTGGAAGGACAGCACCACGACCGTCAGAAAAAGGCGTATGTCGAACAGCTCGGCAGTAGTAGTGTCGTAGCAATGGGAAACGGTAGAAACGACCGGCTCATGCTCGCCGCGGCCAGAATCGGAATCGCCGTAACCGGCAAGGAAGGATGTGCCGTTGAAACGCTGAAGGCCGCTGATATCCATGTTACCGATGCCCTCGATGGTCTCGATCTGTTACTTAACCCGAAACGCTTGATCGCGACGCTGCGGATTTGAGCGAGGTTTCAGAACCTCCGTTCATCTCAGATGAACTGGTGGAAAATTCTCGTAGTCCGGCATCTTGAGATCCGGCACGACCATCATTGTGGCCGTCCCGTGGGCTACGAGGCTACCCTTATCGTTTCGTATCTGTGCATCCCCAAGGGCCAGTGTTTTGCCCGCCCGGATGCATCTGCCCTTTGCCGAGAGTTTACCGTCTTTAGCCGGGGAAAGAAAATTGACCTTCAGATCCACCGTCGTAAGCCCAAACCCTCTTTTGATCTGAGGGAAAACAGCCCAGAACGTCGCCGCATCGACCAGCGACGCGATCGCGCCGCCGTGGACGAAACCGAACGGCTGCAGGTGTTTTTTGTCCAGTTGAATTTCCAAAAACGAGCTCCCCCACTGAAGATCGTTGATTTTCATCGAGAGGAGTAAAAAATACGGACTTTTGTTGACACTCCTCGCAACAGCTTCGGCATACTCAGGATTCATCTTCACGTCAGACATGCATCTTCTCCCCCCAAAAAAGAGACACCCACCCGACCACAGGGAGACCTTTGCAAAACGCCGCCTTTCTAAGCTGATCGGATCTTTTTCGACCCCGCAACGTCTCGCTCAAGGCTTCAAAGGCTAAACGCTCTGGGAACGTTTTGCGTTCTTAACGCCTTTAAAAGCCTTGGCTTTGACGGCGGGATACCTAAGAAAAATCAATGAATTTACGCTTCAGGCACCATTTTTCAAAGGTCTCAGGCATTCATTTATGCACCGGTTCGCTCCGACTAATAGAGCATACCCGCTATGCAGGCGGTGATAAAACTGGCCAGCGTGCCCGAAACGATGGCCTTTATGCCAAGAGACGAGACCTCCGCCTTGCGTTTGGGTGCAATACCGCCGATCCCGCCGATTAGTATAGCGAGGCTACCGAAGTTCGCGAAACCGCAGAGCGCATAGGTCATAATCACAACAGAGCGCCCCGACATCGTACCCGCGGCAATGACATCTTTAAGCTGCAGATAGCCGATGAACTCGTTGAAAACGGTTTTCGTGCCGAGCATCTTTGCCGCGGTTGCGGCCTCGCCGGGCGGTATCCCCATCAGCACCGCGAACGGCCAGAAAATCACGCCCATGATTCCTTCAAAAGATGTTCCGATCAGGCCGAGCAGGTAATTGATCATCCAGATGATACTGATAAAAGCGAGAAGCATCGCGCCTACCTGTATCGCCAGATTAACCCCGAGCGACGCACCGTTTGCGGCGGCTTCAATGATATTCTGTTCGGTTTTCGGTGCGCCGCCGGCGCTGACATTTGAGGTTTCAGGAAAGCCTGTCTCCGGCACCATAACCTTGGCGATCAGCACTGCGGCGGGAACGCTCATAATCGACGCCGCGAGCAGGTGGCCGGGCTCAGCGCCGAACGTCGAATAGGTCACCATGACGCTTGACGCGATGGTCGCCATGAAGGCGGACATCAACACGAAAAGTTCCGAGCGCGTCATCGTGGCGATATAGGTGCCGACCGCCGTCACGCCTTCGATTCCCATAAAGGTCAAAAGTGCCGCGCCGAAGGACTCGGCCCCGGAGAGACGCATCGAACGCCTCATGATCATTGCGCCGATTTTTACAAAAAACTGGATAATGCCGAGGTAGTAAAGCATCCCCATCAGAGACGAGACGAAGATAATAATCGGAAGGACCTTAAACGCGAATATCGCGCCGATATTGACATCGCTTACAAGTCTCCCGAAAAGAAAGGATGCGCCTTTGTCGCTGAAACCGACGACTTTCCCGAACGCGACGCGGGCCAGATCAAATAAAAACATGCCCGCCCGTGTTTTGAGGATCAGAAGCGCGAAAATAAACTGGAGGGCGAGCCCCCACGCGACGGTTACCCAGTCGACCTTCTTTCTGTTCTCGGAAATGGCCCACGCCAGGGCGATAAAAACAAGGATGCCGACAAAACTTATAATTTTCCCTATGTTAATCATAAATCGAGACCATTGCGCGACTGCTAAAAAATGTTACCTGAAGCGCAAATTTATTGATTTTTCTTATGTACCCCGCCGTCTTGAGCAGGGCGGCAAAGGCGTCAAGAACACGAACAATCGTGATGGTTTAGCCTTTGAAGCCTTGAGCGAGACGCTCGGGGTCAAAAACTTCGCAAAGTGAAGCTTAATTTGGTGAAAATTAAACCCCGCTTCGCTTCGTTTTCACCAAAAAATTTCATATGCGCGAAGGTAGCATTTAGGTACCGCTTTCGCCTTTTGCGAGTATATGGGGGCTGGTTTCCCCTGTCAACGGGAAATTTCCTCTGGCGTGAGCCTTGCAGACGTTTCCCGGAAAAATCCATTCAGGAACAAAAGTTGTTTCAAGGCCGAAGGTCTTTGAGATACTCGCCGTAGCCCGCTTTTTCCATCTCTTCTTTCGGAATAAAGCGCAGCGCCGCGGAATTGATGCAATAACGCAGCCCCGTCGGCTTGGGGCCGTCCTTAAAGACATGGCCAAGGTGTGAGTTCGCCTTTTTGCTCCGGACCTCGACGCGCTCCATAAAAAATGTCCTGTCGGTCTTCTCGACGATATTTCCGGGAACGAGGGGCTTCGTGAAACTCGGCCATCCCGTCCCGGAATCGAACTTGTCCCGCGAGCTGAAGAGCGGCTCGCCGGAAACGACATCGACATAGATTCCCTCTTTCTTGTTGTTCCAGTATTCGTTGTGAAAGGGCGGCTCAGTGGCGTTGTTTTGCGTCACCTCATACTGCAGAGGTGTCAATCTCTTACGCAACTCTTCGGCTGCGGGTTTCTTGAAGGATTGCCACGACCCCGCGGCGGGTACGGCTTTCGCATCCTGCCACGTCCCCTTCAAAAACCGATCACGGCCCGATCCTAAACGGTAGCTGCTGTAACGAGCCTTGGACTTTTTATAGTAATCCTGATGGTAATCCTCGGCAACGTAAAAGCGTTCCAGCTTTCTGATTTCGGTAACAACCGGCGCAGCAAAAATTCCTGATTGCCTCAATTCCTCCCTCGATTTTTCCGCGAGCCTCCGTTGCTCTTCGTCATGATAAAAGATCGCGCTTCTGTACTGGGAGCCGCGATCCACAAACTGGCCTCCCGCATCGGTCGGGTCTATGTGCTTCCAGAAAAAATCGAGAAGCTCGGCAAATGTCACCTGTGTGGAATCATAATGAACCTGAACAGCCTCCACGTGCCCGGTCATGCCGGAGCATACCTGTTCATACGTAGGATTTTCCAACGTTCCCCCGGTGTAGCCTGATACCGCATCCACAACGCCGGGGATTTTCTCAAAGTCCGCCTCGAGACACCAGAAACACCCTCCGGCAAATGTCGCCGTTTGGATGGTTTGAGCTTTTGTTTGCATATTTTTTTGAACCTCTTGACTGCTTCCGGCCTGATTCTGGCACCCCAGAATCACGCCGAGCAATAGTAGATAAATGAATCGCATCTGTATCCCCCCTTCTCTTCGAATCACAAAACGTATATCCTTTAGAGTGTAATCTAACAACGATTATCCGACAGTCAAACGGGATTTAGGGAACTGCTTTGTTGGCAGAGGGTTGCACCACCGCGGAAAAACGCCGGCCGAACCCAATTTTAAAGGAATGATCGAGCCGGGCGATTTTGTACCACTTGCCTAGATATCTCGCCAGTTCAAAATTGTCTACCGGTGTCACACCGTCCGGGATACCGATAGGGGGACGTCAAGCCAAAAGAAACACCAGCAAAAATATCGGCCTTTTCAGGACCGGCGAGATAGTTCTTTATTTCTTTAGCTTTTTGTGCGATATTTTAAAGAAGAAAAAGGGAAACAAAGGGTATTTGCCGTCCGATATTTTAGAGCGTTTTTTTCTTGTTTTTTGGTTGGCAATTAACACGCATGGGTCGGAAAAGGGGGTGAGAAATGAGTCTCATCGTCGCGGAAAATGTAAAAAAGGATTACCGGATGGGGGAGGTGGTCGTTCAGGCGATCCGCGGGGTCAGCTTTGAAATCGGCCCGGCCTCGTTCGTCTCGTTCATCGGCCCTTCGGGAAGCGGCAAGACGACGCTTTTGAACCTGATTGGGTGCATCGACACGCCGACGTCCGGCACGCTGAGTGTTGCCGGAACGAACATCGCCGAGCTGGACCGCCGCCGGAGCGCGGCATTCCGCGGTTCGAACATCGGGTTCATCTTCCAGGATTTCAACCTGATCCCGGTACTGACGGCCCGCGAAAATATTGAATATCCGCTTCTGATGGTCACGCATATCTCCCCAAAAGAGCGCAGGAAAAGGGTCGCAGATCTCCTGGAAGCGGTCGGCATGAAGGAGCAGGCCGACAAGCGACCGGATCAGCTCTCCGGCGGCCAGAAGCAGAGGGTTGCTATCGCCCGTGCGCTGGTTTCGGAACCGAAGGTCGTGCTGGCCGACGAGCCGACGGCCAATCTCGATTCGAAAACTGCCCATTCGGTCATCGAACTGATGAAGGCGATGCGGGACAAAAGCAGGACGACGTTCATATTTTCGACACACGATCAGAAACTCTCCGACGTGGTTGAGAGGCTTTTTACGATCGAAGACGGCCTTCTGAAGGCCTGATTAAATGGAGGATCGCCATGCTTGATTTGTTCAAGATAGCCATAAGAAACCTTTTGCGCTACAGCCGCAGGACGATTCTGACCGCATCGCTGATCGCGATCGGCGTGATGTTCGTGCTGGTCTTCTCCGCGGCGTCGGGTTCGTTCAAGTCCCTGATGATCGGCCAGATCACCGACTCGCTGATGGGCCATATCCAGATCCACAAAAAGGGCTATGTCTCGTCGCTCGAGAGCCTGCCGCTCAATCTGGGCCTTCCGCATAAGACATCCGTCAAAATCGATGAAATGCTCGCCCGATCAAAAGAAATCGAGGCATCATCGCCGCGGATCAAGTTCGGCGCCCTGTTCAGCAACTTCGTCGAATCGACGAACATCCGCCTCAACGGAGTCTATCCGGACAGGGAATTCAAAACCGTCCCCCTTCTCTCGTCGAGGATTTCGAAGGGGAAAAAGAGCATCCAGAAGGGTGAAATCCTGATCCCGGCGCTGTTGGAAAGGGGGATGAAGGTCAAGATCGGTGATTCGATCGTTGTCGTCGCGACAAACAAGGAAGGTTCCGTCAACGGGAAGCAGTTCGTCGTCGCCGGTGTTCTCGACGGGATCACCGGACCGGGAGGAAGGGACGGTTACATCCATATCGACGACGCCGTCGAGCTTCTGAGGCTGCCGGAGACGGAGATCAGCGAAATCGTGATCCGTCTGAAGGATTTCTCCCGTCTGAACATCGTGTTGAACGATATCACGGGACAACTGCAGAAGACATTTCAGAAGGACGGAAAATTCCCGCTGGAGATACACACGTGGGAGGATCTCTCCCCGTTTTTCAACATCTCGCTGATGATCGACATCATGACCTTCTTCATCAAGATTATGCTCGTCGCGCTGGTTTTGATCAGCGTGTTGAATGTGATGATCATGGCCGTCTACGAGCGGATCCGCGAGATCGGGACGATGGCCGCCCTCGGAACCCCTCCCTCCAAAATCCTGTCGCTGTTTATGCTTGAAGGACTTTCGCTCGGGGTTCTGGGAACCGTTCTAGGCGGGGTTGTCGGCGCGGTTATCCTGTGGATTCTGAACATTGCAAAAATAACGTATAACTTCGGGCAGTCGAAAGGACTCGTTTTGAGCGTATCGGTGGACCTGACGGAGCTCGCGGTCATTTCGCTCATCGTGATACTGGTGTCGGTCATTGCAACGCTCGAGCCGGCCTTCAAGGCCTCGCGCATGAAGCCGATCGAGGCCCTCAGACACGTATAGAAAGGAGTAGGCTCATGAAGAAAATCACTGTTTTGATGATTTGCGTAATTTCTTTGCTGGCCGTCTTTACTGCATCGGCCGTGTCGGCCAAAAGCGGTAAAATCGCGGTCGCCGCGGACGGAAAGAGCAGTACCGCAATGGTAAGTGCCGTAGCCGCACGCAGCGCATTTTTTCTCTTCTTTGACCAGGGGGGTAAGTTTCTCGAAGCCATTGCGAACCCGCACAAAGACGCCGGCAGCAACGCGAGCGGTCTTGTCACGGGGTTTCTCGCCGACAACGGTGTGACCGACGTGATCGCGGGCGCCTTCGGCGACAAAATGAAAAATGCGCTGGAGCAAAAGGGAATCCGCTGTGCCGAACAGAAGGGAATTACTGCGGCGGAAGCCGTGAGGCGGAATCTGCTGAGATAGGAGGCCTCGATGCTGAGAGTCATCATCGTGTTTCTATCGCTGCTGGTTGCGGCGCCGGTTTTCGCACTAGACGGCGACGCGCTTTTGAAACAGGTCGACCGGAACCTCAACCCGGAATCGTACGAGCTCTACCGCAAACTGATTAACGTCGAACCGAACGGCAGCAAGAAGGAATTTACGATGTTTTCGGTCAAAAAGGGTGCCGACAAGGTCGCCGCGCTGTTTCTCGCGCCGGCGAGCGAAAAGGGCCGCAGCACGCTCCGCCTCGGTGAAAACATGTGGCTCTACATCCCGAACGTCGGCAAGCCGATCCGTATCACGAGCCTTCAGTCGGTCGTCGGCGGCGTCTTCAACAATTCCGACATCCTCAGTCTGGACTACGCGACCGAATACAACGTCGCGAAGATCGAAGATGCCGGGAAGGAGCACCTGCTTTTCCTGAAGGCGAAAAACAACAACGTCGCCTACGACCAGCTCAAGATGTGGGTGGATAAGGCGAAGACGATCCCGATAAAGATCGAGTGCCTCACCGGAGCGAATATGCTGATCAAGACTCTCTATTTCAAGGACATCAAGGATTTCGGGGGTGGGATCGTCCGGCCGTCGGTGACCGAAACGGACAGCCCGCTTTTCAAGGGCTACAAGTCCGTCATGCTGTACGCCGGGATCAAGAAGCGGACGTTCAAGGACGAGGTGTTCACGCTTACGTTTATGCCGAATCTCGATTCCTTGCGCTGACTTATACCTTCTCCCAAATCGCACGCATAGTCGTTCGAGAGCCGTAAAAATGGCCCGCTTGAAATCCTCTCTTCTTATAAGGCTGTCCCTTCTGCTGCTGATTCTCTTGCCGGCAGCGGGCCGCGCCGAGGAGTCGTACACGTTCGACCTCTCGGAAATCGAAAAGAAACCTTACCATTTCGGCGCATATGTTGAGGCACGTCCGATTGCGTTTCTGCTCGATGAGGACGCCGCGCTCTACAAGCTCCAGTACTATGCCGATGACCCCGGAAGCGCGGTGGAAGAGCTGAACGGCCGGGTTCAGCTCGAGGGAAGCTACAAAAAGGGGAAGGGCCGCCTCTATCTGAAGACGAACACCGATCTTGTCTACTCCACGTTCAGCTACGGCGACGAGAATACCGCGATCTACGAGGGTCACGCAACATACAACTTTTCGGATTCGCTCAAGATTCAAATCGGCAAACGGAATCTGAAATGGGGCAAGGGCTACGCGTGGAACCCCGTCAACTTCTTCGACCGCGTCAAGGACCCCGATGATCCGGATCAATCCCTCGAGGGGAACATCATCGCAAGCATGGACTATATCCGGAGCTTCGACGGGCCGCTGAAGACCGTTTCGTTCACACCCGTTCTGTTCCCCGTTTACGACCATATCAACAAGGAGTTCGGGATCAAAGACCGTCTGAATCTGGGTGCAAAAATCTACCTGCTTCTCTACGACACCGATCTCGATCTGATCTACGCCGCCGACGGCAGCAGGACGGCGCGGGTCGGTTTCGATTTCTCGCGGAACATCACGACGAGCTTCGAGATCCACGGCGAGATCGCCCAAATCCGCAACCATACCAGACAGACGCTCGACGCGGCCGGCGCCGTCCGCACCGACACCTCCGACGAGATCAGCGGCCTCGTCGGCATCCGCCATCTGACGGCCTTCGACCTGACGACAATCATAGAATACTACCACAACGGAACCGGCATGGACGTCGACGCGATGGAAAACTATTTTGGCTATATCAAGAGGGGCTTCGACGTGTACCGCTCAACCGGAAACGCCGCGATGATCGGAACCGCGCAAAAACTGGCCTCTTCCGGCTACGGCCGCAGCAACCCGATGGAGGATTATCTCTATATCAAGTTAAGCCAGAAGGAGCCGCTGGACATCCTCTACTTCACGCCGTCCGTCGCGGCGATCATCAATACCAACGACGGCAGCCTCAACGTCACGCCGGAGCTGCTTTACACCGGGATCAAGAACCTGGAGCTCCGCCTCCGAGCCGGGTTTATCCGCGGGGGAAACGGAACCGAGTTCGGCGAGAAGGCCGCGGACTATCGCTTCGAACTCCGCGCCGGCTACTATTTTTAGACCAAAGACACCGAAAACTCAGAAAAACTCCATTTTTGTCAGACGAGTTTCCTTCCTTCACAGATATTGATCAATTCGGCCAGCGCAAGGATTTGCGGTCTGCGGCCTCTGCCTTCCCTCAATACCGTTATGAGACCCGCCTTTTTCAGTTTTCCAAGCATGTTCATGATCATCGGCATACCCGGCATGCCGGCCCGGGATTGCAAAAGGGCGCTCGTAAAAATCGGCTGATCAAACAAATGATCCAAAAGAGGAACGGCGTAACGCGAACGGGTAAGTTGGAGAAAGGTGTCCTTTAGTTTATCGTAAAGATCTATAATTTGCTTTGCCTTTTTTGAATTCTGCCGGGACTCCTCATCCAATGCTGTCAGGAAAAAAGCGATCCACTTCGTCCATGCTTCCGGGGTTTTTTCATGCAAGAACCGAAGCCCCGCCGCGTATTGTTCCCGGTGCTGCTCCAGGTAGGCGGAAATATAGAAGACCGGATGGGAAATCAGGTTTCTTTCAAAAAGGAATAAAGGGATAATGATCCGTCCCAGCCTGCCGTTTCCATCCAGAAACGGGTGAATCAGTTCAAATTGCGCATGGATGATTGCCAACTGAATCAGCGGGTCAGGGCGCTCGAAGTGGTAATACTTCTCCCAGTTTTCAAGGTACCCAAAGAGATTCCCTGGAGCAGGCGGTACAAAATGCGCCTTTTCGATCGGCGATCCCGGTGTTCCGATCCAGTTCTACGTCCTCCGGAATTGGCCGCGGGCCTTGAATTTGCCGCGCACCCCCTCCAGGAGAACAGCGTGGAGATCCTTCAGAAGGTTCAACGAAAAGGGGCGGGTTTTCAATTCCTGCTCGGCCAGACGCATCGCCCGTCGGTAGTTCATAATCTCTTCGATATCATGAACCCGTGATTCTTCCCGCGGCATATCTCCGGCTTCAAACCGCATGACTTCGGACAGAGTGGCCTGTGTCCCCTCGATCTTCGAAGATAAAACAGCTTCCTGCGTGGTAAGCGGAGAAAGCAGCACATCCGGATTGGCAACGCCGTAGAGAACACCGTCGAAATAGGCAAGGGAGCGGTTAGCTCTGCCGATCAAAGGGATCAAGGAATCCCATCGGATTTCCTCGATTGGAAGTTGTTGTGGTTCAAACGGTTTCATTTTGTCTATCACAGGTTATTGATTAACTGGTTTGTCTATAACAAAATGCGATTTTGATATAAACAAAATGCAATACCGT
>DYLD01000088.1 GCA_020722315.1 Syntrophus aciditrophicus
GGTACCTAAGAAAAATCAATAAATTTGCGCTTCAGGCACCATTTTTCAAAGGTCTCCACTCAAGTATCAAACATATTTATTTAATAACGAATTGAAGGTCCAATTGCAAGCGCCGGTTTTTGCGTTACATTTTGTCAGTCTTGGTTCGCCTCCAATTTGTTGCGAAAGTAAATATCTTGCCAAATCCGGTTGACAGACACATTTTCTATCCATATACTGCCCGTACGAAAATTGGGTGCAATTTGATAGCCACGAGAGGAATAAAAAATGAAAGAGAGTCTGTATGATTATCTGGCCGGCAACGAATATCCGGGCCGCGGCATCTGTATCGGGAAGGGTCCTGAAGGAACCAAGGCGATGATCGCCTATTTTATCATGGGGCGCAGCGTCAACAGCCGGAACCGTGTCTTTGATCCCATCGACGGCGGTATCCGCACAAAGGCGGCCGACCCCGCCAAAATGGAAGACCCCCACCTGATCATCTACAACGCCGTGATGACGTATGCCGACACGACGATCGTGACCAACGGCGACCAGACGGTGACGATCCGCGATTTTATGGTCAAAAACGCGTTCCCCGGTTACAATTTTGAGGCTGCGCTGGCGACCCGCAGCTTTGAGGACGATGGGCCGAACTGGACACCCCGCATTTCCGGTATCGTCGATATGCGCACCGGTGCTTATAAGCTCAACATTATCAAGAGCGACGACGGCAATGAAAAAAGCGTCCAGCGCTTCACTTTTGATTACCCCGAGCCGCCGGCCGGAGAGGGGCATTTCATCAGCACCTACAAATGCAACGGCGCACCGATCCCCAGTTTTGTCGGAGAGCCGCTGCACGTCGCGATAGACGAAGAAGACCCGAATAGATACGCGGCGCTGTTATGGAACGCCCTGAACGCAGACAACAAGGTCAGCCTTTTTGTACGCGCTGTGGATCTGGCGACGCAGATCTATAAAGACGTGATCATCAACAAATACAAACCTCTGGAGGAATAGTTCATGAACGAAATAGCGCTGAAATACGGCTGCAACCCGAATCAGAAACCCGCCCGGATCTTCATGGCCGACGGCGGCAATCTGCCCGTCGAGGTGTTAAACGGCAGGCCCGGCTACATCAATTTTTTGGACGCGCTCAACAGCTGGCAATTGGTGAAAGAACTGAAGGACTATACAGGCGTCTGCGCCGCGGCTTCGTTTAAACATGTCTCTCCCGCCGGAGCCGCGCTGGGCTTTGCGCTGGACGACGTTCTGCGTAAGATGTACCACATTGACGAAGGCATGCAGCTTTCCCCGCTTGCCTGCGCCTACGCCCGCGCCCGCGGGGCGGACCGCATGAGCAGCTTCGGCGACTGGATCGCGCTTTCGGACGAGTGCGATGTCCCCACGGCAAAGATCATCAAGAACGAGGTCAGCGACGGCATCATCGCCCCCGGCTATGAGCCGGAAGCCCTGGAAATTCTGAAATCCAAAAAGAGAGGCAATTACAACATCGTCAGAATTGATCCCGGATACATGCCGGATTCTGTCGAACGCAAGCAGGTTTACGGCATCACGTTCGAGCAGGGCCGGAACAACCTGAAGATTGACGGCCATATGCTCCAAAACATCGTGACAAAAAACAGTGTTCTGACCGACGCCGAGAAGCGCGATTTGGGGCTCGCGCTGATCACATTGAAATACACGCAGTCCAACAGCGTCTGCTTCGTCCAGGACGGCCAGGTGATTGGCGTCGGCGCCGGTCAGCAGAGCCGCATTCACTGCACCCGCCTGGCCGGCCAAAAGGCCGACAACTGGCAGCTCCGCCATATGCCGAAGGTTTTAGATCTGCCTTTCCGCGACGATGTCGCGAAACCGAACCGCGACAATGCCATCGACGTTTATCTCGGCGAGACGCCGGAGGATGTGATCGGCGACGACGTCTGGTCCGCAACATTCACCCGGCAGCCGAAGCCGTTGACGAAGGCCGAAAAGAGGCGGTGGCTTTCGAAGGTCACCGGTGTTTGTCTCGGAAGCGACGCGTTTTTTCCGTTTAGCGACAACATCGAGCGGGCACGCCGCAGCGGCGTGAGTGCGATTGTCGAGCCCGGCGGTTCGATCCGCGATCAGCAGGTCATCGAGGCCTGCGACAAATACGGGATTGTAATGGCGTTTTGCCAAACAAGGCTGTTCCACCATTGAAACAGGGAGTTATGACCCTCTTCCTCAAGATCCTCTTTGGTAAGATTGCCCAGAGCTGCACCAAAACTGCGTAATGCTCGCAGGAGGGCCTCAGCATTATCCCGGGATGGCATGACCCAGATATCAATATCCATAGTGGCCCTGGGATATCCATGGGCAGCAAGCGCATATGCTCCGACAAGGATAAACCTAACGTTCTCGTCGGACAAGGCGTGTAATATGTCTCTGTAATCTTCGTTCAACATCGTACTTTATGCTCAGAGAGGCAATTTCTTTTGTTAACGGCCAGACGAGGAGAATTCGGTCTTTGGCACTACCGGCAACGTAATCAACATTTCTATTGTCTGTCATTCTGTAAATAGCTGTATGTTTTCTATCCATGTTCATAAGTTAACACTAACATTTCAGCCCAGTAATATCAATTTGATCATTACTCCGAACGTCTGGTTTTTCACGTAAGTCCGTGTAATCTTACCCCCTTTCCAAAAAAATAAAAGGAAAATATTGGATCATGTGGTCAAACATCATCGTCGATGGATCTGATTTGACAAGTACAGGAACTATGCAAGACTCGGGCGAATCGTTTTGAAGGCGAAAGAGGTAAGGCCCTCGCGAGAAGGGCGAGAAAGAGAGTCAGACCTGTTTGCCCCGTATTTTCCGCATATGATCGATTCTCTTTTGGAGCAGCGCGTCGGTGCCGATGTCCTCGCGGAACGCGACAGGACCTTTCACGGCCTTGATGCCGTCCTCGGCGATCGTGCGGGCATCATCCAGCGTGTCGGCAATGCCGACGATGCCGATCGCGCGCGACGCGCTCAGATAGAGGCCGTCTTCCTTTTGATCCACCGAGGCAAAGTAGAGCCTCGCATGTCCGGGATCGCCCACCTCAATTTTCGCACTCGACGATGCCGCATCGTGATAATCGGCGGGCAGGCCGTATCCCTTCGGGACGATATAGATGCAAACCGTTGCCTTCTTTTCGAATTCGATTGCAATCCTCTCGAGAGTCCCGTTGATGATATGCTCGCAGATCTCGATGAAATCGGTTTTGAGCAGCGGCAGGATATTCATCGCCTCGGGATCGCCGAAACGGGCGTTGTACTCGATCAGCCTGACGCCGTTTCCGGTTGTCATAAAGCCGCCGTACATGACGCCTTTGTAAGGCTGTCCGGTTTCCTCGAGAAGCGCCGCGGCGACCTTCTTCGTTATTTCGAGACCGGCGGCGACATCACCGGCCTTGAGAAACGGCAGCAAATGGTCGGCGCAGGAGTACGAGCCCATCCCGCCGGTGTTCGGGCCTGCATCGCCGGCAAAGCGCCGTTTATGGTCCTGAACCGGCGGCGTCGCGACGACCGTTCTCCCGTCGCAGAGGCACTGCAGCGAGAACTCCTCCCCGTCGAGT
This sequence comes from Syntrophus aciditrophicus, assembly GCA_020722315.1. Classification (GTDB taxonomy): domain Bacteria; phylum Desulfobacterota; class Syntrophia; order Syntrophales; family UBA5619; genus DYLD01. The sequence continues at coordinate 3,584 of DYLD01000088.1, forward strand.
TTTTCTTCGAGCGTAACGCCGGCATGGGATGTTAGAATATCCCGGCAGAATGCGAGCGCCTCCTTCTTGGTCTGGAAATGATCTCCGTGGACGAGAACGCCTTTCCCGCCGGTCAGGCCGTCCGGTTTGATGACGATTGCGGGAATCTCATCGAGAAAGGCCTCGATGCCGTCCATTGTCTTGAAATTCCGGAAGCGGGGATTCCCGGCAATACCGTATTTATCAAGCAGGCTCCGCGTGAATGATTTGGAAGTTTCCAGGCGCGCCGGCGATTTGGTCGGCCCGACGGCCGGTATGCCGTTTGCCGAAAGTGCATCGACAACGCCATGGCTCAGAGGATCCTCCGGACCGACAACGGCGAAATCGATTTTGTTTTCACGGGCGAACGCGACGATTTCCTCCGGGTTGTCATATCTGCCCAGACGGATTGTTTCCGAAAGGGAGGCGATTCCGGGATTGTTTGCCTTCATAAACGAATAGAGCCGGGGGCTTTTGGTCGAGCGCATGATCGCCTCGGCGATTGCGTGCTCTCTGGCCCCGTTTCCGATAAGCAGAACATTTGTCATGAGGAAAGCCCCTCCTTTGTTGCAGATTGAAATTCAACAAAAAAACAGCGTGTTTTCCGAATGACTGACACAACGATCCGATGTCAGAGTATCGGAAATGTTATCAAACCCGTTGTTGATAGGACTCTATAACGGAAAAAGACTCCCTAGTCAATTAACCTTTCGCACGATAAACGTTGTCTTTTTTGGGTGCAATTTGATAGATTGGTTTTAGTTGTTTCATCTCCTGGAGGCTGATCATGGACAAGGCGTTTTCGACAATCATCCTTGCGGCGGGCAAGGGAACCAGGATGAAGTCCGATCTGGCAAAGGTTCTGCATCCGATTGGCGGCGTTCCGATGCTTGCCTATGTGATCGCAGCGGCGCGGGCGGCGGGCTCCGGAAAGATCGTTGCGGTGATCGGCCATCAGGCACAGCGGGTTAGGGAACTTTTTCACGACGATGATCTTGTGTTTGTTGAACAAAAAGAACTGCTCGGGACCGGCCATGCCGTCCTTCAGGCAAAAAGCGCGTTTGGCGCGGCAAGAGAAGATGTCATTATTCTCTGCGGCGATGTTCCGCTGATCAGGCCGGAAACGCTGAAGAGCCTCTACAACAAAAAAATGCAGGATGGGGCGGCTGTCGTCGTCCTGACGACGATTCTTGACGATCCGACCGGTTACGGCAGGGTGGTCAAGGCAGTTGACGGGCGAATCATCAAGATTGTTGAGGAAAAGGATGCAAACGCCGAAGAGAAACTGATCCGGGAGATAAACTCCGGGATTTACTGTGTCGAAAGCGAATTTCTTTTTTCCGCTGTCGGCCGGCTCAAGAATAACAACGTCCAGAAGGAATATTATCTCACCGATATCATTGAAATTGCATACAAAGACGGCATACGGGCCGTGTCGCTTATGGTTTCTGATCACGACGAAGTTATGGGGGTAAACACAACGGAGGAACTTCGCCGGGCGGAGAGAATCATCAAAGAACGAAGCAGCGAAAAGAATGCCTGATGAACATCGGCCACCTGCAGATAAAAACCAACGTTTTTCTCGCCCCGATGGCGGGAATAACCGACCTTCCGTTTCGGATCATCGCCCGGCCGTTTGGTTGCGGGATTGCCTTTACCGAGATGATCAGCGCGGCCGGACTTATCCGGAACACGAAAAAAACCATGAGGTATATTGAATCCGATCCGTCGGATAGGCCGCTCGGGATCCAGCTTTTCGGCAATGAACCGGCCATTCTTGCCGATGCGGTGAAAATTGTGGAACAGCACGGAGTAGACCTAATAGATTTTAATATGGGATGCCCGGTAAAGAAGGTTGTAAAAACGGGCGCCGGCGCGGCGCTGATGAAAGACCCTAAGCTTGCCGGTGCCGTGATGGAGAAAATGAGAAAAGCGACATCGTTGCCGTTGACGGTGAAGATACGTTCCGGCTGGAACGCCCGTCAGCTCAACGCGCTCGAAATAGCTAAACTTGCGGAGGACTCAGGTTTTGATGCCGTTTCGATCCATCCCCGCAGCGCGGATCAGGGATTCAGCAGCCGGGCGGACTGGAGTTTAATCGGTACGCTGAAACAATCCCTTCATATCCCGGTGATCGGAAACGGCGATATCCGCACCCCTCAGGATGCAGCAAGGATGATTAACGAAACCAAATGCGATGCGGTCATGATCGGCAGGGGCGTTCTCGGGAATCCATGGCTTATCGCCAATATTGTTTCCTACCTGAATGGCGGCGAGACGTTCGTTCCGTCGCTCGCCGAGCGGGAAGCTCTCATCATCCGCCATCTTGAACTCTCCGTGAAATTCTTTGGGGACCGGGTGGGTGTCAGGGATTTTCGGAAACACCTTCTCTGGTACACAAAGGGGCTTCACGGAGGCGCCCGGTTCCGCGAGAAGGCGGGGCAGATCAGCGATATGGCCGAGGCGATACAGCTGATGCATGACTACTTTTGTTGAATCAATCCAAACCAGTCCTGACGCCTTTAGAGCCTTGGCTTTGACGGCTGGGTACCCCGAAAAATCTTTAAAATCGCGCTACAGGCAGCATTTTTCAAAGGTCTGGCGTCTTTGTCCCTGTGCGACAGTTGTTTTGATTCCGCTGACGTACAGCATCACGCAAGGGGTAATCTGGAGTTTTCTGATTTATACGCTGATCAAGCTGCTTCTAAGGAAAGGCAACGAGGTTCACTGGATGCTTTACGTCATCGATGGTTTTGCCGTGCTTTCGTTGTTTGCCCCGCTTATCGAGTCGTGAAAATCTTGAGCTGCGGCATCCCCGGCCCGCCGGAATCCCGACAGGTTTCTCCGTTCAGAATCTGTCGGCTGCATCCTTCAGTATTTTCTGCGTTGATTCGCTGAACCAGCAATCGAGGAAGAACTCGTTTTTTGTCCTGTTGTTTTTCTCGTATTTGTTTTTGATTTCCTCCGTGCGGTACGCCTTTACCGCAGAAAAAGGCCGGGCATCAAACGCGGCAAGCCCTGCAATTTTATCGATTGCGGTTTGTCTCAGCTCTTCCGCCGGGCAAAGCTCGTCGATAAGTCCTACCGAAGATGCGTCCGTAAACGACAGAAACTCACCGCTATAAATCATCCGGGTCGCAACCCGATCCCCGACGACCTGGCGCAGGATCATATCGGCAAGGTAAGGGACGGGGAGTCCGAGGCGGATCTCGTTCAGCCCTATTTTTTTCGTTCCGGGTATTGCAAGACGATAGTCGCACATCAGGGCAAAGATATTGCCCCCGGCCGTTGCGTGGCCTGCCAGCGCGCATGCGGATGGAAACGGCACGGTGTAAAGATCCAGTGCGACCTGGTTGAATTGATAGAAAAACTCCGACATCTCCGGTCTACTCATCTTTATCAGTGCCGGGAGGTCAAACCCTATCGAAAAGAACTTCTCGCCGCCGCACAGAACCATCCCGCGCGCCTCCCCTTTGATTTCATGAAGGGTTTTGGATAGATCCTGCACAAGATCGGGGCCGATCGCGTTTATCACCCCGTTGTTCAGCGTGAAGATAGCCAGATTATCTTGCTGTTCGACCAATACCATTGCCATGACAAACCCCCTTATATGGAAATATACCAGGATCTTTGAAAAATGCTACCTTCGCGCTCAGGAAATCTTTTTCGACCACGCGACGACTCGCTCAACGCTCCAAAGGCTTAACATCCTGGGATCGTTTATGTTCTTGATCCCTTTAAAGGCCTTGCTCTTTGACGGCGGGGAACCTTTAAGAAAAATCAATAGCGCTTCAGGCACCAATTTTCAAAGGTCTCACCATGTTTTTTCGATCGCCTCGATTTCTTTCAAAATCTCCGTTCTCTCTTCTTCGGTGAGATCCGGCCGGTACAATCTTCTTTTGAGGCCGAGAAGAATCATCTCTTCCCGGTAATCTTTGCAGGTGTACTTCCCCTTTTTTAAGCTCACATGATCCTGCTTGTCCAGCTCCTCCCGACTTTTCATCTCTGGCTTATTTCGGTTCATCCGACTAAATCGTACTTTGTTTCATGAAGGGCCATAATTTTGAGTTTGAAGAATTCCATATCTCTTAAAGTCGTAGGCCATTCGTTTGATGGTTTTGATTTTGTTGTTTGTGCCTTCCAGGGGGCCCGATGAGGTGCGAAAATCTTAAGTAGGCAAGGATGCCTGATTTGTAATTCGGGATCGAGATTTTCAGGATTCTTCGAGAGGAGCTGATCTTACCCCATATTTTACATCGCCGAATTTATCCTCTTTATTCAGTTTAGTCTCAAAACCCGCGCCATCAAAAAAGACTGTAATCCCTTCCCGGTTTTCAGGAGCAAGCGCGATCTGCTCTATTGTCTGATTCGGATAATCTTCTCCCCAAGCCAAACTTCCAACCAACAGAATTCATACGCACAATATTACTCTTTTTATTCGCGCCTCTCATTTTTCTAAGAAACCCAACGTCTCAAGCTGAGGCGCCCGGCCAAGCCGCGTTGCCTCCAGCGGATGGTTCGGCCTGCGAATCTATTGCCATTTCCACGAAGTCAATTTGTACGGTGCTTCCTTGTTCCACGCCTGCCACCAAACGGTTGCCCCCGCCTTCTTTTCCTTACCGTCCAATTTTACCTTCAGTTTGAGACGGTAGTTCATACCAGCGACGACTTGTTCTTCAGCGCTGAGAATGGAGACCAGGCTCAATTTCGCCGCTGGCGTCTCTTTGTTATTCTGGATCGCCTTTTCTTCTTCCTTGATCGCGAAGTTTGCAGCCGCAACCACCTCCGGTTTGGTCACAGCTGCTGGAGATTTACCGCCGGGCATCGGCTCTTTCGCAAGACCGCAGCCGCCAAGCAACGCAGCAAAAAAGATAGAACCTAGGATGCAGACTGGGATCATCTGTTTCTTCATGTGTTTTCCTTTCTTCGTTTGGCCGAACGACAAAAAATCAGCCGCCGAGTTTACGAGGTCGGCTGGATTTCCTTGTTCGCCCCGTAATTCTCTTCTTTAATTCGGCAATTCCGATAGTTGGAGAGTCTTTCTCTGCTATTTTAGCTTCTCTAAGACATCTAATATCTTCGTATGAATCGAGTTCTTCCTGGATTTTTTGAAATTCGTCATAGGGCAGAACAACAAATTCATTCTTCCCGTTCTTCTTTATTATTTGGGTATTGAATTCCATAAAGACTCCTTTTATCTATAAACTTCACGTCGATGGCGAACCCTGTAAACAATGATGCTTTTGTTTTCTATTTCAAACAAAACCCTGTAATCTCCAACTCGTAACCGATATTCAGGGGTAAAATTCGTGAGTCTTTTAACATCCCCGGACAAATCATCGCTCATTACCTCAATATTTTTAATAATGTTTGTTTGTACACGTGATGGCAACTTTTCGATATCTTTAACTGCCCTGGGTTTAAATTGTACGCCATATTTCATGTTTTTTCGAGTCCAGATTGTAGTTAATCATTTATCAGCGAACGCCTCAAATCAGCAGCGCGGCTTTTTGTGTCTGCTGAATTTGATTGTTGTGTGGCGTTTTCAATGTTCCAGTTGTCTAATGAAATATTTAAGCGCTATTTCAAACTTCATTATTTACTTCGCAGGATGTTTGGGCATGTCAACTTTATCGGTGAGTATAAAATCACCTGAACATCATACTTTTAGAATCTTGCACAAGGCTTCAAAATTTTTGGCCTCAACATCAAAATTGGTCTCGCTTGGTTGATCAAAGCCTTCAGATACATTGTCTGCTTCCGGGACGTTTACATAAGCCGTATGCATCCCGGCAGCCTGGGCCGCTACCAAATCCCCTTCATGCGCAGAGACCATCATGGCTTCTGCCGGTTTCAATCCCAGGAGATTGGTTCCTTTCAGGTAGGCCTGCAGTGAAGGTTTGTAGTAGCCTAAGAATTCGCATGACAGGATACCATCCCATTGCACCTTGGCCGCCTTTGAACTGTTGACGATGCTTTCCCAGCTCAAAATCGTAAGCACCACTACCGTATATTTTGTTCGCAAACGGTTGATCGCTTCCGGAGCGCCAGCAAAGGTTTTAAGGCCATGCCAAGTGGATTTTACGAGGGCCATCCGGTCAATAGTGGTCAAGACCGGATAATTGATTGCCATGTTATCCAATGCCCTAAGATGCATGTCGTCCGAATTCATCCAGGGCAGGTTCCCATGCCTCACCTGGGTGTGAATCTTAAACATTTTTCCTCGCCAGTCATTGGCGAAGGCCTCGCTGTCTATCGCTTGTCCCTTTTCATCAGCCAATTGCTGAATTTTCTCCCGGGCCGTATTTTTCCAATCGAACACGGTTCCCCCTACATCAAAAAATAGTCCTTTGACGTTGTCCATATGGCCTCCGATGTTTGTAAATATTCGGTTTTTATTTGAAATATAATCCCTGATGATTGATATTCCATAAGGCCCGAAGCGGGCCACCACACGGCTTTGAATTGTTTATTTGACTGCTTTACATCAACACTATCCGTATAGAAAGACACATAACATTTAGCTTGTGGGGCGCGGAGCCGGCTTGCCGGCAGAGCGTCCCTCTCGGAGCGATTGTTAGCCATCTCTTCTCTGAAGAAAGGCTAGGACGCTACCCATCAGATCATTTATCAATTTATAACGACCTGAGCTTGCCG
>DYLD01000327.1 GCA_020722315.1 Syntrophus aciditrophicus
ATAGAACTCGATGGCCTCGCGTAGGGGCTCGTTGCGTTCTACATCAAAGAGCGACGGTTGCACGGAGTGTCCGTTGCCGTTTCGCTTGCGCACCGCCTCGATGATGGTGCGCGGCTCAATCCGCTCGTGGACGTGCAGCGAGACGGTCGGCACCTCGAAGGAGGTGTGCTCCGCCTTGCCCGCCCAGACGAGCTGCGGGTCGAGGTGCGGGTCGTAGGCGTAAGTTCTTTTCTTCTGCCCGGCGTCCGGGTCGGTAGCCGGCGTCACCAGTCCAACCGGCGGGTTGTTGACTCGCTGCTTGTCCTTGTGCTCATAAGACTCAATCGGTCGTTTGGTCATTGTCTTTTTCCTTCGTGCCATTAATTCCTTCCTATCCTTTCGCCATGGGCTGGTTCGGGAGCCCAACGACTAAATTCAGCGGTGGCTGTAAGCCCTCCGCTGAAGTGATTGGTTATGCAGTATTATTCGTTCGACCCCTCCGTTTATTCAAAGGAGGCAAGGTCCCCCGTGCTACGTAATATTTATTCAATAGGTAGAGTTCCAGTAATGTCGGCACGAGGCGATTTAATCCAGACCAGTAACAGATCTGAACATTCTCACCTGCTTCAATTCGCCGCCAGAGGTCCGGTGTGTTTTGCATTTTGTTAATCGATTCAGGAACGAGATGGTCGAGGATGCGGTTTATCACTAAATCATTGCAGACGTCCTTGAAATTAGCACCAGATTTGCCGATGTACAGAATTTCACCAGTAGAGTCCGCTATAATATAAATTCCGTTTACCTTTGAACGAGCGTTTGCCCGAGCAACAGGAACATCCTCCCGAACAGTGATTTGATTATATAGACATTGAGCGGATTGGCCCACTATGGCTTCGTAATCTCTTAGTTTTTCTCTTTCGAGAATCCAATCGCGGTAATCAGTTGTCTTGGGGAATATGAATGACGTATGAAACGAAGTAGGTCCTGTGGGTAACGGAAGAGAAAATAAATCCTCAAGCGCGTGGCGGCTAAGTAGCTCGTTTAGATTGTTTTGGAATGTCTTTATTTTTGTCAGCATAACAGTGATAGGACTGTCTTAACCTTGGGAGACATCGCCGGTTGAAAAGGAGTGAATTTTTTTCTTTCTATAAGCTGAGACGGTTCGAGATGTCAACCGAAATGTGTCCGTAATCCGTACATATTTTAACATTTTCAGTAAATTATCATAAACAATGCGAGGTCTGGCGCCTTAGTTTACAAAAAAATAATAAGGCTTGAACCCCGCAATTAAATTTGTCATTTTGTAACAACGAAAAAGTCCGAAGACAAAGTCAACGCCCCAGCAAACGTATAGCCGCTGTTTTAAGTCAGATGAAGCCTCAATGCCTCAGGCCCAGGGCGTTTTTTCTCCCGCCCTGATGTCTGCAATACCCACCGCCTCCACCCCCCGCCAAAAAGCCATTACAAAGTCTCTGGGATCATGGTATTTCACCGGCAACTTTAGAGCAATACTTGTAGATTCAGGATTTCCTTAGATTTTCAACCCTCGCTTCGATGG
>DYLD01000328.1 GCA_020722315.1 Syntrophus aciditrophicus
CCATTGAAAGCATGGGTGTTTTTTAACGCAATATCCAGACTTACGGAAAATCTTCGTCATGAGAAAAGTGATTAACGCGCAAATGGTTTTTGGTGAAACCGATATTTCTGCTATCCAGATTGATCCCAAGTCGCGGGATGATATTCCGCGCCTCTTGCGTGGCCTTCAACACATTTATATGCAACCGGAACTCCGGGAACGGGTATTTACCATCCTGGAGGATATGCGCCCCGTACAAGCCGATGGCAAAACCCTGGTCAGCGTCGAAAAAGGCCGTCCTGGAATGGCTCTCTGGAAAATATTGGTGTTGGGTACGATGCGGCTGGGTCTTAACGCAGATTACGATCGCATCCATGATTTAGCCAACCATCATCTGGTCATCCGGGAAATGCTGGGACATGGAGAATGGGGCGAAAATACCGATCAACGCTACCATCTGCAAACCATCAAAGATAACCTGAGATTGTTTACCCCGGAAATATTGGATCGGATCAATCAGGAAGTGGTGCAGGCGGGGCATGTTCTGCTCAAAAAAAAAGCCGAAGAAGGGCTCAGCGTGCGGTGTGATTCTTTCGTCGTAGAAACGCGGGTGCATTATCCGACCGATATTAACCTGCTGCTGGATGCGATTCGAAAAACCATAGAAACGGCAAGCCAGGCAGACCCATTACTCGGCGCGACGACGTGGCGACAATGGCGCTATCAACTGAACCGCTTCAAAAAAAGCTACCGGACGCTCCAGAAAATAAAACACTCAACGGCGCAAGACCCGCAGAAGCGCGCCGCACATGATGCGCGCACGCAGGAAGCCTATGCGGATTATCTGGCTCTGGCTGAGCAGCATGTCGCACGGGCCACAGAGACCGCTCATGCCTTGAAAGCAGAAGGCTTCTCCGATGCCGCACAGGTGCTCGAAGGATATCTCGAACACGCCCGCCGACAGATCGACCAAATCCGTCGCCGGGTATTACACGGCGAAAAGATTCCACACAGCGAAAAGGTTTTTTCAATCTTTGAACCCCACACCGAATGGATCAGCAAAGGAAAAGCAGGGGTTCCCGTAGAATTGGGTTTGCGGGTGTGTATTGTCGAAGATCAGCACCGTTTTATTCTGCACCATGCGGTGATGGAGCAGACCACCGATGACCAGTTGGCGGTCCCGATGGCCCAAGCAACGCAGTCCCGTTTTAGTGGCGTACATTCCATGAGCTTTGATAAAGGATTCCACAGTCCAGCCAATCAGGCTGCGCTCAGAGAAATACTACCCATGGTTGTTTTACCGAAAAAAGGGCGTCCATCTGCGGAAGAAAAAAGGCGGGAATCGGACCCTGAATTTGTCCGTCTCCGCCACCAGCATTCGGCGGTAGAATCGGCGATTAACGCCTTAGAACAGCATGGCCTGGATCAATGTCCGGATCATGGTATTACCGGATTCAAGCGCTATGTGGCATTGGCTGTGCTGGCCCGGAACATGCATCGATTAGGGGCTATTTTAATGGCCCAGGAGGCGGAGCAACGATGTATCTATCGAAAAA
>DYLD01000329.1 GCA_020722315.1 Syntrophus aciditrophicus
TCCAGGCGGTGCCGAAGTTCGGTCATGAGCTTCAGCGCCAGGAACGAGCAGAACACGTGTCCGCAGATGGTCTCATCGACCTTGTGGAAGATCGGTCGGGTGTCCAGGACGGACTTCATCGTCCGGAACAGGGCTTCCACGGTCCATAACTGCTTGTAGCGAAGAGCCACCTCCTCGGATGGAAGGGTGGTGTTGGTCCGGAGAACCCACTTCCCATCGTATCGCTTCTCCTCGGCAACCTTCCCCTCGTCGATGGCGAAGCTCTGACCGGCGGATCGAAGATACCGGCGATAGCCGCGATTCCCGACCAGGGACTTCTCCCCCGCCGTCAGGGCCTTCTCCAGCGACTCCAGGATGGCCGCGCGCACGGCCTCGTCTCTCTTCGCCTGATCGGGGTTCCGGCAGACGACATACCGGTGATCATCTACCCAGACTTCCTTTACCTGGAGACCGGACGGATCCTCGGCAGTCTCCGGGGAGGAGTGGACCATCTGGTATCTTCCCGCTCTGGACAGCACTTGGTCCTTCACCTCTGAGGTGCTCCGCATGCGAGCCCCCAGGATGTACTCGAGTCCTCAAACCTCGAGATCCGCGATGGTCGTCTCGCTGATCATCCCGCGTTATGTGGGACGGGAGCCTTTCGGCTTGAAACAGGAGAACCATTATGCTACCTTATTGGTATAAGGAGGTGGGCATATGAGTTCCATATTGGTGAAGAACATTCCCCCGTCTATTCACGAAGCTATTAAAGAGCGGGCAAAGAGAAACTTTCGAAGCGTAAACAACGAAATCATTGCATGCCTGCACGAGATGCTTTTCCCTCGAAAGATCGATCCTCAGACCGAACTTGAGAAAGTAAAACAATTGAGAAAATTGGTAAAGGGTTTCCTCAAAGATGAAGAATTGTCTGAAATGATTAACAAGGGCAGAAAATGATAGTCGTCGATACTCAAGTAATCGTTTATCATTTTCTGCCTGGCCAATTCACTGAATTAACCAATGAATTATTCCTAAAAGATCCTCAGTGGCTTACCTCCCACCTTTGGCGATATGAATTTCGAAATGTTCTTGCTGAGTATATCCGGAAAAAACTAGTTTCCTCAATAAATGCAATACGGATCGCAGAAGAGGCTGAACTATTTTTTCTCAACCGAGAGATATCCGCTCAACCGGCGAAAGTTGTAGAATTAATTGAAAGATCCAAGTGCACCACCTACGATCTAGAATTTGTCGCTATTGCCGAAGAGATTGGGGCCCCTTTGATTACGACAGATAAAGAGATCCTTAAGGCGTTTCCAAAGATTTCCTATTCAATGAAAGACTATCTGTTTGTGAAAGATCCCACATAACGAGCGATTGAGCGGAACGCCGGGGCTGGGCAAGCCTCTTGCTTGCGCAAGAGTCTCGCCCAAAGCGCCCCGGTGCCCTCGCTTCGCCTTCGGCTCGCTCGGCGTCCGCTGATGCCACGCGTTATGTGAAGGTGGTTAAACGAAGGATCAGGGCAACAGGAATTGACATTTCCCCA
>DYLD01000089.1:0-8688 GCA_020722315.1 Syntrophus aciditrophicus
TTTCTGGTTCTATGCGATTTTTAGTGGGTGGTGGTATAATCCAGATCACAGGCAAGTATTTCTTCAGGAGATGCCGTTTCAAAGAATAATTCGAGTGCCTCTTGAAGATTATCCCTTGCGCTTTCAATAGTATCACCCTGACTTGCAATATCTAATTCGGGACACAATGAGACATAGCCAGAGCCTTCCCGTTCGATGATTGCTGTAAGTTTCATTCCCCAAATCCTCCTATATTAACCAAAACTAGTTGATTATCGCCCAATACAAATGATTTTCTTAGTCCCAACAGCTCAAACACGTCGACGCAATAGACACAACCGGCAAGGCAAAAAGATGATTTCTTGATTACGTACTCAAGCACTTGCTTTCACGAATGTCAAGCGGGAATATTTTATCATTTTCGAGTATTATCAAATTGTTATCATGGATATCATGGATGGCGAGACACCTGTTTAAGGCAAAAATGGTTGAGGGCGCGCGGCGCACCCTATGCAGCCTTTAATTTAAAGGATTTTGGAAAGGCTAAAGGACAAAGGGGCGGTGCTGGAAAAACAACGGTTCTTTCTGCATGAAGCACATCAGCTAACGGATGAACCCAAAAACTTCCCGTCGGCGGAGCGGACGGCGGTTTTGATGATGCGAAAACGGAGGGCCTCGTCGGGCGTGAAGCCCAAAACCGAGGTCAGAAGCTCTCCGGGGCGGATCGTTCCCTGCGACCCGGAATTCGCCAAAAGGCGTATCACGCCGGAGGGCCTGTCGAGGGTTATCCCTGCCACGAACGGCCGGATATCCTTTATCTTTTCCTTTTTGTCGCTGACCCTTTTGACAAAGAAATGGTCTTCGGCTAGAAAGCGCCGTATCGCAGCTTGGAGTTGTTCGTTTTCGGCGTCCGTTGTTTTTTCCGGGGGAATAATATCGTAGGAAAACCCGGTTACAAGCTCGGCAAGGGAAACATGAATTGGTAGAAGCTCCGTGATTTCTGTGACTTCAATTCCTTCGGGCAGACCGGCGTTGATCCGCCCGATGAGCTTTTGGGGTTCGACGAGCGGGTCAAAGATGCGTATGTCGGCCAATTCGCAGAGGCTTTCCATTCCCACGGAGGTCGCCCCGGCGAAGGAGATATGCGGATGCGGGTGAAACCCCTGCGAGTAAACGAAAAAGATGCCGCCGATCGTCATTGCGCGTCTGAGGGCGGATGAAAGCTCCAGATGGGAGAGAAATTTTGCCGGGCCGATCTTCGTGAAGCGGATACGGTAGCTCTTCTCGTTCTTTCCGACCGTACTTCGGTCCGAAAACGTCGAGACGAACGCGCCGGCGGGGGCTTCTTCGGGGACCGTGATGACCTTGATTTTCTTATGATCGCAGACGCCGCAGTTGCTGCACGGGCCGCTTCGGCAATCCGGCGTCGCCGCCTGCGATCGGGCCTTTTGGGCCTCCGATAAAAGAAAGGATTTGTCCAGGCCGCTTACGATTATGTCCCACGGGAATTCCTCGTCCGGGGAACGCTCCCGCAGATACGATGCGGCGTCGAGCCCGGTTTTCCGGAAGGCTTCCTCCCATAACGCGAAACGGAATTTGTCCCCCCAGCCGTCGAAGCGGCAGCCGAGGTTGTAGGCCGTCTCTATCAGCGCGCCCGTCTCGGCGCCGCCGCGGGAGAAGATGCCTTCGAGAAAGCTCATCCCGGCGTCGTGCCATTTGACGCTGAGGTTGCGGCTCTTCAGGCGGTTCTTGAGATAATTCTGCTTTTCGACGGCCTCTTCGATGCTGATCTGCCTCTCCCACTGGAACGGTGTATGGGGCTTGGGCACGAATGTCGAAAGGCTGACCTTGACCTCCCCGCCGTTCTTCGCCGTTTTGAGAACCCTGTAGGCAAGATCGGCGATTCCTTCGATATCCTCGTTTGTTTCCCCGGGAAGGCCGATCATGAAGTAGAGCTTGACCGTCCGCCAGCCAGCGGCGAACACCCTGGACGTCGTTTCGAGCAGATCCTCTTCGGTATTGCCCTTGTTGATCGCGTCCCTCAGCCGCTGCGTCCCCGCCTCGGGGGCGAGCGTGAAGCTGGTCTTTCTGACCCTTTTCACGTCCTCGATCAATTGCGAACTCAGCGTCTCGACGCGGAGCGACGGCAGCGCCATCGCGATTCTGCGTGGGTAGTAGCGGTCCATCAACGTCCGCAGCAGATCTTCGATCCGGGAATAATCGCCGGAGCTGAGTGAAAGCAACGATATCTCGTCGTGCCCGGTCGTTCGGAGCATCTTTTCCGCCATCTCCTCGAGTACGGCGGGGGTTCTTTCCCTGACGGGGCGCCAGACCATACCGGCCTGGCAGAAACGGCAGCCCCGCGTACATCCCCGGGCGATCTCGAGGCTGATCCGGTCGTGGATCGTCTTCATCAGCGGGACGATCGGGGACGAGGGCTCGCGCCAGGCGTCGGGATCGGCGATGATCCTCTTTTTGATCCGGCTGTCCTTTGTGTGTAGCGCCGGGACGTAAACGCCGGGGATCGAGGCCAGTTTTTCGAGCTGCTCGTCCCTCTTGCCGCCCCGGTCGCGTGTTTCGGCGAACGACGCGACGATTTCGGTGATGACCTCCTCGCCCTCGCCGATCGCGAATGCGTCGATGAAATCGGACAGCGGGGCGGGATTGAACGCGCACGGGCCGCCGGCGATAACCAGCGGGTGGCCGTCGCCTCGTTGCGTGCGCTTGAGCGGGATGCCGCCCAGGGAGAGCATCATCAGGACGTTGGTGTAGGAAAGCTCGTACTGGATCGAAAAGCCGACGATATCGAAATCACAGAGCGGCCGCCGTGACTCAAGCGAACAGAGGGGAAGTTTCCGGCCGCGGAGCCTCTGTTCCATGTCCGGCCACGGGGCATAGCACCTCTCGCAGACGACGTCCGGAAGATTGTTTAGAATCCGGTAGAGTATCTGGAGGCCGAGATGCGACATGCCGACTTCGTAAACATCGGGAAACGCGAGCGCAAAGCGGACGCGGCACGCATCGAAGTCCTTCTTGACGGCGTTCAGCTCCCCGCCGGTGTAGCGGCTCGGTTTTTCGACGGACAGAAGCAGGTCGTCCAGATTGATTGGATTGCTGGGGGGGGTTCTTCCTTTGTCTGCAGCTCGGGCCGATTGATTTTCGTCCAAGAAAAAACTCTCCTGTGATATCGTCACTCGTTCTCTAGTTTCTGTCAGCCTATCATGCAGGCCGTTGTTTTGTCCAGCAGCCCGGCGGGATCGAATGACCGACGCGGTGCCACTAACACGTTTGCATCAAAACGGCAATCGGGTATTGTGGTTTTTTGTTGACATGGTTCACATCGTAGTTTAGTCTGCGGGGCGAATTATGATTCGTGGCCGGAAAGAACTTTTCGCATCTTATCCTAACCAACACTAAAAAATAGGCACGGAGGTTGACAATGGCGGAATCTGCGACGAAAATTCTCCTGACGGAACAGGTGATCAGAGATAAGGTGAAAGAACTTGCCGCGACGATCGCCGGCGAATACAACGGGAAAAACCCTGTTGTCGTCGGCATTCTCAAAGGCGCGTGTATTTTCCTCTCCGATCTGATCCGGGAGATGCAAATCCCCTGCACGGTTGATTTCGTCAGGATTGCCAGTTATGGAGCGAAAAAGGAAACGTCGGGCAACATCACCATCACAAAGGATCTGGAAACGCCGGTGAAAGGTCGGGATGTGCTTGTCGTAGAGGATATTGTAGATACAGGCCTTACCCTTTCCTATTTTGTCGAAGTCATCAAACAGAGGCAACCGGCAACGCTCAGGGTCTGTGTTCTTCTGGATAAGCCGAAGCGAAGGATCGTTCCTTTTAGTGCCGATTATGTGGGATTTTCAATAGAAGATGAGTTTGTTGTCGGCTACGGTCTTGATTATAACGAAAAATATCGTTATCTTCGTGATATTCGCATAGTCGGAAGTACAGACTAAACAAAAAGGAGTTCCTATGATTATACAATGTCCTAAATGCGAAACCCAGTATCGCTTTGATGAGAGCCTGATCGAAGGCGAAGGCGTATGGGTGCGTTGTACTCGCTGCCAGCATGTCTTTTTCCAGCCCAGGCCGACAGGAGCCGGCGCGGAGCTGTCCGAAGAAATTCCCTCGATAAGAATAAGCGACGCCAAAAGGCCGTCTGAAGACCGACTGCCGCCCCGTGAACAACCTTCGGCACAGCCGCAGGCAGATACGGAAATTTTCAGCACCCGCCCGGATACAGGGGCGGAGAGTGTTGCCGGAGAACCCGTCATGGATTTTGAAAGAGAACCGGCCGAGGCTTTCGAGAAACAGGAAAGCCAATCCCGGGAGGAAGAGGAAAAGCCGTCGGAAACGAAAAGAAAACACCGGGGATGGGCCAAATGGATACTGGAAGCTGTTGCGGTTCTCGTTTTTGCCGTGAGTGTCGCCGGCGGCGTCTTTCTCTATATTGAACCTGACGTGAGATCGGGTGTCTGGGAGTTTGTTTCTCCTTACTTAAAGGAAGTCCCGTTTCTGGAGAAGGTGATCCCCGCAAGCGCAACACAACAACCGCAACAGGTTCAAGAAAAGAGCCCTGTAAAGGAAGAGTTGGTTATCAAGGAGATGACCGTTCGCACCGCGCCGAATATCATAGTGGGCAATCTGCAGGTCATCAAGGGAACCGTCGTCAATCAAACGCCTGCCACTGTTGCGAGAATCAAAATGCGGCTGGTTGTTGCGGACATCAACGGGGCCGTTTTGACAGAAAAATATGCCTATTGCGGCAACATTCTGTCCGATGAGGAGCTCGGCACACTGACTGAAACCGAAATCGAACGCGAACTGTCCAATCCGGAGGGCAGCGATTTTTCGAATGCCGCTCTTGCACCCAACGCCTCCATCCCTTTCATGCTGCTTTACAAACAGGACAAGCAGGAGGTTGTAAAGACGTCGGTAACCGTCGCGGGCTATGAACGCCCCGTTCCATGAAAAAGGCCCAAAACTCTCTCTGCTGCGAGTTTTGAAAAAGCTTACCGGGCGCGATTAAAACTGTTTTGCAGAGTTCTGCAGAGGTCTTGGGCTATCTAACCTATCGGTAAAAAAGAATGGCCCACGGATACACCGGAAAAATTCTGCTTGTTGATCTCGGCACCGGCAGGATCGAAGAACGTGCCGTTCCTGACGCTGTTTACGAACAGTACCTCTCCGGTATCGGGCTTGCCGCCTATTACCTCTACCGGATGATTCCGAACGGTGCGGATCCCCTCGGCCCAGAGAACGTACTCGGCCTTGTATCGGGCCTGCTGACCGGTGCGGGAACCCTCTTCACCGGAAGGTGGACCGCCGCGGCGAAATCGCCGCTGACCGGCACATGGGGGGATGCAAACTGCGGCGGTTTCTTCTCGCCGGCGATCAAACGCTGCGGCTACGACGGAATCTTCTTTTCGGGCATCAGTGAAAAACCAGTTTACCTTTATGCGAACGGCAAAACCGCGGAACTGCGGGATGCCGGCCATCTCTGGGGGAAGGACTCGGTCGAGGCCGAGGAGATGCTGATCTCCGAAAACTCCCCGACATTGCGCGCGGCCGTCATCGGCCAGGCGGGAGAAAAGCTCTCACTGATTTCGGGAATCTGCACGGATCGAGGGCGTATCGCCGCCCGTTCGGGTCTCGGCGCCGTGATGGGTTCAAAACGGTTGAAGGCGGTAGCGCTTGACGGCAAAAAACCCATTTTGGTGCACGACAGCGCCGGCATAAAGGCCCTCAGCAAAAAATGCGGCAAGGCCGTTCCGCCCGAATTTCCCCTTTCCGGGAAAATCGTCGCGCTGCTCGGCGTCCTGATGAGGATCCTGCCTGTCTCGATGAGGACGGACGGCAGACTGGTCTTAAGCCTTTCGCGCAAGTGGGGCACGGTTTCGCTGAATGAGGCATCGATTGCGTGGGGAGATTCCCCGCTCAAGAACTGGCTCGGCAGCAACGAGGATTTCGATCCAACCAAATCGGCCCCGTTCAACCCCGACACAATCAAGGAGCGCGAGAAATCGAAGTACCACTGCTATTCGTGCCCGCTCGGCTGCGGCGGAATCAGCACGCCGGCAGGCAAATACAACCAGACCCACAGGCCGGAATACGAGACAATGCTGTCTCTGGGTGGACTGTGCATGAACACCGACGCGGACGGCATCTTTTATCTGAACGAACTGCTCAACAGGGCCGGGATGGACTCGATTTCCGCCGGGGGTACGGTCGCGTTTGCAATCGAATGCTACGAAAACGGCATTCTGACGAAGAACGATACGGACGGGCTGGAACTGTCCTGGGGCAATGCCGACGCGATAAAGGCGCTGATCGAAAAGATGATCGCCCGCGACGGCGTCGGCGATCTCTTCGCCGACGGATCGAAGGCCGCCGCGGAGAAGATCACCAGGATGAAACCCGGTATCAATAAAGAGATACACAGTCATCTCGTCCACGCCGGGGGACAGGAATTGCCGATGCACGACGGACGAAACGACCCGGGCTTCGCGCTGCACTACAGCGTCGAGCCGACCCCCGGGCGCCATACGCTTGGATCGCTGACCTACTATGAGATGTGGGAGCTATGGAAATCCGTCGGCGGGCTCCCAAAACCGCCGGCGTTTTACCTAAAAAAGAGCCGGTTCAAATCCCCGGCCCAAAAGGCGCTGATCGCCGCCGCCAACAGCAGGTTCATCAATGTCGTGAATGGGTGCGGGCTTTGCCTCTTCGGCTCGTTTCTCGGCGTCGCGAGGATTCCGATCTTTGCGTGGTTGAACGCCGCGACCGGATGGGAAAAATCTCCCGAAGAATACCTCGAAATCGGAAAGCGGATCCAGACGCTGAAACAGGCATTCAATATCAAGCAAGGGATCGACCCGGCCACACTGCGCGCATCCGACAGGGCGCTCGGCCGCCCGCCCCTTTCCTCCGGCGCAAACAGAGGACGAAGCGTCGATATCGAGAATCTGACCCGCGAATACTGGGTGCAGTTCGGATGGGATGAAAACGGCAGGCCGACCGACGAAACGATGAAGAAGCTCGGCATCCAGTTCTAACCCGCCCGCCCCTTGCGCTCTTCCCTGAATTATGACAGGATTACTCCCATGGGAGTTTTGCAGAATGCCGCCTTCGCGCTCATGAAATCTTTTTCGACCCCGCGACGTCTCGCTACGGCTGCAAAGGCTAAACGCTCTCTATTGTTCGCGTTCTTGACGCCTTTACAGCCTTGCTGCGACGGCGGGGTACCCCGAAAAACCTTTGAAATCGCGCTTCAGGCAGCATTCTTCCGCAGCTCTGCAAGGTTCTCCCTATTACCAAGACACTTCTAAAAAAGTCTACGCTCCCCTAGGAGTTCGGATGCCGAAGTTTAATCTTGTCAGTGAATTCAAGCCGCGCGGGGATCAGCCCCGGGCGATTTCCGCTTTGGTTTCCGGCATAGAGAAAGGCGCGCCGCACCAGGTCCTTTTAGGCGTGACAGGCTCGGGAAAGACCTTCACGATGGCCAACGTCATCGCGGCTGTGAACCGTCCCGCGCTTGTCATCGCGCATAACAAGACGCTCGCCGCGCAGCTCTACGGCGAATTCAAGGCGCTGTTTCCGGAAAACGCCGTCGGCTACTTCGTCAGCTATTACGATTATTACCAGCCGGAGGCGTATATCCCGAGCACGGATACGTATATCGAAAAAGACTCGGCGATCAACGAGGATATCGACAAGCTCCGCCATGCGGCGACGCACTATCTTCTGGAGCGGCGCGACGTCGTCATCGTCGCCAGCGTCTCGTGCATCTACGGCATCGGCTCGCCCGAGGCATATCAGGGAATGCTGTTGATGATCGAAGAGGGAATGGAGATTCCCCGGGACAGGATGCTGTCACGTCTCGTCGAGGTGCAGTACGAACGAAACGATATCGACTTCCACCGGGGGACATTTCGCGTCCGCGGGGACGTCGTCGAGATCTTTCCTCCGTACGAAGACGACCGGGCGATCCGCGTCGAGTTCTTCGGCGATACGATCGACGCAGTTTCGTTCGTCGATCCGCTTCGGGGGAAAAAACTGGAGAGATTGCAGAGGATCGCCGTCTATCCGGGAAGCCATTACGTGACAACGAAGGATAACCTCACGCGGGCGATAGAGGCGATCCGGAGCGAGCTCAGGGAAAGACTGGCCGAATTAAGGGAGCAGCAGAAGCTCCTCGAGGCCCAGCGGCTCGAGCAGCGCACCTCGTTCGATATCGAGATGATGGAAGAGATGGGCTACTGCTCCGGCATCGAGAACTACTCGCGCCACTTGACCGGGCGAAGGCCGGGGCAGCCCCCGCCGACGCTGATGGAATATCTGCCGAAAGACGCGCTGATCTTTATCGATGAAAGCCACGCGACAATCCCGCAGCTTGTCGGGATGTATAGGGGCGACAGGGCAAGGAAGGAAACCCTCGTTCAGTACGGGTTCCGCCTGCCGTCCGCGCTGGACAACAGGCCGCTGCGTTTCGAGGAATTCGAGTCGTTTCCAAACCAGCGCATCTACGTCTCGGCTACGCCGGCCGAGTACGAAATCAAAAGGGCCGCAGGCCGTGTCATTGAGCAGATCATCCGGCCGACAGGGCTCATGGATCCCGAGATCATCGTGAGGCCCGTCAAAGGCCAGGTGGATGATCTGCTTGCGGAGATCCGTGACCGCGCCGGTCGCGGGGAAA
>DYLD01000089.1:8788-10073 GCA_020722315.1 Syntrophus aciditrophicus
GGCCAGGTGGATGATCTGCTTGCGGAGATCCGTGACCGCGCCGGTCGCGGGGAAAGGGTTCTCGTCACGACGCTGACGAAACGCATGGCGGAGAACCTTACCTCGTATTATGAGGGGCTTGGCGTCCGGGTCAAGTATCTCCACTCCGACATCCATACGCTCGAGAGGGTCGAGATCGTACGCGACCTGCGGATCGGGGAATTCGACTGCCTGATCGGCGTAAATTTGCTCCGGGAGGGTCTCGATATTCCGGAGGTTTCGCTTGTCGCGATCCTCGACGCGGACAAGGAAGGGTTCCTGCGTTCGGAGCGATCGTTGATCCAGACCAGCGGAAGGGCCGCCCGGAACGTCGCCGGCACTGTGATCATGTACGCGGATACGATAACCTCGTCGATCCGGCGGTGTCTCGACGAAACGACCCGACGCAGGGAGCTGCAGCAGAGATTCAACCGCGAGCACGGGATCACGCCAGAAAGCATTAAAACCAATATCCGCGAGTTACTGGGGTCCGTGTATGAGGCAGACTATGTCACCGTGAATCTCGTTTCGGAAGACGCCGCACGCTACAGCTCCGAAAAGGAGATCACCGCGGTCATCCGCAAGCTCAAGGAAGAGATGAAGGCCGCGGCAAACAAGCTGGAATTTGAAAAGGCGGCAAAGCTGCGCGACCAGATCCGCGATTTGACGAAACTCATGCTCGAAATGGGGGGTTGAAAAAGCTTCCTGAGCGCGAATGAAGCCGTTTTGGGCAGTTCTGCAACGCTCTCGGCGACTGATGTATGCATTACGTCGAAAAACAAATATCGGAAAGGTAAACTGCAATGGGTGCAAATCTTGAACTGGATGGAATTGTCGACAAGAAGGAAATCCGCAAAAGGATTCTGCAGATCAGAAACGCGATGTCTCCCGGAGAGATCGCGGCAAAAAGCCGACGGATCGTCGAGACGCTTCTCAAGCTTGATGATGTCCGCCGCGCATCTACGATCATGGTTTTCCTCAATTTCGGCAGCGAGGTACAGACCGACAGTCTGATATCGCAGGGCTGGGAGATGGGGAAGCGCATGGTCGTTCCGCTTTCCCGTCCCAAAGACAGGGAACTGGTGCCGTGCGTCATCAACGACTTCGGTGATCTCGAAATAGGTCATTACGGAATCCGCGAACCCAGGGCCGAACGTATGACCGTCGTTCCGCCGGAGGAGATCGACCTGATCCTGATCCCGGCCGTCGCGTTTGATCGATCGGGACGCAGGGTCGGCTATGGCGGCGGTTACTACGACAGGTTTCT
>DYLD01000330.1 GCA_020722315.1 Syntrophus aciditrophicus
GCCTCAGATTATACCTCGCGGACGCGGCGAGAATCAGCAAGCCCTATCTCTCGCAAATCGAGACGGGCAAACGCAAAGGGACGCTGGCGAAGGCGTTGCAGGTGACGTTGGAAGAGGTGATCGCGAGGGAAGCGGAATGAATCGCAAACAGAACATTTCCTGCCCCGATTCGCGTTCGCGACGGGTGGACGCCGCACGGGGATCGAATCCCCGTGCTATTCCTACGAAGTCCGCTGGACTGGCGCCACCAGGACGAAGTCCTTCGCAAAACTAGCCCCGACGTTGACGTCGGGGCGGGCTGGCGGCCTGACAGCCGCCTTTTGGTTTAAAGCGCGCGTAACCGGCAGAGTGCCTCTTAAGCAGCCAGCGGGGAGAGTTTGTACACGCGGGTTAATTTGGTCGCAGTGGCAAAGTCTTTTTGCCGAAGTGCCTCACGGACATCATCGAGCTTCATCGCATCGTTCACGGATAAGTAGGGAGACCATTCGTCATCTGTGTAGACCAGTTCTACATTATACTTCGGCCACGTATTCACCGAAGTGAATCAATTTGGTTGTCTGTTTTCTAATCATTTCCTTAGCCTTGCGACTTTGGGTTTTATTTTCATGCGTCCACAAATTCAGCCACTGCCACGCTTTTCAATTTCGTCAGATGCTTTCGGTGCAATTTGATTCTTTCGATCTCGCGCAACGTTTCCGCGGTGAGATAACTCTCCCCGCAATTGGGACAGACCACCACAGGCACGTTCTCGATGATCAATAAATTCGCGCCTTTGCCGTAACTACGCGTCATAGAACGGACTTCGGCTCCTTTTTTACCGCAAATGTCGCAGATCATTTCAGCAATTCCATGAATTCGTCGCGTTCCATCTCGCAATCGCACAGAATTTTTAGCATCAGGCCAGGACCAACGACTTCCCCTCGATGAACAGGGACAACCGTTCGCCTTCCATCGGGGTGACTCAAGAAATGGTGGCTTCCCTTGACGCGCAACACTTGAAATCCCGCCTTCTTAAAAGCGGCAATGACTTGTTGCCCCGTGAGCCGCGCCAGTTTCGCCATCACACTTCCACTGTGATTCGCTGAACGCCGATGAACTGATTGGACGGCAAATCCTGTTCCACTTCCAGGCACAGTTCAATTGCTTCACGGATTCGTTCCATAAGTTTGTCCAGCGACCTGGCTTGTGTGTGACACCCGTGCAATTCAGGAACGCTGGCAACGTAATAGCCGTCCTCATCTTGTTCGATTATGACGTTAAATTCCTTGGTCATTTTTATCCTTTCGAACACGCTCGTATTATACCCTCCTGCCAGTAGATTCCCCTGTTCCTTTTTAGGAGATCAGTTGAGGTGAAAGGCGGCGAGAGTTTCGCGGACTGACCCAGCAGCAACTCGCCGACGCGGCGGGAATCAGCAAGCCCTATCTTTCGCAGATCGAGACAGGCAAACGCAAAGGGACGCTGGCGAAGGCGTTGAAGGTGACGTTGGAAGAGGTGATCGCGAGGGAAGCGGA
>DYLD01000090.1 GCA_020722315.1 Syntrophus aciditrophicus
TGCGGGGTCGAAAAAGATTTATGAGCGCGAAAGGCGGCGTTTTGCAAAGGTCTCGTTTTTTAAAAGGTCTCGCCGAGGGAATCTTCCTTCAGAGCCTGGCTGAAGGACGGCGGGATAGCTATGAAAAATCAATAAGTTGTAGCTACAGGCAGTCCTTTTCAAAGGTCTCACAAATTCGACAGGTGTACCTTTGAGGCATGTTATGGCTGATAACCCTTTAGATCTCCTCATGAATCCCAAATCGATTGCCGTCGCCGGCGCAAGCAATAATCCCGGGAAAATGGGTACGCTGCAGGCATTATCCATTTTAAAGGACGGCTTTCCGGGAAAACTCTATCCACTTCACGCAAAAGAAACAACGGTTCTGGGACAGAAGGCATACCGGTCAGTATATGACCTCCCGGAAACCCCCGACCTTGCGTTTCTTATAGTGCCCAGCACTGTCGCCGTTTCTCTTCTGGAGGATTTCGCGAAAATCGGCACGAAACGGGCGATCATCGTCAGCGGGGGCTTCAGGGAAATCGGGCCGGAAGGAAAGGCTCTAGAGGAACGCCTCCAGGAAATCGCCGGGACATATGGAATCAGGTTCCTCGGGCCGAATTGCATGGGCGTAATCAACAGCGAGATCCGCCTCAGCACGGTTTTCAAGGTCGCAAAAAAACCGGGGCCCCTCGGAATGGCATCGCAAAGCGGCACCTACATCACGCAGACAGCTGACTACCTCCACGAGCACGGAATCCGTTTCAGCAAGGCGATCAGTTGCGGAAACGAAGCCGATATCGATATGGTTGATGCTCTTGAATATCTCGGCCGGGACGAACAGACGAGGGCGATCATTCTTTATATAGAAGGGATACGCAACGGAAAACGTTTTATCGAAACCGCCCGGCGAATCACACAGCACAAGCCGGTGCTTGCGCAGTACGTCGGAGGCTCCGCCGCGGGCGCCCGTGCGGGGCAGAGCCATACCGGCGCGATGGCCGGACCGGACGCGCTTTACGAAGGCATCTTCAGACAGGCCGGGATCATCCGTTGCTCTTCGATCGAAGAGCTCTATATGCACGGGTGGACGCACGCAACCCAGCCACCGCTTAAGGGAAACAGGATCGCCGTCATCACGAATTCAGGGGGACCCGGAACGGCGATCTCCGATACCGCCGACAAGAACGGATTGACGCTGCCCCGCTTTTCCGAAAAACTGCAGGGGAAAATACGAAGCCTTATCGCCCCTCATGCGGCGAGCGCCAATCCGGTCGATCTGACCTATCATCGGGACATGAGGGTTCTGTCGGTCACGATCCCTGAAATCATCATGCAAAGCAAAGAGGTGGACGGTATCGTTCTCCACGGATCGGTAGGCTCCGGATTCATGAACCTGGTTTACGACCATCTCGGAGAGTTCGCCGCGGGGATTCCGAAAGAAACGCTGGCAAAATACATGGAAACGGATATGGGCGAAGCGGTAACTCTTCCGTGGAAATACGAAATCCCGATGACGATCAGCTCGTTCTTCGGGCGCGGCGACGACAACACGTCCCGGTATATCGACAACGAAATCCCCGTTTTCGACTCCCCGGAGAAGGCCGCACGCGCAATGGCATCACTGCTCAACTATCGTGAAATACGCGGACGCAAGCCTGCAGAAAAGCCCGACCTGCCGGAGGTCTGTCCAGACGCGGCCGAGATCATAGCAAACGCCGTCGCAAAAGGGCAAAAGGCCCTTGACGAACATGAGGCGAAAATGGTTCTTGCCGCATACGGTGTGCCGGTTACCCGCGAGGAAATCGCCCACAGTGAGAACAACGCCGTCGAAATCGCCGAAGAAATAGGCTATCCGGTTGTCGTGAAGGCCTGTTCGGCAGAGATCATGCACAAAACCGGAAGAGGTCTTATCGCGCTGAATATTCAATGCGAAGAGGCGCTCCGCAGCGCGTACACATCCGTTCAGATCGCCGCAGGCGGTCAAATCCCGATCTTGATACAGGAGATGGCACCGGGAAACCGCGAGTTCGCCGCCGGTATGACACGTTTCCCGGGTTTCGGTCCGTGCGTACTATTCGGCCTCGGAGGGATATACGCCGAAGCGCTGAACGATATCACGTTCCGCGTCGCGCCGCTTGACAACGCGGAGGCCGACCGAATGATGAACGACATCAGGGCCAGGGCGCTACTGACGGAACTCCGCGGAATGCCGGCTGCCGATCGCTCCGCTCTGGGATCGATACTGCAGACCATCGGCAATATTGCGATCCTGCACAAAGAGATCGCCGAAATAGACCTCAATCCGATCATCCTGTTCGGCGCCGAACCCATTGTCGCGGACGCGCTGTTCGTCCTGGGCGCGTAAGGAAGGATTATGACCAACCACCTGAAAGGTATCAAACTGCTTCAAGAAACATTCCCGACAACCGCATACTACCCTTTCAGTCTGCCGGTATTCCACGAAACGAAAACCCTGCGCTTTGATGCACCCGTAACCCTTTTCGTAGGCGAGAACGGCACCGGCAAATCCACGCTGCTCGAGGCCCTGGCGCGTGCATGCGGGATTCACATCTGGTGTATGTCGGAGAGCAGACGGTATCAGTTAAATCGCTATGAAAAGGAACTGTACCGGTGCCTCGACGTTGAATGGTCGGACGGGTATGTGCCCGGCGCATACTTCGGTTCGGAGATATTCAAGGATTTCACAAACATTCTGGATGAATGGGCCGCGTCGGATCCGGGCCAGTTGCAGTACTTCGGCGGCAAATCGCTCATCACGCAATCGCACGGCGAGTCGATGATGTCTTTTTTCCAGACCCGGTATAAAATAAAGGGCCTTTATCTGATGGATGAACCGGAGACCGCTGTCTGTGCGAAGCCAGCTCGATCTGCTCGATATTATCAAAGAGAACAGCAGGACCGGACATGCCCAGTTCATCATCGCGACGCACTCCCCGATACTCCTCGCCTGCGAGGGCGCCACGATCTACAGCTTCGATTATGCGCCGGTGCAGACCGTCAAATACGAAGATACCGAACATTACCGCCTTTACAAACGTTTCCTAATGGACCGATAAAAAACTAAGAAGGATGGACAACAATGGCGGACAAGGATGAGCTTCCCCTTTTCGGCGATGAATACGTTTTGCTGAACGATGCGACAAATGCGCTTCTCGATTTGAGGCTGGACGCCGCCCTCGTTTTCCTGTCGAATTACCGTGACCTCTACAAAAAAAACAAGGATGTCGAAGAAAAACTCGCAATCGTCGGTTTCCTTCAGGAACAGCTTGCCCCCGAGCCGCCGCCGGGGCCGGATCGGGTCCGCTTTCTTTTCCGGGTATGGCGTTCGTTCGAATCCTTCTGCAATGAACTGACATACAACAGGGCTATAGCCGACAAAATGCGGCCATCCTATTTTCAAAGGATGGCCGAGGTGATGAAGGCAAGCGCGCTGACGGATAGCTTTTTTCTGGCCGACAATATACCCGCCGGCTACGTCTATATCCAGACAGGGAACTACGACGAAGCCATTCGATCCCTGAGAACCTGCCTGCTTTCGGTGCGCGATAACGCTGCTGTTTTCGGTTATCTCGGAGACGCATACCTCGCGCGCGGCAATAAAAAAACGGGCCGTGTCTTCTACTTCGAGGCCTGTCTCATTTCCCCCTGCTCGGTGGACTGGCAGAACAACCGGGATGAAGAACTCAGAAAATTGCGCGAATCGCTTCCCGGGGAGTATGGCTGGACCCCTTCGATTTCCTGCGAATGGCTTCCCGCCTGCGCCTATATACGGGGTCTTTTCGAACCGAAGGCGATCAGGACAACGGAAGAAATCGACTCTTTCAAAGAGCGCTACCTGAAACTGCAACAGGCTTTCCGCAAAGACCCATCATCCGCTGTTCTCGCCGCCCGTATCTTCACGATGGGCATCGTGCTGTGCGACAACGAACCGTTTCTTAGGGGTCTGGATTTCGCAGGCGTGCGGGAGAACATGAAATCCGCCTCCGCTGCGCTTTTCGAGGAGTACACAAAAGAGATCGACAGGCAAAAGAAATAGGGCCTTTTCCATCAACGCGACGTCCGACGTTGCGAAGGGGTGGTGATGATAAAGGTGTCCTGTTTCGACGGCTTTATCGTCACGTCGATCCCCAGCAGCGAAAACCAGCTTCCTATCTTCCGCCCTCTGTCATCGAGAATATCATATCCCTGGAGTGTTTCGTTCTTTTCGGCGGCCTGGAGATCCATATTTTCGACGAGGGCCCTCATTTTATCCGGCGTGGCATCGATCGCCTTCCACAGATTGTTATCGAGCTTTACAGATTTGTCGATTCCGATAATCGCCGTGGGGAAATCGGCCGGTCCGCTGGTGTAGTAATTACTGTCCGGATTAACCGTGTACGATGTGTAGGAACGCGTAACTTCGTTACTGGGAGAAAGGCTTCCATAGGGACCGCTGGATAGCCTCCATAAAAGAAGGATTACGGCAATTGCCGCTACCGCTCCGAGTATGATGATCTCCATGTTCATTTCCTTTCCCATTTTCTACCGCCATTGAAAAAAAGCGACTGCGCCATTTCCGGTTGCACCCAAACTGTGGGTACCTGCTCAGGAAAACCTGACGGCCGTCTTGATCGCCCTGTGCGCCCCCCTGTTCATGCTTACGTCGATCATTTCCCGGTAATTCTCGATGGCGAACGTATGGGTAAGCATGTCCTCGAGATGAACATCCCCTCTTTTCACCATATCCAGCGCAAGCTCAAACGTATGCCTCTTTCCGGTGGGCGTATCGTTATAACCGTAGCCGTAGCAGCCCTTGATCGTCTGGAGCTTCAGCCAAAGTGGGGTCGGATCAAAGGCAACATGCCTTCCGATCCCGATAAGGCTGACAACACCGAGGCCGGAGGTTGCAACAAGCGCCTTTTGCAGCGTTTCGGAATGTCCGACCGTGTCAAAGACCTTATTGAACCCTCCCTCAACAATCCGGTCCCCCAGCATCGGTTTGTAAACCTTCGCCCCCGTCGACGATATAGAGCGCATCGTCTCCTACGGCTTTCTGAATCTGTGCGACGAGCCTGATCGGGCGGATCGGATTCGACGGATCTTCTCTCTGTTTGCGTTCCTCCTCTATAAACGGCCCGGCGGATACCGTACTCGGTAAAGCTGTCCAGAATCGCCTCGATATGCCCGCCGGATATGCCGAAGACCGTATCCGCCTTTTCCACTTCCTTGAGGTATTTCCCGACCAGATGACCACCGGATATCTGATCCATTTCATGCCTCCTTTCGTGCAAATCTAAAAGGGATGTAAGCTACGATGATGCCGTTACAGGCACCGCATACATCGGCTTGTTTTCGCACAGATTCATCCACCCTTTCACGATGCGGTAAATAATCCAGATGCCGTCGGCAACCAGTACAGCCCCGCCGATGACGATCCATACCGTTATCGCACCCAGCGCGCCCCAGAGCAGGCCGAACCAGAATGTCCGGATCTGCCAGCGAAAATGACTCTCGAAAAGTGTTCCGACCACATCATCCTTTTTGACGTAATTCATGATGATGGCCACGATGGCCGTAATGCCGGTCAAAAAGAACGCGGCATACAGCGCGTAAATGATCGTTGTGATCGTTTTTAATGATCGTTCGCGTTCTTCTTCCGTAGAATCTTCCATCGCCTTTTCTCCTTTTTCAGGTCATTCGGAAAAAAATCCGCGTATCGCCGTTTCAGGCTGCACACCAACCTTGGCCGAAACCAGCTTCCCCTCTTCGATAAACGCAAGAAACGGCACCCCTAAAACGCCGAAAGCCGAAGCTGCCTCCCGGTGTACGGATGCATCTATCTTAAAGATCGCATCCGGATAACTTTTTCTGAGTCTTTCGATAATCGGTTCCTGCACCCGGCAGGCGCCGCAGGCCGGGGTATAGAAATATAGCACGGTCTTCGCTCCGGATTTTATCCTCCTGGCGGACGGTTTGTGGGGCGTCGGAACGGGCTTTCCCTTGAGCTTTCCGGTCTTGAGCCCCATAAGGACCCTGGGCAAAATAATCAACAACAAAAACAAAAAAACAATAACAATCGAAACGATTGCGACTACGGTCATTCTTCCTCCTGTTACATAATCATACGGAAAACGTGCACGATCGGGAAACCTCAGAAAATGGTTTTCCGGATTCTCGTTGATGTTTTTACCATGGAGTTTGTTTTTACTATCATTGGCCCAAAAAACCAACAGAAAAATGGACCATTCTCCGGCCCGGGGATATTTTCCATAGCAACACCGTAGAAAAATGCCAATTTACAGAACCTGACCTCCGGGCCTGTTTCAGATCGCGTATCCCTTGAACTGGCTGACATAGAGGCGCCAATAGAGACCTCTGCGGGAGAGGAGCTCCTGATGCGTCCCCATTTCGACGATCTCGCCTTTATCGATCACGATGACCTGATCCGCCTCGCGTATCGTGCTCAGGCGGTGGGCTATCACCAGACTGGTCCGGCCTTTCATCAGCCCGAGCAGAGCCTTCTGGATCCGGGCCTCGGTTCGGGTGTCGACGCTGCTTGTCGCCTCGTCGAGAATCAGTATCGCCGGATCGGCAAGGATCGCCCTCGCGATCGACAGAAGCTGTCTCTGACCCTGAGAGATATTCCCGGCCCTTTCGGACAGATTCGCCTGGTAGCCTCCCGGAAGCATCCTTATGAAATCATCGGCACCGGCCAGCTTTGCGGCTGCGATGCATTCCTCGTCGGTTGCACCCAGCCTTCCATAGCGTATGTTCTCGAGAACCGTCCCGGAAAAGAGAAACGTGTCCTGGAGCACAATCCCCAGACTGCGGCGAAGCTCCGCCTTTCTGACGTTGATGATATTTACTCCATCGATTGTGATGCAGCCTGATGTCGGCTCATAAAAGCGCGCCAGTAAATTCAGCAATGTCGTCTTCCCGGCACCGGTAGGACCGACCAGCGCCAGCGTCCCACCCCTTTTCACGGAAAACACAATGTCCTTTATAACCTGCTTGGCGGGCTGATACCCGAACGAAACGTTTTCGAAATTGATATCCCCCCTGACCGGGCCAAGCGGGGCCGCGTCCCCCGTCGCGTCTATCTCGGGAGGGGAATCAATAATCTCGAAGACCCGCTCGGCGCCGGCCAGCGCCGCCTGGATCGAGTTGTACATGCCGGCGAGCTGGCGCAGCGGGCTCAGGAAATTCTGGGCATAGTTGATGAATGTCGCTATCACGCCGACGCTGACAAGCCCTTTCAACGCAAGCCATCCGCCGAGGCCGGCCAGCGCGATAATGAAAAAGTATCCGAGAACGCCGGTGAGCGGGATCAGAAGCATAGCGTAGCTGTTCGCCGAGACGGCGGATCTAAAGACGGCGTTGTTGCGCCGCTTGAACTGCTCCAGGACGGCGTCGTTGCGGCCGAATGCGTTGATGACCTTTTGCCCGCTTATCGCCTCCTCCATGACGGCGTTGAGCTCTCCGAGATGCCTCTGGAGCTCTCTGAAGCCGCGACGCGTATAGATCGCGACGAAATCGGCGAACAAAAACAGAAGAGGAACAATGAACAGTGAAACGACGGCAAGCCAGACATTCAGCAAAAACATCGCGACGATGATCCCGACAAGCGAAAGGACGCTCGCAAAAAGCGACGTTACGTTCTGCGAAACGGTTTGATTGACGGCATCAATGTCATTCGTGAGCCTGCTCATCAATTCCCCGGTCTGATTCTCGTCGAAAAAGGCAAGCGGCAGTTTCTGCATATGCGAAAAAAGATCCCGGCGGAGATTTTTCAACGCCCTCTGCGACACATCGGCCATCACCCAGACGGAAATACCGTGGAACAGATTTTCCAGAATATAGGCGGCAAGCATCCAGGCGGCGATCATTGCGAGACCGGATAGTTTCCTGACCGCGATAAAACGGTCAATCGCGACCCCCATAAGATACGGACCTATCAAACCGAGCACGGTATAGACTACGATCATTCCACAGACGGCGATAAGCCTGCCCCTGTACGGCGAAAGATACAAAAATAGTCTTCGGAGCGCGTGGCGGGGATCGCGGGCCTTTTCGATACCATCCTTCAGATGTCTTCCGTATTTTCCAAAAGAGGCGCGAACGCCCCCCGTCGCCCGCCTGTGGCTGGGGGTAATCATGACGTCTCCTTTGATGTTTTCGCGTCACCGTCGCCGGTCTCGCGGCCGATGCCCCCGCCCAGTTGCGAAACGAAAATTTCCCTGTAGACGGGACTCGTGTCCATCAGAACGCTGTGAGAACCTTCGGCGATGATGCGCCCCTTTTCGAGAAGCACGATCCTGTCCGCTCCCAGAACGGTGCTGATCCTCTGCGCAACGATGATCGTCGTACGCCGCCTCTTCTGGGAGGCCAGCGCCTTTTGTATCCTTGCCTCCGTTTCGACATCCACGGAGCTCGTGCTGTCGTCAAAGATCAGTATTTTCGGGTCCATCAGAAGCGCCCTCGCTATCGCGATTCGCTGCTTCTGCCCTCCGGAAAGGTTCACACCCCTTTCGCTGACATGCGTGTCGTAACCTTTCGGAAGCTCGAGAATGAATGCATGCGCCTGTGCGATTTTGGCGGCCTCGATCATCTCGTCGTCGGTTGCGCCGTCATTCCCATATTTGATATTCTCTCTGATCGTACCGGAAAAGAGGACCGTCTCCTGCGGAACGATCCCGAAAACCTTCAAAAGCGATGACTGCCTGAGATCGCGGATATCGACGCCGTCGAGCAGAACCCTTCCCGAAGAAACATCATAGAAGCGGGGCAGTAAATTGACCAGCGTCGTTTTCCCGGCGCCGGTTGCACCCAGTATCGCGATGATCCGTCCCGGCTCGATACTCAGATTGATCCCTGCGAGAACCTCGTCGGTACCGCTGCTGTAACGAAACGAAACATCCTCGAGGACAAGCCTTCCTTCCGCCGTCTCCGGCAAATCCATCGCATCCGGCTTGTCGATTACGGCGGGATCGGTACGCAGGACCTCGTTTATCCTTTTTGCCGAGGCAATACCTTGGGCCCAGATGTTTGCCAGCACCGTCATCATGATCAGCGGGAGCATCGTCGTCAGAAGATAGTTCGTAAACGCGACAATCTGGCCGATCGTCATCGAGCCCTGTACCGAACGGATGCCGCCCGCCCAGACAACGACGACGATTCCTATGTTGATGCACGTCCTCAGAAGCGGCGCCATGTTGGAAACAAGCCTGAGCGCGGTTATCGAATGTCTGGTGTATTCTTCATTTGCCGTCTCAAAACGTCTCTTTTCGTATTCCGAGCGGACGAAGGACTTGACCAGCCTCACTCCGGCGATATTTTCCTGGAGGATCATGTTGAGCCCGTCAAGCTTCTGCTGGACTACCCTGAAAAGGGGCTCCATTTTCACGGTGAAAAGAGCAATGATTGCCGCGGTGACGAACAAAAGAGGCAGCATGATCAGCGCCAGCGGGGGACTTGTCCTGATCATCAGTGCAAGGCTTCCGACCATCAAAAGCGGGGCGCGGGTGCCTATCCTGAGCGTGACCATGACGACATGCTGCACCGCGTTGGCATCACTTGTCATGCGCACCATCAATCTTCCGGTCTTCTGCTCATCAAGATTCGCAAATGAAAAGGTCTGAACCTTTGCGAAAAGCGCCTCCCTGAGCCGGAAGGCCAGCCCTTCCGCCGCAAAGACCGAGAAGTAGTTGTTGCCGATCGTGAAAATCGCACTGAGAAAGGAAATACCGATCATGATCAGCGAGGTTTCCAAAACAAGTTGCATGTTGTTTGCTTCGATGCCCTGATCGATAATACGCTGGATCAGACGTGGAATCGCCAGATCGAAACCGACCAGCGCGGCCAGCATGACAAGCGCGAGAATCGAACTTGCCCGGTACGGCTTCAAAAAAGGAAGGAGGTTGAACAGCTGCTTCATGGGATTTGAGGTTATATCAATCGAACAGATAAATAAAGGAACAACTAACGGGGATAAGACATGGTGATTCCCTCAAAGCCTTGAAAAACTCTCCGGGGTTCTGCAAAA
>DYLD01000331.1 GCA_020722315.1 Syntrophus aciditrophicus
TTTCAGGTCGGCCCACTGTCCTGTGAAGAGTGTCACTGGTCTCATGTTCAGCCTCTGGTTGTTGTTGATGATGTCCTGGGACGGTCAAAATAGTTCGTGGAAGTATAAAATCAAGATATTCAAATAGAGTCTGCGATGAACTGGGCTATCTGCTCGACCATGTGAGTCGGGTGTATGTCCTTGATGGCCGGGGAATTGAGTTCCTGCCTGTAGTATGATCGCCAGTTGTGCTGTTCTCTGACGAATGATGAGAGGTCTATCACCTTGTTGACCGCGAAGTCCTGTCTGGTGTTTGTCTTCATCTCCCTTGCAAGTTCCTCCTCAATCTGATTTTCGTTTTCGAGAGGGATGGGTGTGCATATGACGATGTTGCGGACGGAGCGGTTAGCCCTTGCGGTCTGGAGTGCTGCGCATATGATTCTGCTCTGGGTTCTTGCCGGGACGCCCCTGCGGATGTCGAGGGAGGAAGGTATGAGGAGTATCCTGCTGGCATTCGTCGTTGCGAGTTTCGCAATGACATCCGGGAGCCCTTTGAGCATCGAGGAGCCGCTTCCGGCGTCTGGCCATGGGATGAATTCGATTGGTGTCTTTTTCCCGATGCTGATGCGAAGATGCTTGGAGAACGGGTCCTTCCCGGTTCCGAATTCGTCCGAGACGACCATGGTCTTTCCTCCTCCTATTATTTCGTCTGCGATTGAGCTGGCGAAGGACCATGAGCGTTTTTCCGCCAGTGTCGGGCGATGCAGGACGGGGACTATCCTGTGGCCTCTGGTGTCCCTGAGGGTAACCCCGTCTTCGCAGACGAGCCCGGGGCATTTGCCCAGAGGGACGAAGGACGCGTTTTTCTCCACGATATCGAGAGGTGGGATGGAGAGGGAGAATCTGATGTGGAGCGGGGTTTCGGCGAGTTTGCTTCCATCGAGGGGGAATTGTCTGAGGATGCTTTCAGGGGGGGAGTAGATTTCGTCGCCGATGGCCTTGGCCGGGAGCGATATCCATTCGGAGGATTTCGGGAAGACGCTGTTTTCCGGGACAGAGCTTGTTCTTAGCTGCGCCCTGAGGCTGTTTGGGACAAGCGAGTAGATTACGGACTGCATTCCGAGGTTTTCATCGTCGAAGATGAAGTTTGGGATGTTCATGTCCATCTCTATTTCCGGCTCGATCACGTCGTTGGATTTTCGGATTTTTGCGAGCTTGATTTTTCTTTCGGCGGTGTAGGTGCCTGGCTGCTCGTATCGCATTGTGATTTCCGGTTCGCTTCCGTCTTCGGCGAGGAACTGTATCCATGTTTCATTTTTGACGAGGATGGGGCCGTATTCCCAATCGGGCGAGATGTCGAGGCCAGACTCGACGAGACGGCATTCGTAGAGGTCCATGCTCCGAGTTCTGTCGGAGAAAATTCTCCCCATCAGTCTTGCCTTTACGATGGGGATGCTTGTCCCTTCGCTGTCGCTGCATGATTTTATTGATGCCTTTGGCGGGACGATGAAGTCCGTATCTTTGAGGATGGA
>DYLD01000332.1 GCA_020722315.1 Syntrophus aciditrophicus
GTTTTGTTCATCAGAACCTCTTTTTTAAAGTGCGTATTTCGTCAATGTAGGGAATTCCTGGAATCGGCGCAATACAAGTGCAGGCCATTCCGCGTACGGTTTTATTGCGAATTGACCTGTACCCGCATCGCCTGACCGGGCTTAAAATGCACACGGCGTTTCTCAGGCACCGCTACAGACGCACCCGTCTTCGGATTCCGACCAGCTTTGGCCGCTATCGTATGCAGAGTAAAAGTCCCGAAATCCCGGATCTCGATCCGCTCGCCATCCGCTAAAGCCCGGGCACAATGATCCAGGATCAGGCCGACCGCCATAATGACCTCCTGACGGGAGATCGCTTGGTTTCCCTGATCCCGTAAGGCCTGATACATCGTATCCATGAGTTCGGATTTCGTCATTTTTTCTCTGTTTTTCTCTACAGTGCTACTGATTCGTCAGCTTATCCAAAGGGGATTCTGGATGATTGTACCCACATTTTCTTCTGCATAGAAACAGCCAGATAATCTCTTTACGTCTTTTCAGAAACCTTTTTTTTGAGCGTTTTCTTTGCCTTCATTTCCTTCATCCGTCAGAAAAACGGGTTTTTCGATCTGCCCTTTATTCAGATTTCCCTGCAAAACGGGGTTCCCTGTATCCTCGGAGGTCCAGTCGGCCAGATCCAGCGCGACCAAGGGGGCGTCTACCGGCCCATAGCGATGCTGCCGCCGGGTTTTCTGAACCTGTTTTCGAATAGCTTCTGCCGCTTCCGGAGAATCCACGCTTTCGCGCCGTTCGCGGGTGGGTTTCTGACCGATTCTGCCCCAACAGCGGAGCAGCTCCCATTGTCCCCAGAGATCCTGCTGCAGACAGAGCCGGTAATAGCGAAAGACCGGGGGTACCGCATCGGGTTCGACCTTCTGCCAGGTCACACACCACCAGTGGGACAACTCATAGACCAGATCGGCATCTGGATCGGGTGTGTGCATGACCTGTTCTCCTCCAATGATCGTAAGGCACGGGCGATCTCGACGGATGTACCGGGGTTTTGCTGCAGATGGGCGAGACCTCCCATATCCTGAGCCGCCAGAGGATGGCGGGCTGGTTGGGGGCCTTGTGTTCATTTTGACGGCAGCCGCGCCCGTTGCATCAGTTCCTGGAGCAACCCCGACAAGATAGCGTTTTGCCCTGGATAGTCCCGTGCCCTGCGATAAGCGATGCCGATCTGTTCCAGTAACGCCGTATCGGACAATCGGGATTCATCCGCATTCTCCCCCCAGACCAGGGCATGATCGCGTTCCCGCTTGCGTCGTTGTCGTTCCGCGTTAGTTTGCGCCATGATCTCCTGCCCGATCTGTTACGGTAACAGAAGCCTACACCGTGACAGTAACGGTTGCAAGGTGGGTTTACGAATTGCCCTGGTGAAGCACAGCAGAACCAGAGGGAGAATCTCGCCGTAAAGGCCCCATATTTGCCCTAGAACGAACGCAAATTTCATTCTGGTAATTTCCATCACCCGGCCACCAAA
>DYLD01000091.1 GCA_020722315.1 Syntrophus aciditrophicus
CTTTATGCGCAAGGAGGAATATCCTTCCATCAGACACTCTTCAAGAGCCCCATTCCGACGAGTGAAAACGTATCCCTAAGCTGAGACTACCTCCCCCCATCCATAAAGGCAAGGGCGGAAGGGGGTTGGCCTTTTGCACAGCCTTCATCGCCGATTCATCAAAATATTTGTTCCCCGACGGCTTTTCGAAACGAAAATCCACAATAGCCCCTGTACGGAGGACGGTTATTACAATAACGGATTCTAATCCTTCTTTAGGAATGATCACCTGCGGTAGAACCCACTTTTCTTTAATCCGAAACCAAACCTCCCTATAATAAGCATCGACTCGCGTGTCGGTCACCGCACCCCCTCGGGAAGACGAATAGGGTGCACCGCCTGAACCAGTTTGACCGGTTGTCGGGGGTCCGACTGCGCTTCTTGATCGAGAAGCTTCAGCGGATTTATGTGTTTGAACCGTACCGATATGCGGGGATGGCTTTTGTTCCTCAGTGCTTGCAGCAACCTTTTTCTTGATGTCTTCAATCGCCTTTTCATAGGCGCGACGGTGATCGGATTTCGTCTCGACTCTGTAAACAGGAACCGTATTCCTTTCAACGACACGCCTTTTCACTTCAGGTCGATATCCTTTGCCTTCATTGAATGGTTTTTGTGGAGACAGTCCCCCCCCCTCAATCGGGGATTTGTTGACAAAATCGACCAACGAAACATTATATACAGGCCCGAAGGTCAGCTTCGGCGAGGGGAAGGAAGGAAACAAAAAAAGAGTCGTTAATATGGCTATGTGAAGCAGCAATGACAATATGATCGGACCTGTCAGGCCGCTATAACCAGTATAAGACACATCAACACCTTATCCGTCAGCGTTCCTCTTCAGGCGGTTCGGTTATCATGCCAAGCTTATCGACACCCGACTTTCTCACCTCGGCCATCACCTGCACGACAAATCCGTAAGGGACATCCTTGTCCGCCCTCAGATAGAGCTCCCTGTCGCTTCGCGCCGCCATAATGCTCCCCAGTTTGCTGCCGAGTTCCGTAAGGGGTATACGTCTTTTGTTGATATAGATCTGCCTGGCATGATTGACCGTCAAAACGAGTTTCTCTTCCGTGACATCTACGCTCTTGGCCTTCACACGGGGCAGATTGACATCGATTCCCGTCTGTAGCATCGGCGCCGTAACCATAAAGATAATCAACAGCACAAGCATCACATCGACAAGGGGAGTGACGTTGATATCGGCCATCGGCCTGTCACCATTTGCGTTTCTTCTTCTTGAATACCTCATGCGCCTCACTTTTTTACATAATACCTTTCGACGATATTGAGAAACTCCGACGAAAAGTTGTCCATCTCCGCACTCAAACCCTTAACTTTATTGAGATAATAATTATAAAAAATCACTGCGGGAATCGCTGCGGCAAGACCCGTGGCAGTGGCTATCAACGCCTCCGATATGCCGGGGGCGACAACTGCAAGTGTCGCCGACCCCCGGGCGCCAATACCCTTAAATGTATCCATGATGCCCCAAACGGTTCCAAATAGGCCGACAAACGGGCTCGCGCTTCCTGTCGTCGCCAAAAAACCAAGCGCCGATTCAAGCTTCGACGACTCAACGCTACAGGCCCTGTTTAAGGCCCTCTCAACATTATCAACAGCGCTTATCTCCAGAACAGATAACGAAGGTTCGGCTGCCTCTTTGCCCGGGATGTTTCCTCGAGAACTTTTTGTTACCTTCAGGAGTTCATTATAACCACTGTTAAAAACATTAGCCAGTGTCGAATCGGCGAGTCTTTTTGTCTCAGGGTAAATTTCC
Organism: Syntrophus aciditrophicus; assembly: GCA_020722315.1. Taxonomy (GTDB): domain Bacteria; phylum Desulfobacterota; class Syntrophia; order Syntrophales; family UBA5619; genus DYLD01. The sequence goes on from DYLD01000091.1 coordinate 1,815, forward strand.
GACAGCCTTGTTCCTTTCATATAAATACTCACAAAGAGCTCGTTTTCCTTTTTTATCTTTCGGATACTGAAATATTTCATCAAAATAATAGCCCAGGAAACAACAGAAAACGCAAGCAACAGAAGTAATACAAACTGGACGACAAAACCTGCGTTGAGAACCATGTCAAGAATGCTTCCATGAAAACTAGCGCCAAGATTCATCGCCGCGACCGCTGTTGTCTCTTTCACTGGAAATCTCCTTCGTCACAAAATGTATCATTCCGCCTAACCAAAAAACCCCGGTTTGTCAAGGAAACAAGACTCAGAGAAGTTCGGGCGTAAAAGCCACCACATCGTCTATGGTCTGTCTGTCCGCAAAAAGCATCGCCAGCCGGTCCACACCAAGCGCAATCCCCGCTGACGGAGGCATCTGATGCAGTGTTTCCAGAAATTTTTCCGGCATCGGATATCCGGTATAACCTTTTTCTTTCCGCTGCCGAAAAGCTTCTTCAAACCTATGCCGCTGTTCGTCTGGGTCGGTCAATTCCGAGAAACCGTTCGCGATCTCGATGCCCGCTATGTACAGTTCGAAACGTTCGGCAATATCTCCGTCGTCCCTGCAGTGCGCGAGTGAGGCATGTTCTCTTGGATAATCATAGAGAAAAACCGGGCGTTCAATACCCAGATTCGGTTCAATCTCGCAGGCCAGAACTTCATCGAAACGCCCGTTGCCGAGCGCATCAGAAACCTCTATCTTTGCGTAACGCTGGAATGCTTCCTCGACCGTGATTCTGTCCCAGGGTTTTTCCATCAATAATAACCTGGCTTTCGAAAAACTTGTTTTTTTTAAACCGATTCCTCCGGCAACGCTGATGATCAAATCCTCGCAATCGGTCATAATATCTTTATAATCCGCATTTGCCCTGTACCATTCCAACATTGTAAATTCAGGCAAATGGCGCGCTCCACGTTCGTTTTGTCTGAAGCATTTGCAAATTTGAAAAATCTTCCGGTAGCCCGCCGCGAGAAGCCTCTTCATGCAAAGTTCCGGGGAGGTCTGAAGGAACCTGTCACCCACGGCCACAGCATCCACATTGACCTCTACGGCTTGCTCAAAAACCAAAAGAGGCGTTTCTACTTCCAGAAAATCCTGATCAACAAAGAACCGGCGAATAGCCTGTACCATCTTTGCTCTCAAGAACAGGCTTTCGGACTTGGCGGCAAGTTTCCAAGAATAATCTTCGCTCATCCCTTGACCCGGGTGATGTACTCGCCGCTGCGGGTGTCTATTCTTATCATTTCGCCCTCTTCGATAAAGGGCGGCACCTGAAGCTGATACCCGGTCTGGACGGTAACCGGCTTGGTATTGCCGGAAACGGAGTCCCCCCTTGCCCAGGGTTCGGCTTTTGTGACAACGACGTCTATGAAATTGGGAAGACTTATTCCGAGCGGCCTATTTTCAAACAACAGCACTTCAACCTCGATGTTGTCCAGCAGAAAATTTTTCGCGTCGCCTATCTGATCTTCGTTCAGAAAAATCTGCTCATACGTATCGTTGTCCATAAAGCAATACTTTCCTTCTTCCTGATAGAGATACTGCATCTTTTTCTCCTGCAGGTCTGCTTCTTCAAAAACATCAACAGAACGAAAGGTACGTTCGAACTGGCTACCATTAACCATGTTTTTCAACCTGCAGCGGTATAAAGCCTGCCCCTTGCCCGGCTTTACAAAATTAAACTCGGTCACTATATAGGGCTCATTATCGATCTTAATCCTCAGTCCCTTTCTTAAATCGCTGGCGGTATACATAATATGCAATTCTCCTCTATAATATTCTCTGAAGGAGAGACCTTTCAAAAAAACGCCGCCTTTGCGCTGATCGGATCTTTTTCGACCCCGCAACATCTCGCTCAAGTCTGCAAAGGTTAAACGCTCTGGGAACGCTTGCATTCTTAACGCCTTTAAAAGCCTTGGCTTTGACGGCGGGGTAGCTCAAGAAAAATCAATGAATTTGCGCTTCAGTCACCATTTTTCAAAGGTCTCAAGGATAGAACCTCCTGTTTACCAGGGTACCCTGTACCACGATAAGCACCCCCGATTTACTATTTTCAATATACAAACATAACCGGTTCTTTGTCAAAATAATGTTTGAAGGTTTGCCTTTCTGTCAGAAAGAAAAGAAAACGGCTGAAATGGTATTTTCCCCCGTCCCCCGGGGGAGTCAAGCACAAAACGGGGCAGACACAATCCGGAAATGTTATGCCATAACTTTTCCATCATCTCCATGCCCACCCAAATATCCGTTCTGAAGTGATCTACGCCGCGTACCGGATCGCACTGGAAAAGATAATAGGGGCGTACTGAAATCCGTTCCAGACCGTACAGCAAATCCTTCATGGTTTCATAATCGTCGTTGATCCCCTTGAGCAGTACCGACTGATTGCTGACGGGTATGCCCGACTCAAGCAGCATCTCGCAGGCCCGTGCCGAATCCGGTGTGATTTCTCTTGGATGATTGAACTGGGTATTGAGCCAAAGAGGCCTGTATTTCTTCATCAGGGCGCATAGTTCTTTTGTGACACGCATCGGCAATGTCACCGGCACCCTGGTGCCAATCCTGAGCACCTCAACATGTTTTATTGCCCTTAAAGAACCCAGAATCCAATCAAGCTTTTCATCGGAAAGCGTAAGCGGATCGCCCCCCGAAATAATTACTTCCCGCAGCTCAGGTGTACGGGCGATATAATCGACCATGGTTTGAAATCTTCTCTGCGAAAACTTAACATTTTCCTTCCACAGCCGCTTTCGGTTACAATGCCTGCAATAGACCGCGCAGGTTGCAGTAACAATCGCCAGGCAACGATCAGAATAACGGTGGATCAGGCCCGGAACGGGCATATCTCGTTCTTCTTCAAGAGGATCATCAACCCCTCCTAGAGAAAAATGGATTTCCCTCGGGTCCGGAAAACATTGTCGCCGCAGAGGATCGCTTTCATCCGCGCAATCAAAAAGGGAAAGATAGTAGGGCGAGATCGCCACGGGATAAACATGCAAAACATCTTCCCATGACGACAGAGAATCTACCGGTACACCCAACAGGCCGGCAAGTCCGTTAAGTGAACGGACGCGGTTTGAAAACTGCCATTTCCAGTTGGTCCAGTCCGAATCGGTAAAGGAGGCTTTGTTCAGACAGGCTCCTTTGTCAGCCTTATTTGTCACAAACTCTCCTGCATTTTTTAGGTGGCTTGATCCTCGGAGGCGTCGTTTTCAAGTTTTTTCCCCTTGTAGATATACCTTTCAAAAAGCCGATGAAAAGGCGTCCAGCTGGATTCTTTTTCGTCGCCGGTCATATCGATATATGCCTGAAAGGCGTTCACTTTCGCATCCAGATCGTCGATATAATGTACAACAAGAGCTTCGAGAGTCTTAGGTCTTTTTGGGGAACCAAATTCAAGGGCACCGTGATGGCTTACTATCAAATGACGTAACTCCATCGCAGTTTGCTCAGGAAAGTCGGGAATCCCTGCAATACGTTCGTCAATCATCTCCAGACCGATAACTATATGACCAAGCAGACGTCCTGCATCGCTGTAATCCACAAGCCGGCCATAAGAAAATTCATATATTTTGCCTATATCATGCAAGATCCCGCCGGTGATCAACAAATCTTCATTCAAATCTTTGTAGTGCGAGGCCACCAATTCTAAAAGCCTGACCATGGAAAGGGTGTGTTCAAGAAGGCCTCCTATGTATGTATGATGTAGCCCCTTTGCAGCCGGGGCTTTTTTAAAGAGCTCCACGATTTTTTCGTCGCCAAAAAAGGAATCGAGCAGCGCGGAAAGAAAGGGGTCTTTAACCCGCTCACAGTATTTCAATATTTCAGCAAACATCTCTGTGCGATCCCTCTTGGCAACGGGGAGAAAATCGGCAATATCTACAGTTTCGTCCTCGAGCTTTCTGATGTCACTGACGGAGAGTTGGGTGGAGCTTTTGTAACTGAGTGCCCGTGCCTGAATATGGACAAAATCCCCTTTTTTGAACGTTTTATCCCACGCCAACGCATTTTCCCAGATCTTCCCGTCCACCTCACCGGTCCGATCTTTCAAACGGAGGTTCAAATAAGGCGAACCCTTCTGAGAATAAGCTACGGTTTTCTCCGCCACGATAAAAATATCGTCAACCCTATCGCCCGCCTTGATTTCCTTTACATAAACCCTTTTGGAAACCAATTTCTCCCCCTCCTTAAAAAATATTGTAGATGCCAAGTCATTTTGTTTCGTTTGCCGTCAAACAAGAATTTTTGCCGCAATCAGATAAGATCATGTTTCCGACTTCTCACGCAAGACGCGTTTATCACCCACACGGATGGTCAGTTTCGTCATGTCAAAATACTCCATCAACGGGATAATAAATTTGCGGGAAAGCCCGGTCAGCTCTCTGAAACTTGCCGGTGTCGCCTCCCCTTTCTCGATCAGCATTTTTCGATAATCCTCGCGTAGTTTAGACAAAACTTCCCGATGGAAATTAAGACCCTCGTCCACTCTGATCAATTCTCCATCTTGGAGCATAATTTTCTCAAGGACGGCGATTGCCTTCTTTTGGTCGGGGAACATATCGTCGATTTCGCGCACCGTAGGCGGCGCCGTTCCCCTTTTAAGGTATGCCTCAGCCAGTTTTTCACGGAGATCTGTCATCGATTCATCGAGTTTTACCTGATGATCCTTCAAACGAATCAGATCTTTTTCGACAAAAATCTGCCCTTCCTTCTCAAGACGATTCAAAACAAGCGATAAAATCCTTGGGTCAACATTGCAACCCACGCCGTGCGTTGTCCGCAATTCCTCCCGGGCAAGTCCTTCCCGAAAACGGTTCTGTGCATGGTAATCCCGGAGGACATCGACTACCCACTTTTCCAAATCATCGAATATCACGGCCGATAAAACCTGCATTTGTTCTCGATCTACAAAAACGGCCTTCCCTTTTGAAACCATATCCTCAAGAATGCTTATCAACCTTTCCTTATCAATCCCGACGCGCACTACAAGCTCGTCTGCAAGAATGCCGGCCATTCCCGCCCTTTTGAGAATCACCTCTATTTTCCTTATCTCTTCCGATCCGGCAAGGGATTTAAACTCCTCCAATAAATCAGGCCCTATCTTTTTATGCTTCACGGCAACAGGATCAACAACCACCCCCCCGCCTATCGTCGTGACCGGAGAATAACTGCGAACAACAAATCTATCTCCCGCAACGGACACAACAGGTGCATCAAGAACAAATTGAGCGAACGCACTCTCTTTCGGGGCCAAATCGTCACGATCAAACAAAATTACGCGCGCCATAATCTCGCTTGTTCCCAGATGGAAGCGCACAATGGTCCTGTTTTTCATTTTTCTGCTCGCGCTGCCTAAATGACTGTACAGACAATCCAGTCTTTCAGATCGGTTCAATTTCGCCGGATTTCCGAGCACGTGGCCCCGTTCAATATGATCTTTATCGACACCCTGAAGATTGACTGCGGTCCTCTGTCCTATAGAAGCTGTCTTCACCGGGATGTTATGGACCTGTATCCCGCGAACCTTTGCCCGGATCCCTGTTGGGAATATCTCTATTTCTTCTCCTACCGACACGCTTCCAGAAATCAGCGTACCTGTGACCACTGTACCGAAACCCTTCATCGTGAAAACCCTGTCCACGGGCAGTCTCAAAATCCCAATCTGGGAACCTTCCGACACCTCGGAAACGGATTTCTGGATCTCCTTCATTAAATCCGTCATTCCTTCGCCGGTCATCGCGGAAACAGTCACAACAGGCGCTTTCTCAAGAAACGTGCCCTTCAGAACCCTCTGAATATCCTCCCGGACAAGGCCCAGCCAATCTCGATCAACCAGGTCGATCTTGGTTATCGCGACGATCCCCTTTTGGATACCGAGGAGAGAGCATATCTGGAGATGTTCGATCGTCTGCGGCATAACGCCTTCGTCGGCGGCGATAACCATCATGACTAGATCGATTCCGGCGGCACCGGCGACCATGTGTTTGACGAACCGTTCGTGACCAGGTACATCAACGATTCCAATCTTCCGTCCATCGCCAAGCAGCAATGAGGCAAAACCCAGCTCAATCGTAATTCCCCGTTCCTTTTCCTCTTTCAGACGATCCGTATCAATACCTGTAAGTTTTTTAATCAGCGCCGTTTTGCCATGGTCAACATGGCCGGCTGTTCCCATGACTATGTTCTTCATCAACCAAAAACCTCACAGAACGATAATTCGTCGGTGCGGCCCGTCTTAAGCCTATAAAACCATAACAAGAGCTTTGAAAAACATCCAAAGATTGTTTCATGAAGTGCGATTTGAAGGTTTTTCGGGGGAAAAAGCTTCCTTAAGCGCGAACGGAACCGCTTTGGACAGTTACGAGAAGCTCTGCTAACAGAGTGATAAAAAACTACTAAATGAAAGGTAATCAATGAGAAAGACGTCGCTTAGATACCAAGATAGGCTTCTCTTATATCAGAAGACTTCTTAATGTCTTCCGGGTTTCCCTCGGCTTTTATTCTCCCTTCATGCATGATATAAACATAATCGGCACTGTCAAGGGAGGCATCGGCATTCTGTTCCACAAGCAGGATTGTCAAACCCATTTCCTTTTTCATCTTCTCTATTGTCTCAAACATTTCCCGAACCAGCAGCGGCGCCAGGCCCTGGCTCGGTTCGTCCAGCATGATAAAACGGGGCTGCGTCATCAAAGAACGTCCGATCGTCAGCATCTGCTGCTCGCCGCCGCTCAACGACCCTGCCTTCTGCTTGATTCTCTCCTTAAGGCGCGGGAACAGATCAAAGACCAAATCCATCGTTTCTTTCTTGCCGGGTATCGCCCTTTTGACATAGGCACCCATCGTCAGGTTTTCGTAAACGTTCATGTTGGGAAAAAGATGTTTCCCCTCCGGAACCATTGCGATCCCCAGCTCAACCTTTTTATGCGTAGGTAAAAGGGTAACGTCGCTGCCATCATAATAAACCCTGCCCCCCCAGGGTTCAACCGACCCGAATACCGTGCTGAGAAATGTGCTTTTGCCTACCCCGTTTGGCCCAAGAAGCGATGTGATCGAACCTTTTTTTACTTCAAGACTCGGCTTCCACAATACCTGCATCGGGCCATAACCAGACTCAAGATCGACGACTCTTATCATTGCCTACGTCTCCTTTGGACGTCCCAGATAAACTTCAACAACCTTCGGATCCTGGAGCGCTTCACGGGTGGGGGCATCCACGATCTTCGCGCCTTGGTAAAGCACGATCACCTTCTCTGCCATGCCGACCACAGCGCGCATAATATGCTCAACCATCGCGACCATCGCAATGTTCTGTTCCTTGGCGATCCTTTTGATGAGTGCAACCATCTGGTCAATGTCGTTGGGATGCATGCCGGACATGGCTTCATCCATCAAAATAAGTTTCGGTTTCATCGCCAGCGCCCGGCCTATTTCGGTGAGCTTCTTTTCTACCGGCGTCAGTCCCCCCGCCTGCTTATCCCTGTGCTCCTCCAATCCCACCTGCTTTATGATCTCGTCGGCGATCTCCATCGATTCATCGACACCGACTTTGTGCCTCAAGGTACCGAACATGGCCCCTACAGCCACATTCTCTCTTACCGTAGCCGAGCTGAAGGGTCTGGGAATCTGAAAGGTCCGTCCAATTCCTAAAGGAGCCCGCTTATACGGAGGGAAACGGGTAATGTCCGTATCTTCAAACAGAACTCTTCCCTCTTCCGGAAAGTAGACACCGCTTATAATGTTAAAAAGGGTTGTCTTCCCGCTCCCGTTGGGACCGACAATTCCAACGAACTCCCCCTGACTGATTTCCAGGCTGACCTGATTGACCGCAATAAGGCCCCCGAATCGTTTTGTCACGTTCTCCAATCTCAACATGTCTTTTCTCTATTCTATAAATTTCCCGGCGGCTGTACCCTTAAATCTCCGTTTCAAAAGCCCCATAATCCCCTCGGGAAAAACGACGATCACGACAAGAATGATGGGTGCGAAAATGAAAAGCTGGAATCCAGGGATAATGATAGAAAGCCAGTACTTGGCAAGGCCGTACACCAGCGCCCCGATCGGCGGACCGAGCAGCGTGCCGGCACCGCCAAGAAT
>DYLD01000333.1 GCA_020722315.1 Syntrophus aciditrophicus
ACTCGATCCGCGCGGTGGGGCTCATCAACCCCATCACAGTTAAGCCCCTCGGCGAGGACTATGAAATCGTCGCCGGACATAGGCGATACCTGGCCCATAGGCTCATCGGCAAGCCTACCATCACAGCGCGCATCCACGAAGGTGATGACCTCGAAGCCGAAGAGGTCAAAACAATCGAGAATATGCAGAGGCAGAACCTATCCTTTGCGGAAGAGGCGCAGGGGATTAGGTATCTTCGCGATGTTAAAGACCTTGACCTTTCGCAGATCGCAAAGACCGTCGGCAAATCCCAGTCATGGGTAAGGCAGCGGTTAGAGGCGCTCACGTGGCCGACATCGCTTATACAGGCCGTATCGGAAAAGAGAATCCCAATCGGCGCGGCGCACCACCTCGTCAAGATAGACGATGAAGAGTACAGGGAGTTCCTGATCCAACAGGCAGCCAAGAACGGCATATCCGAGTGGGTAGCCATGGGATGGCTCCAAGCCTGGGAGACCAGCCGCACCCAGACGCCGCCCGACGAAATCGACGTACCAGAGAAGCAGGAACAGCACCCGGTAGAATACAAGGTCGTCATCCCATGCTTCGCATGCCACGAAGAACACAAGGTCGAGGACCTGGTGATCGTCCGGCTTTGTAAACGATGCTACAGGGCGCTTCAGGACGTGGCAGACTAAGACGGCAAGATTGCCGTCAACCTCCGGCAAGATTGCCGGATGCCTGGAAAGGAGACCCTCGCAGGGTCTAAGATAAAAGCCCGGCCAAGGCCGCGAACTTTGCGCGGGCCTCGGCGGGATCAGTCACGACAGGAGGACCGATCCCGGCAGGAAGTGGGCCACGATTCACAGCCCACCGAGGGGGCGGCTCATACGGTTTTTTGTGGACACGTTGACCGGGCGTTTTCACGCCCAGCCACCCAGCCACTCGGCGCGCCCAACAGCGCGCCTTTTTTTTTAGCTCGTAGAGCGTTGTCTGGAAATCCGGAACACCGGTCGATGTTCGACTGATGCGCCGAACACGACGGATGAACCCGGCATCCTCGGCTTCCTTCAGCCAGTAGTTCAAGGTTCGTCGGCAGATTTTGACGCCTTGATACCGTTCAAGAAGGTCAAGAATCTTCGCCTGAGACGGCCAGCAATAAGACCGACCCGAGCGAGAGGACAAATAGTGCAATACGTGAAGGAGAGGAGGGAGACGCAGCGAAACACCGGTTTTGTCCATAAACGCCCCTTTCAACCTGTGATACCACCATAATGAAGGGAAAAAAAGGATTTGACAAGACACAAAATATAGGGCATGATCTGATCAGGACCACAATATATGGGGGTATGCTATGAGACGGAAGACGCGGGCCATGTCACAAGAAGACCTCCTGCGAACACTCGCGCTTTACGTCAAATGCATAACCGTCTATCTACCGCAGCAATCCATAGACCCCAAAGACGGCCCCCATGCACCACCGAGGAAGGGCGACGCCGGAAGGAGAACGGCGTCGCCCC
>DYLD01000334.1 GCA_020722315.1 Syntrophus aciditrophicus
TCGGTGATGACCTGTTTGATGGATCTGGTTTCTCTGACAGGTTCGCCGCCTTTGGAAGGTGAAATTGCAACTGGTTCACATCCCGGAGTTTCAGACGTTCATAGAGCGGGCCGAATTTTGCCAGCAGTTGCCGGCGGACGGCAGTGCGGACAGCTTCATCGGCGGAGGCCGCCTGTTTGTAAAGCTCCAGAATCTCAGGCCGGTTTATGTAGGTTTCAAAGGCAATGCGGGCGGTTTCCTGGTTGGCAAAAACAGTCACGCCGTATGCGGTGTTCAGTTCGCCTTGCAGCCGGGCATAATAGGCATCCCTCTTTTGCGCAAAATTGCGATAACTCAAGAATGCCGCCAAACTGGTTGACAACAGGAAAATGGCGAGAAAAGCAAGGTTCATGGTTATTTTTTTGCGGTTCATTTCTGACTCCTTTTCTTGCACCTACGTCGCGCTTCAGGTGGCGGCGCGCAACGACGCTCAGATGGAAGCGCATGTTGGGACTCCTCTTTCCTATGGGTTGGGGATTTCAAAATCCCTACAAATCTTTTTTGCTGTGAACCAGAGTATCTCTCGATGCCGTGGCACTGTTGAGCACCTCCGGGTGAGCGGGTTGAAATAGACCGTGTGATTGCCTCCTTCGCGCAAGACCCCGGCAACCGTGGGCTTTTATGCTTCTATATGGCGAATCAGATCATGTCTTTTCATGATACGGAAAGTGAAAGCCGTTTGCGGATGACGTCTTCGCCCGAGAGCGTCTCTTTTGGCAATCTGCCGGTCAGCTTCCAAGGCAAGTTTTACGGCCTCTTCCAGGTTCCTGCGGGCTTCGTTGAGTGTCTCCCCCCTGGGTGTTCGCCCCGGGAAGTTCCTCCACGAAGGCGGCATAGCCCTGCGGAAACTTCTTGTAAACCGCTGTTAATTGCATGATTTCACCTCCGTAAAATCTATATCGTACTTGCAGCCTGTTGGCAATAGTGAGGAAATCTTTCATGCAGATCCGTCTCATTTGTCGGACACACCCCGAATTTCTCGTCGTATCTGGGCAAATACGTCTCAACAAAAGCATTGGCTTCTTCTTTTACGGCGGGCTTGGAAAGTCTGAAATCGAAAGTCTGAAGCGGATGTCGGATCAGGAAAGAAGTTTTCTCCGAAGCGGGCATTTTCTGCGTGGCCCTGCGGCCGCGCAGAAAATGCAAAAGGACGACGGAATGGATGAATCGTTCCAATGAGGTTAAAAGTCTTTGAATTCGTCGTTGTCGTTCATCGGGATGATGTCGTCCGGTTTGACAATCTTGGCTCCAGCGGCGGCGAGCTTGCCATGCCTATCCCGGACGCTCAGGGATTTGGGTGCATTCAGTTGGGCTTTGGGAAGGGCTGGTTTGCGGCTGCGTCCCGCTTCGAAATCCTTTGTTGGAGAGACGGCATACGTTTTTTCTCCTCCCCTGACGACGGCTATCATCTCGGCGACGATGTCCTTCATCTGCATCGCCTGGGCGTTCAGCTCCTCGG
>DYLD01000335.1 GCA_020722315.1 Syntrophus aciditrophicus
TCAGCAAATTAATTGCACTCTGACCCCAATTAACTTTTTTATATGTTTGTGTAAATTAGTCTTGACTTTTTTACGCAGTTATGTAAATTGGTCGCATGGAACGGCTGGTTCAAAAATACATCTTCGATCCCGAAATGAATGCGGGCAGGATGATATTTCTCACGGGGCCCCGCCAGGTGGGAAAAACGACTTTTGCCAAGAACTGGCTTGCCCGGCAGGGTGCGGGCGATAATTATTTCAACTGGGACGATCCGTCCGTTGCCAGGGAATATAAAAGAAACCCCCTTTTTTTCAAGAACATCATTGATTCCCGGCCAGGCAAAGCGCCGCTGCCGCTGGTTTTTGATGAAATCCACAAGGTGAAGAACTGGCGCAACATTCTCAAGGGGATTTACGATGTCAGCAAAGAAAATATGACACTGCTCGTTACAGGCAGCGCCCGGCTTGGGTGGTATCGGAAATCAGGCGATTCGCTGGTCGGAAGATATTTTTCCTATCAGATGCTGCCTGTCGGGTTGCCCGAAGCGGCGAATGACTTTTCCCACGTTCTGATGGACGACAGGCCGCTTGCCGCGACAGGCAAACTGGCGGATGCCGCAAGGCAAATAGACGAGCCTGGCCTGGAAGAAAAACTGAGCGCCCTGCTTTCCTTGAGCGGTTTTCCCGAGCCTTTTTTAAAAAATTCACCCCGCTTTTATACCCGCTGGAATGCCGAATATAAATCGCTGCTGACCAGGGAAGATGTCCGTGATCTGTCGAGGATCTCGGATATCAAAGGAATTGAACAGCTTCTTGAAATCCTGCCGTCCAAAGTCGGTTCGCTGTTCAGCGTCAATTCCGTTGTCGAAGACACCGGCTATCACCATGCAACAATTACCCGCTGGCTCGATGTGCTCAAGGGAATCTATCTGGTTTTTACGCTACGTCCCTGGCACAAAAACATCATCCGGTCGATCAGGAAGGAAAACAAACTGTACTTCTTCGACTGGTCGAATGCGCCGGATTCCGGTCCGCGTTTTGAAAATCTTCTGGCCGTAAGCCTGGTCAAGTTGGCCGCGCGGCTGACGGAAATCGGCCTGGGTGCATTTGAAATCATGCATCTCCGCAATAAGGAAAAACAGGAAGTGGACTTTGTCCTGGTCAAGAACAACAGGCCGGTTGCATTATTCGACGCGAAGGAATCGGGCTGTGATATCGCCAGATCCGGCATTTATTTCAGCAGGCTTTTGTCGATTCCCTATTTTCAGATTGTTCGCAACTGCCGGAAGGTTGAAGTTTTCCCGGGAGACTGCGCCGTGATCCCCGCAACGAAATTCCTGATGCTGACCGGATAGAAAAATCATCAGCTTTCTGGGCATCCACCTGAAGAAAAGGTTAAAAACTGCATGATATTCGCAGTATTCACTAAAAAAACCCCGGGGATTTCTCCCCGGGGCGGGTTAAGATGAGGCTTTCTGTCCCTCAAAATAAAGAACGAGAAGCCGGACAAGCCTT
>DYLD01000336.1 GCA_020722315.1 Syntrophus aciditrophicus
CGAAACAGTCATTCGGGCAAACCTTGATGATTTGGACACCGTGACGGCAACGGGTCGGAGACTGGCCGACGCGTTGTTGGCATGGGATAATGGGCAAAACGACGTGACCTAAAAAGCCCCATGAACACCCGGTCGCGCCGGCAAACCGCCGAAGCCATCGCCCGTACCACACAAAAAATCTGCAAAAAATCCAAAAATTCTTCTTGACCGGACGTTTTCCCGTGATATACTACAAGCAGGATACACGGCAAGAGTTGACAAAAACACGAAGAAAAGGTTGCAAATAGATTGACAATGAGCAAGCGCTCAGATATACCCTCGGTTACACACCCGTGTCGCAACGGGTTTGGCCGTCGCCTACGGCCTACAATGGATGTCCGGGAAGGCGGGTGTGGTTTTGCGAACCCCCACAACCGTGACCTGGACTCGGCGATAGCCCGCCGGAAAAGAGAGGGGGGCAGGGCTATATTCTGTCATACCCCCAGGATGTGCGGCGCTCCCGTAAGAGCGTGGAACGTCCACCTGATGCCCACGGCACCAGGCAACCTCGACCGGAGGTTCGTGGATACAAGCGGGCCGGAATGACAAATCACCGGGGCAGACAAGCCTCCCTACCCGGAAGTACGACCCGCATAGGCGCCTCGACAACCTAACCCCGATATACCAGGGGCTATAAGAGGCTTGAATTCCCCAACATACGGGGAATTCTAACCTCTCCAAGCCACCACCCCTCAACCCAAAGGCTAGCTGCACTACGCATACCCCACTACCAGTACACAGGGGTTCCCACAAGGTTCACCGTACCCTTATTCTTCCCTTACATTCCGTACAAAAATGAAGATTTTACGGCTACGGTAGTAGCCGGGCGACCGCAGGACATGTATTGCGTCCGTCCGCGTGTCGCCCCATACACAAAGACCATTCACCCATCCCATACCTCCTTCCCGCACAAAGACTTACAGCGAGATAACTACAGAGAAAAAGACTTCTTCCGCCCCTTGGCGGGGGCCCCCGGCGGCGGGGATAGCACAAATGCTCCTACCTATACGCCCCTATACCACGCCCCTCCCCGGAAAAGGCAAGCGAAATGGTTGCCTTTAGGAAGAGGGCTATATTGGGGAGAGGAAAACCCACCTCTTCCGCCTGTCGTAATCTCGACACCCCTTCTCAGGACGCCCGCTCCCTGTCGTAATTTCGACATCCCGGCTAAGCGTCCGCCCCGTATCCCCGACGCCGCCGAAGACCTGCCCGCTTCCGCCAGGTCGAATACCCCCGCGGCGACTTCCGCGCCGACGCCGCCAGTCCCCAGCCGATGCCGACGGTGACGTAAATTGTCAGAAACAGCGACCCGCCATTGCCGCATCAAAACGACACGCGCTCCTGTAAACGTATATGTGATAACAGGTTACAGTATGGCCGCTGGGCGTGGTGACGTAAATTGTCACATCCCCCCAAAAAGTGTGAAGAAACCGTAACAGTATCACTCAG
>DYLD01000337.1 GCA_020722315.1 Syntrophus aciditrophicus
ATGCCCCATGTTGGCCTGTACCTGGCGCAAATCCATGCCCTGTGCGAGCCACAGACTGGCGGCGGTGTGCCGCAACAGATGGGGTCCGACCTGCGGCTTATGAATCGTGGTGCGCTCAATGAGTCGCCGGATCACCAGATACATGAATGCAGCACTTAAGGGCTTCCCCTGATCAGTCAGAAACAGGGTATCCGCCGGGGACGGAAGCCGGCACCTGGCGGTGAGCCAAAGCTCCATAGACTCGGCGGGCGGGGGAGGGAAGCGCACCAATCTTTCCTTGTTCCCTTTACCGATGACGCGCAGGCGTCCGGAGAGATAACCGTTCAGGGCATCGAGCCTGAAACTGGCGGCTTCGTGGGCACGCAATCCCGTGGCCAGTAAAAAATCGACCAGCGCCGCGTCCCGATAGCCGGCAATGGTTTCAAACCGCTTGGCTTCGATGCGGAGCTGGTCGATCTCCGCATGATCGAGAACCGGAGGCAGACGATGGGGTTTGGCACCACCCCGTCCCCCGCGCCCGCCCTGGCCCCCCGTGAGGGCGCGTTCAGCGCGTTGCCGGACTTTTTCCGCGCGGAGCACTCTGGCCGGGTTAAAGGGGAAGTCCCGTGTTTTTTGCAGCCAGTCAAAAAACAGCATGAGGGCCGAGTATCGGACCATCTGTGTAGAAACGGGTGCGATGCCGGTTTTAGACTGGACAATCCAGTTTTTCACGAAAGACAAGGAAACGGCCTCTATCTGTTCTATGCCGCTTTCCTCGGCATGATGGAGGAACTGGCGGGCTTTGACCGTATATCCCTTGATAGAGGTCTGCGAGTACGGAATCTCAAAAAAAGGGCTTTTCAGCCATTTTTCAAAGTCGGTGATGAGGGCATCCACGGGCAGCATCGGGTCTCCAGGGGCTTTTTGTGACTGTAGATCGGATAATAGAATACATTATTCTATCTAAGAAAGCCTCCATCCGGCCAAGAACAGCGCAAAAAACAAAATACTTATTCTATATCTGTGTTTGCATTTACAAAAAACCGGCATAATATCGAATCATCGTATTATGGCCATGGAGAACCGCTATGCAGATTGGAAGACCAACCAGACGGGTTTGTGCAGATTTTTTCGATGATCCCGCAATCGAGCTGGATCTGCTGGAAGTTCAACTGGGGATCAATCGGGCTTACCGTAACAAAGGCGAGCGCGATACGGCTTTGATGGAACTGGCCGTGCTTTCCCTGAAAAAGCATGTTGCGGCGTATTCCGGGCTGAATGGGGACAAGTACCCCAGTTATGCAGATGTAGCCGCCTGGCTCGAATCGGACGGATACCTCTCGAAATTTACGGATTTCCTGTTGCACGACAAAAAACCCGCCCTGATCGCGCATGACCCGGCAGAACCGGTGGACACGGAACATGGACACCCCGGCTGAGGCTATTGCTCAACCCTGGGAGAGGGCGGCACAGCACCTGTCTGGAGTATTGGAATGTCGGCGGGGAAT
>DYLD01000338.1 GCA_020722315.1 Syntrophus aciditrophicus
ATGACAGCGTCTACCTAGTCAGCTAAGATCAGCTTGGACTGTTTACGGTTTTAGTGTAAACCTACTACTACTAATAACGTAACGCGGCATTCATGCCGCAACCAAACAGCGACATCAATGTCTACAACATTTGCTCATTCGATGCAAGTGTTGCACGGTAAAACTATAATTATGAAACCTCGAAAATGGGCTCTAACGTACCAGTTAGTGCCGGTCTTGACTGCATGTAGGTATGACTACATTGTCCAATGTTATTTCATCTTCGAATGCCGCCTTTCGGCATTATAGCCAAATCTCGCAATGACTCGCAATGATTGGATAGGCAGTTAATTCATGACAGCAAATTCAGTTGTGAGGAGGATGACCAACCCTGAATCCCCAGAAAGATTGAGGATACTGTCGGGAACGCACAGGGACGGAGCAGGTAGGCGAGCCAGGAGTTCGCCCGCCTCTGCCGCCACAAACCGCAGGGCGTCACCATTGCCGCCATCGCTCGTAGACTCCTCGTCGCCATCTGGCACGTTATAGTTGAGCGCGCTGCCGAACGCCATGCCGATCCGGCCATGGTCGCCTTTAACTCATAAGCCGGTCATGGCATCTCTCTGATAAAAAGGTCCCGTGTTTCCCGCTCAGGCCTCCTTGTAGGCTTTCAGAAACTCGTCTCTGGATATTCCCGCTTGCGTGAGAATGGTGCGCAGCGTCGAACCTTTTATCCGCCGATGGTTAGGCATCGTTAACGGCGTCCGCGTTCCGTCAGGATTCTCTCGTACCATCGCAATATGATTGCCCTCTCGCACCAGAAGAAAGCCTAGATGCTCAAATGCCTTGATTACCTTTCCGATGGGAGCATCCGCCGGAAACTTAGGCATTAAACAGCTAACCCTGCTTCGGCAATGAAGACTTCCAAAACGGTAGATTCACTCTGGTAAACCTCTGGCCCAAAGGTTTCAATGTGGAAGGCAATCGCGGACTTGACGTCAGCCAGGGCTTCCTCATAGGTGTCACCTTCGCCGACAACGACTCCTTTTAGCCCAAGCGGGTAGGCGACATACCCATCCGGGTGTTTCTCAACAATGATTTTGAATTGCTTTGTCATCTTTGCCTCCTGTGGAGAGTGCTCTCACACCACAATAATAGCACAAGACGCACAAATTCAACAGGACATTTTTGACACGAAGTTTCCCAAGTTCCCCGCATCTGGATGGCTGCCTCGCTCTGACGAGGAGTGGGCATCGCGGTAGGTCTGCCAATTACCCGACAGCCCCCGCACAGATCCCGGCGTGCGGAATTACCGCACCGGGCTCCCTTCGGCAGGCTCAGGGCAGGCTTCAGAGATACCCGCCTTCCGCAAAAGCCTAAGCCGCTGAAGGTGCTCTACTCATCCTTGGCCTTTGCACGATCCTCGGTCGTTCGATCTGGATAGGGAGGTGGCGAAGCCGGAAGGGGTGACATCCTCACCACGATGATCTACACCCGC
>DYLD01000092.1 GCA_020722315.1 Syntrophus aciditrophicus
GCTTGATCTAAGGCGCTTTCAAGCCGGTTTGGATTTCTGCTCTTGCCGTTAAAATTAGAATATTCCCTCAATCTTTTCGCCGCAGTACGGGCACGTCTTATCCTTCAGTACGAACTGCTCGATCGAGTAGCCGTAACGCCCGATGAGCAGGCGGCCGCAACCGGGACAGAACGTGTTTTCACCGGAGTCACCGGGCAGATTTCCGCTGTAGACGTACTTCAGACCGGCGGATTTTCCTATTTTTACAGCTTCATGGATCGACGAAGATGGTGTTACAGGTCTATCGGTCATGTTGTATTGCGGATGAAAACGGCTGATATGCCACGGCGTTTCGGTTCCGAGCGATGCAATAAAGGCGGCGCTCTGTTTTAATTCATCTTCGCCGTCGTTTAAGCCGGGGATCAGAAGTGTCGTCACTTCAACCCAGATTCCGAGCTCCTTCATCTTGCGCAGGCTATCCAGCACCGGCTCGAGACGCCCGCCGCAGTACTTGCGGTAAAATTCGTCACGGAAGGATTTCAGATCAACATTTGCCGCGTCTAGGTACGGCGAGAACATCTCCAGCATCTCGGGTGTCATGTAGCCGTTAGTGACGTAGACATTTTTCAGACCCCTCTGTCGGGCAATCCTTGCCGTATCGTAGGCGAATCCGAAAAACACGGTCGGTTCGGTGTAGGTATAGGCGATGCTCTGCGAGCCGGTTTCCAGTGCCATTTCGACGATCTGGGCGGGGGTTCGTTTTTGCCCGACGATCCGACCGGTTTCCCTTGGCATCTGGGAGATCGTGTAATTCTGGCAGAACGTGCAGCGGAAATTGCACCCAACCGTCGCGATGGAATAGCTCCGCGAACCGGGCAGGACATGAAAAAGGGGTTTTTTTTCAATCGGATCTACGTTCTCGGCTACAACCAATCCATAGACGAGGTTGTAAAGAACCCCGTCTCTGTTTTCCATAACCCCACAGACCCCTCTGGACCCCGGGGCAATGCGGCAGTGGTTCGCGCAGAGAAAACAGCGTACGAAATTGTCCGGCTCCTTTTTATACAGTAACGCTTCATGGGCCATTTCTTGTTCCCCCTTCAAACGACGACGTTGTGCCCGAGGTTTGGCTGGCCACTACTTGAGCGGGGTTTTTACCATTCAAAACTTGGGGCTTGCGGATAGCATCCTGAACGGTTATGAACGAAAACGTAACCGAAAATGATAAACCGAGGAAGGCCCCGAACGGATTCTTCATCACCGGTATCTGTTCCTCCAGAGAGGATGCGAACCTGTACCATCCCCACGGGAGAAAGACAACGCTGCCCCACTGGATACGGACGCCAGGGAGGCATTTCCGGATCATTGCCGACAGTGAGTGGATATGGAAATGACGAGGATTTGCATCCGGGGGGAATGGGAACAGCGTCGAGAGCATCCCCTGAACTCCGAGAATCGAATACGGGTTCATGACCCCGATAAACATCCTGCCCCGGCAGACGCGGATCGCCTCGGCGATCGCCTCAACCGGTCTTTTAATATATTCCAGGGACGTGACCATCGTGACAAGATCGAATTCGTTGTCGGAAAAAGGCAAATCCTCCGGTTCGCCGAGGCGCAGCTCACCTTTGTTTTCGAGCTTTGTTCTGGTTTCGTCGAGGCGAAACTCCGAAGAACCCAGTCCGGTTACCGTGCAGCCCTTTTGATGGAAGAGGCGAAGATTGTCCCCGAAGCCGCAGCCGACATCGAGAAGACGCTCCCCCGCGTGGGGCACGGTCAAATCCAGAATCAGGCTTTTTATTCTCCCGTCCAGATACTGATTTATCGGCGTTACCCGCCGATTGCCGACATCTCTTTCACGCATTTTTTCCGGTACGTATCCTTGAATGTGATTGCGTGTTGCCTTGGTTTTTTGGCGATCGCCGCGATCATTGTCTCTTTCAGGAATGCATCGTCGCGCCCGGACCGCAACGGCCCCTTCAGGTCAGTTTCTTCATCCGAGAGCAAACAGGTTCTCAACTGCCCGTCCGCGGTGAGCCTGAGCCGGTTGCAGCTGCTGCAGAACTTATGGCTTATCGCGCTGATGAACCCGATCTCCCCCTTGCCGCCCGCCAGTCGATAAACATCGGCAGGTCCGTCCGTCCCGTTTTTATTTTTTTTGACGTTTTCGAGCTTTCCTGATGTTTCTATCTGTTTTTTGATAAAGTCGTTTGACAGAAACCGGTCGTCGATACCGCCTCCGGCGTCTCCCATCGGCATAAGTTCAATAAAACGGATCTGATAGGGGTTTTCAAATGCCAGCCGGGCAAAATCAAGTATCTCGTCGTCATTGAACCCCTTGATCGCGACGGTGTTGATCTTGATAGGGGAAAACCCGGTCTGGCGGGCCTTTTCGATCCCTCTGAGAACTGCTTTGATGTCCCCGAGCCTTGTAATCCGCGTGTATTTTTCCGCGTTCAGGGAATCGAGGCTGATGTTGATCCGGCGCATCCCGGCCGCATAGAGCTCTTCGGCGAAATCCTCAAGCAGGATGCCGTTTGTCGTCATGCTGATGTCCTCCAGATTGCCGATGTTTTGCAGTGATGCGATGAAATCGACAATCCCTGCACGAACAAGGGGTTCCCCGCCTGTTATCCGTACCTTTTTGATGCCGAGCTCCGTAGAAATCCGGATGATGCGATGGATCTCCTCATAGCGCAGAATTTCTTCCCGCCGCATGCAGGTAATCCCCTCCGCCGGCATGCAGTAAATACAGCGCAGGTTGCAGCGGTCGGTTATCGAAACGCGCAGATAGTTTATCTTGCGATTATATTTGTCGACCATGTATTGTTATCCCTTTTTGTTTCCAGCAGCGTCTCCCAAAGTAAAAGACGATGCCGCTAACCGGCTCACTTTTCGTATATGGCCTCTTGTTTCAGCCGCAGGTTTTGTCTAACACAGTTTTACAGGTGTTACAAGACCATTGCGGTTGCAACTTGAAAGCTTTGCGGGTGGTTCATTGTTTATCAGGATGGAAATGTTTTCCTGCTTGACACGCCGGAAGTTCTTTACTAAGGACTTTTTATAGCCGGCAGGAATGCTTTTCTGACGGCGAAAGCACCTTCGTTCAGCGGGCGCTGAAATGTCCAAGGCAGGAGAAATACTTTTGTATGGATAAAATACCGATCACATCGGAAGGTTTTGAAAGATTAAAGAAGGAGCTGGATAATCTAAAAAACGTCCTGATTCCTCAGAATACAAAAGATATTGAGATTGCCAGAGGTCATGGGGATCTCTCGGAAAACGCCGAATACACGGCCGCAAAGGAAAGGCAGTCCTATCTGCACGGCAAACTGCAGGAACTCGAAAACAATCTTGCGCGCTCGGAGGTTATCCCTCTGGAAAATCAACCCTCCGACAGGGTTGTCTTCGGCACGACGGTTGTCATTGAAGACACCTCGACCGGCAAGGAAACAACCTATCAGCTTGTCGGTCCTCTAGAATCGGATATTGACAACAACAGGATCTCGGTGACCTCGCCGATCGGGAAGGCGCTGATCGGAAAATACGTCGGTGATCTGGTTAAGGCCAGCACACCCGGCGGCATCCGCGAATTTGAGATAGTGGATATCCGTTTGGGTAAAAAGAAATAGCTCTTCCGTTCTATTTTCTTCCGGACGTATTAATTCTTGCAATCGCACGCATCAGCGCGATTCTGTTTTTTTCAAACTCGGCAGCATCACGGGGCAGCCTGCTTATTTGTTCTTCGGCTCTTTGACGGGCGAGCTCGGCCCTCTTGAGATCAATCATGTCCGCCCGTTCAGCGGTTTCGACGAGCATCATCACATGTGTCGGTGAGACCTTTACATAACCGGTGTTGACCGCATAAAATGTTTTTTTATTTCCTGTGAATATCGTTAATGTTCCAATTCCAACCGAGCCAAGCAACGGGGCATGTCCCCTCAGCACACCAAACTCTCCATCAAGCCCGGGGATCGTTACCCCGTCGATAACCCCCTTGAATACCGACCCCTCGGGGGTTACGATTTCCAGCGTCATTTCAGCAGACATCTTTAATCCCGTCTTGTGTTAAGCAGCCAGCCTTTTCGCCTTTTCTACAACCTCTTCAATACTCCCGACCATGTAGAATGCCTGTTCGGGCAGATCGTCGTGTTTCCCTTCCAGTATTTCCTTGAACCCCCTCACCGTATCGGCGATCGAAACAAACTTGCCCTCGGTTCCGGTAAACTGGGCGGCCACGAAGAACGGCTGGGACAGGAACCTCTGTATCTTTCTTGCCCGGCTTACGGTAAGCTTATCTTCTTCGGAGAGTTCTTCCATGCCGAGGATCGCGATGATGTCCTGCAGGTCCTTGTATTTCTGGAGTGTAATCTGGACCTGGCGTGCTACCTGGTAGTGCTCCAGGCCGAGCACGTTCGGGTCGAGAATCCGGGAGGTTGAATCGAGAGGGTCGACCGCCGGATAGATGCCGAGCTCCGCGATCGGCCGCGAGAGCACGACGCTTCCGTCAAGGTGCGTGAACGTCGTCGCCGGCGCCGGATCGGTCAAATCATCCGCTGGCACATAGACGCACTCGACGGCGGTAATAGACCCCTTGTCCGTCGAGGTGATCCGTTCCTGGAGTTCGCCGAGGTCGGTGGCCAGCGTGGGCTGATATCCGACCGCCGAAGGCATGCGGCCCAGAAGCGCCGATACCTCGGAGCCGGCCTGCGTGAAGCGGAAGATATTGTCAATAAACAAAAGCACATCCTGCCCCTCGATGTCGCGGAAATACTCCGCGGCCGTAAGCGCGGTAAGGGCAACGCGCGCCCTTGCCCCGGGAGGTTCGGTCATCTGTCCGTAGACGAGGGCGGCCTGCTTAAGGACACCGGAGGCCTTCATTTCAAGGTAGAGATCGTTTCCCTCGCGGGTGCGTTCCCCAACCCCGCCGAAAACGGATATCCCGCCGTGATGCATGGCGATGTTATGGATCATCTCCATCATGACGACCGTTTTTCCGACGCCGGCGCCGCCGAAGAGCCCCATCTTTCCGCCACGGGGAAACGGAACAAGGAGGTCTATAACCTTGATGCCCGTTTCAAGCAGATGCACGGAGGTATCCTGCTCGACGAGTGCCGGGGCTTCGCGGTGAATCGGCATGAACTGTTTTGCGTCCACGGGGCCGAGCCTGTCGACCGGTTTGCCTACGACGTTGAGAATCCTTCCGAGACACTCCGGACCCACCGGAACGCTGATCGGAGCCCCGGTATCCGTCGCTTTCATTCCGCGGACAAGCCCGTCGGTGATATCCATCGCTATGCAGCGCACAACATCGTCGCCGAGATGCTGGGCAACCTCCACGACCAGGTTGTTCTCGCTGTCGTCAATCGTCGGGTTGGTTATCGTGATGGCGTTCATGATACGTGGCAGATGCCCTTCCTCAAACGCGATATCCACAACCGGCCCTATGACCTGTACAACCCTACCTGTATTCATGACCTGCTCCTTCAATGATGAAGTATCCTGTTTTGTTATCCTTTCGCCAGAGCCTCGGTGCCGCCGACAATATCCATCAATTCGGCGGTGATTGCCGCCTGTCTGGCCTTGTTGTATTTAAGCGTCAGGTTTTCTATCATATCCTCGCAATTTCTCGTCGCGTTGTCCATTGCAGCCATTCGGGCGCCGTTTTCGCCCGCCGAGGTTTCGGCAAAGGCCCGGTAAAGCATCACATGAACATACATCGGGAGCAGTTTTTCGAGGATCTCTTTTGCGGATGGTTCATAGATATACTCGATTTCCACATTGCGGGTTTCGCTTCTTTCCATCGCGGCAAGCGGCAAAACCTTCAACACCTTCGGTCTTTGTACCGAAACGTTTACGAACTCGTTGTAGATAACGTAAAATTCGTCGTAAAGTTCTGCCAGAAAAGGGGGAATAATATCCTCGGAAACGCCGACGGCAAGGCTCATATCGAATTTTTGCAAAACGTCGGTGCGCGCGTTGACGATGGCAAACCTTTTTTTGAAAAAATCCTTGCCCTTCCTCCCGATTGTCATCAGTTCGACATCCAGTCCTGCATTGCGCTTCTCGGCGATGAAACGCTCGGCGGCCTTTATCAGGTTATTGTTGAACCCTCCGCAAAGACCTCGGTCGGATGTCAACAGAAGGGCGCGGACTTTCCTGGGCTCCCTCACGGCCATCAACGGGTGGGATGCGCTGCCGATACTGCCGGCGAGCTCGTTCAGCATTTGCATGAACGATTCGGAATACGGACGGAAATTGATCATTTTCGCCTGGGCGGCCTTGAACTTGGACGCGGCCACCATGTTCATCGCCCGTGTTATCTGCCTTGTCTTCTGAACTGCGTTGATCTTGCGTTTGATGTCCTTGAGGGCAGCCATCCGGGTATGCTCCTAATTATTGCGCCGAGAAGACGGTGTCGAATTCATTCAGTGCGTCCCTCATCCTCTTTTCAAGCTCGGGGCTTATTTCCTTCTTCTCGTTTATTTCGTTCATGATATCCGGGTATTTCGCATTGATAAATGAGTGCATCTGCTGTTCGTAATTTCCGATTTTATCGACCGGATATTTATCCAGAAACCCGCGGGTGCCGGCGA
Organism: Syntrophus aciditrophicus; assembly: GCA_020722315.1. Classification (GTDB taxonomy): domain Bacteria; phylum Desulfobacterota; class Syntrophia; order Syntrophales; family UBA5619; genus DYLD01. Next base: position 6,576 of record DYLD01000092.1, read on the forward strand.
AAAGAATCGTCACTTCCTCGGCAAGCGACATCGGCTTGAACTGAGGCTGTTTTAGTATCTCTATAAGTCTGGCGCCGCGTTCGAGCTGTGCCTGCGTTGCCTTGTCCAGATCCGAGCCGAACTGCGCGAAGGCCGCCAGTTCGCGGTACTGGGCAAGATCAAGCTTGAGCGTCCCCGCGACCTGCTTCATTGCCTTGACCTGGGCCGCCCCGCCGACGCGCGAAACGGAAAGCCCAACGTTGATCGCCGGCCTGATCCCGGAATAAAACAGCCCCGGCTCAAGATAAACCTGACCGTCGGTTATCGAGATGACGTTTGTCGGGATGTACGCGGAGACATCCCCGGCCTGGGTTTCGATAATCGGCAGCGCAGTCAGGGAACCGCCGCCGAGCTCGTTGCTGACCCTCGCGGCCCGTTCCAACAGACGCGAGTGATTGTAGAATATGTCCCCCGGATAAGCCTCGCGGCCGGGAGGGCGCCGCAGAAGAAGTGAAATCTGTCTGTATGCCACGGCCTGTTTGGACAGATCGTCGTAAACAATCAGCGCGTCCTGGCCCTTGTCGCGAAAATATTCGCCGATGCTGCATCCGGCGTAAGCGGAGATGTACTGCAGCGGGGCCGGGTCGCTCGCGCATGCGGCTACGACGCACGTGTACTCCATTGCGCCGTGTTTCTTGAGGTTTTCGACCACCTGGGCGACCGTGGATTTCTTCTGTCCGATCGCGACATAGATGCACTTGACGCCTGTATCTTTCTGGCGGATGATCGCGTCGATCCCGATTGCGGTCTTTCCGATCTGGCGATCCCCGATGATAAGCTCCCTCTGACCGCGCCCGATCGGCGTCATGGCGTCTATCGCCTTCAGGCCCGTGTACATCGGCTCGTTAACGGGCTGCCTCTGCACAACCCCGGGGGCGATCATTTCGATCCGGCGGAATTCGGATGCTTCAATCGGGCCTTTGCCGTCAAGCGGGGCTCCGGTCGCGTCGATAACGCGTCCGAGAAGGCCGTCGCCTACCGGTATCTGGGCTATCTTTCCGGTGCGTTTGACAATGTCCCCTTCCTTGATATGTGAAATTTCTCCGAGTACGGCCACACCGACGTTATCCGTCTCGAGGTTCAGCACCATACCGAGAATCCCGCCGGGAAATTCGAGAAGCTCCATCGACATTGCGTTTTCGACGCCGTAAACCCTCGCAATCCCGTCACCGACGGACAGAACCGTTCCGGTTTCGCTGATGTCAAGCTTCTTTTCATATTCCTTTATCTGTCTCGATATGATTTCGCTGATCTCTTCAGCCTTGATGCTTTCCATCTCTTATATCTCCTTCCCCAAGAGATTCCTTATATCGTTCAACTGCGCCTTTACGCTGCCGTCGTAGTAGGTATTGCCGATCCTGACCACAAGTCCACCGAGCAAGGAAGGATCCTCCGCCACGGCCATTTCCACCCTTCTTTGCGTTTTTTTCTCCAGTGCCCCTTTTAATTGGTCGGACAGTTCCTTTGAAAGCGGGGACGCGGTTTTGACCGTGACTCTGATCACGCCGAGTTTTTTGTCCATCATGTCCCGATAACTGTCCAGTATTTCATGGATCAGCGCGATACGCCTTTTGTCAACAAGGAGTTTCAGAAAGGCGCCGGAAAGGCGGCCGATCCCGCTTTTCGTTATCAGGGCTTCCATAACCGCCTTTTTATCTTCCCGGGAGAATACCGGATTGAGCAGAAATTCCCTGAGGTTTTCGTTTTTGTTTATTGTATCGGAAAAGATGGCCAGTTCGCCGTAGCACTGCTGAAAGATATTTTCTTCCACGGCCGCCTTGAAAAAGGCTTTCGCGTAACGGCCTGCAATATTTTTACTGATCAATTCCCCTTCATTCCTTTGGCGTAGTGTTTGGCATCTCTATGCCGGGAGCCTCCTTTCGGCCCTTTAATTGATTTTTTCTATTTCTTTGATGTAGTCTCTGGCCATCGCCTCACGATCTTCGTCCGTGATCTTCTCGCGGAGGAGCGTTTCGGCCATCTGCGTGGATAGCTGGGCGGCTTCTAGACGGAGGCGGTGCAGGGCCTTTTTATATTCCTGTTCCATCCTCGCTTGTGCGTCTTCCCTTATTTTTTCCGCCATTTCTTTTGCTTCACTGATAATTTTCTCTTTCTCGGCGATTCCCTGCTGTTTGATCATGTTCGTCAGTTCGTCGATTTCGGCGGTTGCCTTGTCGAGTTTTAACGAGTACTCTTGAAATTTTTTTTCCGCATCGGCACGCATTTTTTCCGCATCGGCGAGGGACTTTCCTATGCCTTCGCGCCTGCCTGAGAAAAAATCCCTTGTCTTTTTCCCGATCCACCAATAGAGCAGGCCGACGAGCACGGCAAAATCGATAAATTTCCAGCCGAAATTAATCAGCTTCGAACGCAGACCCTCTGCCCCGCCCTCCGAGGCGAACGCTACGGAAAATACAAGGAGAGTTGCTATGGAAAAAACGATTGTGGATATCGGTCTGATTAACGAACTTTTTCGATTACCTGTTTGGTTCATACGATCCCTGTTAGGAAATCCCTGTTTTCGGGAGCGTTCCCGATCCCTGTTATCAAAGCTCCCTTCCGATGATCTTCTGGGCGATCTCTATGGAAAGTTTACGGGATTTTTCGGTCAATAGATGCTTCGCCGCTGCGATCTCCCCGTTGACTTTTGACCGGAAAGCCTCCTGCATCCCGGGTATTTCTGTTCTTGCCGCCTGGATGATCGTTCTGGCTTCTTCCTCTCCCTGTTTCATGATATCTTTTTTTAATTCGACAGCTTCCGACTTGGCCAGACGGAGTTTATCTTCATAGGAAGACATCTTCTGATCAATCGCCTTTTGGAGTTCATAGACCTCGTTTTCAGAAGCCTCCTTTTGTTTTTTTCTCATGTCGAGCATGTTAAGGAGGGGCTTATACAGAAGAAGATTCAGAATGAAGATCAGAAGAAGAAAGTTGATGATCTGGATCCCGAGCGAATAGTTAAGGCTGATCACTTAAGTAACCTCAGATTTTACTTCCGATAAACCAACTTTTATAGGTGGTTCATTATCAAATCGTTTCGTTTTTTAACATGGTCTGGATCTTATTTCAGACTCCCGCGGGGTCTCTACCCTATTCTTTTTCGACTGTCAAGAGAAAAGGATGCC
>DYLD01000339.1 GCA_020722315.1 Syntrophus aciditrophicus
GACAGAGCCCCTATTATTTCCGAAGAAACGGGGACAGATTTGAAATCTTTCCCCGGCCCCGCCAGCCGCTTCATGTCCGTGCGGTTCGGGAATGTGCTGGGGAGCCGGGGGAGCGTCCTGCTGCTTTTTCTGGAGCAGTTGAAGCACGGTGGGCCGCTCACCGTGACGGACCCGGAGATGAAGCGCTACTTCATGACGATCCCGGAGGCGGTGTCGCTCGTTTTGCAGGCTTCCACGCTGGGAGAGGGCGGGGTGTGGGGGCTTGTGTGTGTCAAGACAATTATGCGACCGTTAATATCACGATGATGCTGGGGAGAACCTGGCTCGTTTTTGCTACGCAAAGGAAGACACAGTACTCGACGAAGCCTGCAGGAGGATTGAGAGATTAGCATGATCTCCATCATCCGTCGCTGCCACAAATGACCCTTTACCGATTTCCGCCCAAGGGGTTATTTGCGCGCATGTCATATTGAACATGGACTGCTGGTTAATTTCGGCGCGCCAAGGCTCGAAATCAAAAAGTACGCATTGTCTGAATAAATGGCCGCAAAGAGGCGCAAAAATCGCAAGAAGGGTGTGATATAAAACAAAAAACGTTTTTCCTTTATCATAAGGGCTGTGTTGTTTGGACATGCTTTTGATTGACTTCGAATATATACATTCTGCGCCTTTTGCGCCTTTTTTGCGGCTAAATTTTTGAGATTGACAATTTCCGGCTATGCGCATAAACTACATAAACTAAGTTCATTAAACTAATCTCGAGGGGGATGTGCTATGCAAACCATCAATATTCATGAAGCAAAGACGCACCTTTCCCGTCTGGTTGAGGAGGCTGCGCAAGGAAAGTCCTTCATCATTGCCAAGGCAGGAAAGCCGCTGGTCAAGGTTTTGCCCCTATCTGCAGAAGAGCGGAAGGGCGGTGAAAAGCTCGGATTTATGGCGGGTGAGATTTCTGTTCCTGACGATTTTGATTCACTGGGGGCGCCGGAAATTATGCTACTTTTTGAGGGCAAATCATCGTGAAACTGCTCCTCGATACGCATATTCTCCTGTGGACGGCCGGGCAGCCGGAAAAGCTTTCCGAATCAACGCGCACCCTTTTGACGACACCCGAGAATAGTCTGTTTTTTAGTGCGGCGAGTATCTGGGAAATTGTTATCAAGCTGGGACTTGGACGCGAAGATTTCAAGGTTGATCCGTATCGTTTGAGAAAGATGCTCGTAGTGCATGGATACACGGAGCTCCCCGTAACCGCTGAACATGCCTTGAAGGTTGCTTCGTTGCCGCCGCTTCATAAAGACCCTTTCGACCGCCTGCTCCTTGCCCAAGCCCGTACAGAAGGGATGCTGTTCCTCACCGGCGATGCTTCCGTTGCCCAATATCAAGAATCGGTGTTGGCTGTATGAAAAATAGGGACTCCGTCAATATCAGAAGAAGGGTTGGGCCATGCCGCAAATCACATTGG
>DYLD01000340.1 GCA_020722315.1 Syntrophus aciditrophicus
ACTTTCACTCCTCCCCACAAGTCATCCCCTCGGTTTTCAACCCAAGTGGGTTCGGGCCTCCACGCGGTGTAACCCGCGCTTCACCCTGCTCATGGGTAGTTCACGCAGTTTCGCGTCTATCGCCAACGACAAAACGCCCTATTCAGACTCGGTTTCCCTACGGCTTCGGCCCGAAAGGCCTTAACCAAGCCGTCGACGATAACTCGCCGGATCATTATGCAAAAGGCACGCCGTCACAACATTGGGCGCGTCGCCACGCCCTGCGTTGCTCCGACCGCTTGTAGGCATACGGTTTCAGGTTCTCCTTGGACTCCCCTAGCGGGGGTTCTTCCCATCTTTCAGTCGCCCTACTTGTCTACTATCGGTCGTCAGGTAGTATTTAGCCTTACGGGATGGTCCCCGTGGATTCAGTCGGGGTTCCACGTGCCCCGACCTACTCAGGTACCTCTGGGATGCAACGTAGCTTTCGCTTACAGGGCTGTCACCTTCTGTGGCCCACCTTTCCAGAATGGTTCAGCTAGCCCGTCACATTCTCCCATATCGAGGCCCTACAACCCCGCAGGGAAAATCCCCGCGGTTTGGGCTATTCCCCTTTCGCTCGCCGCTACTGAGGGAATCGAGTTTTCTTTCTTTTCCTCCGGTTACTGAGATGTTTCAGTTCACCGGGTTTGGCCTCACGAGCCTATGGATTCAGCTCGTGATGATTCGGGAATCCCGGGATCAACGCTTGTTTGACAGCTCCCCCCAGGCTTATCGCAGTCTTCCACGCCCTTCATCGCCTCCTGACGCCAAGACATCCACCGCATGCCCTTAGTAGCTTGGCCGCATGAATCGAACGCTCCGACCTGCTGGTCGGTCCGATTCGCCAAGCTGGCAACGATTCGCCTACCGCTTCCTCGATCCAAAGATCGAGCAACGATAGCCTTACGCGCTCGGCATTCAGATGCCACACAAGACCACAAACAAGTTGTCAAAGATCGACGATAGCTACGGACCGAAACCCGGCCCGTCACCACCAAAACACCAGGTTTCGAACTCGCCTTTTGGGGGAGTCAGAAACCCCGTGCTTTGAGTGCCCTTGACGATGATGAATCCTGATTCTAGCGGATTCGCTTTTCGTCGTCAAGACGCCTTTTCTCTCGCTCAAGGGCAAACTTGATTATACGAAATTCGAGCCGCTTGGCAACTGGCCCAGGCTTATTTTCCGTCGCCTTGCCGCCAAACGGGATCCACCAGATTTCGCCAGGCTCTTGGCCGCGGCGGCTGAGGCGAATCGCAACTCGCATGACCTCAGTGTACCCGTACACATCGGCGCGGCAAAGGGGGACCGTTTATCTATCTCCAGGTTTTTGAAAGGGCAGATTCTTTGATCGGGTGAAAGGAGCGAGCGTTCCCCCACGTGCAGGGCGTGGAAACTCATACACAGGACGCACAAACCCCGATACACGCGCACAAAAAACGGCG
>DYLD01000341.1 GCA_020722315.1 Syntrophus aciditrophicus
TGAGATCGGGCTTCAGGTGATAAAGATTGAACCAGACGCGGCCGTATATCTGAACCGGCCGCAGGTAGCGGATGGTGTTAAAATAAAGTAAGGCCCGGGAGAGCTTCAGCATCTTCCCTAAATTGTTTTCGAATAAATCGAAAGGAACGATACCTTTGATGATATTGAGAGTATTTTCAGAATCATATTCGCATAACCTTCCCCGATCTTGCCGCCTCCACCGCAGCAAAGCTTGCCTTTGTAACGTTGACAATCTGTTCAAAGGGGATTAGGGGCGCGCCGCCGGATGAGAGCCTTTCGACAAAGGCCGCGATTTCGGCACGGTGCCCCTTGTCCTGGCGCCATGTGCGAAAGGAACCAAACCCCCTGCACCCAAACCCTGTCGTGGTTCTGAAGTTTTCCATCCTGATTACCCGGCCGCCCTCAAAAATCTCCAGGGTTTCCTTGGGATAGCTCTTCGAGCCGTTGGCGAAGTAATGGAGCGACCCCACGGAACCGTCGGCAAATCCCAGAAGAATGGACATCCTGTCTTCTCGGGCGGGGCCGCTGCCGCCCATCATTTGCGCGGACACCGTGACAACGGGCGAACCCGCCAGGAAGGAAAGCAAATCGATGAAATGGCATCCTTCACCGATGATCCTTCCGCCGCCGCGCTCGGGATCCTGTGTCCAATGTTCCGGCGGGATGAACCCGGCGTTTACCGTCATTGTCATCGCCAGAGGTTCGACCCTGCCCGCCAGAAGTTCCCTGATTTTCAGCGTATGAGGGCTGAATCTTCTGTTAAAGCCCACCATCAGATGCAATTCCGGATGTCTTCGTACGGCAGCAACCACCTGATCGAGGCCGCGCTCGTCAATTGCCAGCGGTTTTTCGACAAAGACGTGTTTGCCCGCATCGAGCGCCTTGCAAACCAGCGCGGGATGGCTGTTGTGCGTTGTCGCAATGAAAACCGCCGTGACATCCTTGTCGGCGAGGATCGCATCCAGATCGGTGGACGCCTGTTCAAAGCCATATTTGCGGGCGATATGCGCTGCCGCAGCGCCGTTTGTGCGTGCGGCGACATACTTGAGCCGGGCTGGGGTCTTTGCCAGCGCGGGCGCCAAAACCATTTTGCTGAAATTACCCGCGCCGATCAACGCAACCCCGCACTTACCGGCGTAGTGGGAATCATGAAGAGGGGTGGTTGTTCGCAAAAGGGGAGTCTTGTTTTGTTCTTTTGCATCTCCATCCGAATACTCGATGACAATTCCCAGCGCGCCCGGGTCATGCAGAAGCCTGCCGTAGGCTTCCCCGGCGCTGTCGAATGGAATCCGGTGGGTGATCAATTCGTTCACATGTAGCTGGCCAACCCGCATCGCCTCCAGAACCGCCTCGAAATTGCGCTGCTCTGTCCAGCGGACAAAGCCGAGCGGGTAATCCTGCCCCTGCTGCTCATACCTCTCATCGTAGCGTCCCGGCCCATAC
>DYLD01000093.1 GCA_020722315.1 Syntrophus aciditrophicus
TAAAATCCGATAGATATTCATTTCTTATCGTATCCAGCCAGCTTTGCGACGTGACGGCCATGAGGCAACCTCCTTATCCTGCCGTAAAGGAAATGCCGTAATATCTCTTTTCCGAACCCTCCCGGGTAATCACGCGGAGTGCGCTTCCCGGCGATTTTGTCCCCGTGCTTGCCGGAAGGCTGACGGCAAAACCTCGTTTTGTATGCGTGATGCCGCTCTGGTCGAGCAGATAGACATCCCGTGCGAATTCCTGCAGAGAGTATTCCCTCGCAAGATGCGGCATAATCGTCAAAAGTCTGTAAACCCTGATCAGAGGAACTACAAAGCCCTTGTCTGCTGCCTTTTCCCCCAGGCTTTTGACGATATGATCGTAAGCAGCATAAAGTCCTTCCAGAAACACCTCCGATTTGAAGCGCACCGGCCTATTCTGTAAATCCCTCAGGTGACCGACCAAAAAAGACGGGCGCAGACGTTTCTCCTTTTGCTTGTCTATCTTTACCGACATTTCACTGGGGACAATCGAGACGATGAACGGATAACAGTACAGCCTTTCGTCCTGTTCGAACATCTTCACACCCATCTGGGAGGCAACCTTCAGCAGATCTTCAGGAAACGCCCTGCCGGCGATATAGGCTTCCGCATCAAAGTTCCAGCCTTCTTTCGCGGTGATAAATCGCTGTGTTAAGACATCTATGGCCTGCTGCGACGCCTCGATGATCTTGTTCAGCTCACGGACATTCCCGGTCACGACCGCGAGGCGGAATTTTTTCAATGAACTTACGGCGGAGGCCGCCGCCTTAAGGGCCGCATTAACATCGCTCTCGGTTTTTGCGAGCGCCTCTTCAAAGTTACCGGTGTTTTCCATCGTTCCTCCTTTAAATGTGGGCGGTTCATACCGCTTTTGAGGCCCCGAGGTTAGCATTAAATAGGATGATTTGCAAAGGGAAACGCGATTTTGACGTCAGGGAGGGGTTGTCTTGCGCCGTTCCCCGTACCGCTCGATCTGCCGGCAGATCCCGCGGATGATCTTGACCTCACGGGCAAAGAGTTTTGTCCTGGACAGCAGCCGCCGGATATGCATCATCCAGTAATCCGGGTTGTCGGGAAGGAGAAATTCGATATCCATCAGCGTCTTTTTCAGCTGGACATACATCGCCTCGACATCCTTTATATCGGCAAGTTTCTGAACAAATCCGGTATCTTCTTCTTTTTGTGCGACAAAGATCTCATAGCAGACGACCATCGCCGCCTGGGCCAGATTGAGAGACTTGAACCCAGCCGTCGGAATGGTTACGATCATCTGGCAGAAACGCAGATCGTTGTTTGTAAGCCCCCTGTCTTCCGGGCCGAACAGAACGGCGATGTTGTTTTTCTCTGACAGCCCGACAACACTCTCGGCCATTTCCCGCGGCGAAATGACCGGCCCGCGCCCCCAGCCATGACGCGCCGTCGTGCCGACGACCCACTGGAAACCGGCAAGCGCCTCGTCGAGCGTCTCGTAATAACGGATGCCGTCGACGACGTCTTTCGCGGCATGGGTCGCCATTTTCCGAAGCTCCTCGCCGTCCAGATCGTTGCCGCCGATGACGATCAACCGCGAGATTCCCATATTTTTCGCGCACCGCGCGACCGAGCCGACGTTTCCGGCAAATTTCGGATTCTTCAGAATAATGGCGATGTTATCCAGATTCACATCCAATTACATCATCTCCAGGAAACGCACCAACCGCAGCTTTTCGCGGACACGCATTAACCCGGCACGTCAGTCAGATGAACCCTCCAGGCAGTACTTTCCCAAATTTTGAGGCGGGGGAAGCGGGTATTTTCCGGTGTAACAGGCAAGACAGAAATGATCCGCCGGCATTTCCATCGCGTCTATCATGCCGTCCAGAGAAAGATAATGCATGCTGTCGAGGCCGATAAATGCCGCGATCTCCTCCTCTTTTTCCTTTTGGGCGGCAATCAGCTCGCCGCGAACCGAAAAGTCGATGCCGTACGGACACGGATACCTGGTCGGCGGACAGCTCACCGCCATGTGTATTTCCTTAACCCCGCACCCGCGCAGGTAACGGACGCGGCTTCGGCTCGTCGTCCCCCGGATGACGGAATCCTCGACAATCAAGATCCTCTTGCCGGCAAGAAGCTCCGTTACCGGGTTCAGCTTGACCTGCACGCCGAAATCCCTCATCGCCTGACTCGGCTGGATGAAGGTTCTGCCGACATAGTGATTCCGTATCATTCCCATTTCAAAAGGAACCCCGCTCTCCTCGGCGTAGCCGATCGCGGCGTAATTCCCCGAATCGGGAAACGGCATGACCAGATCGACGTCCGGACGGTACTCCCGGGCGAGGTTGCGGCCGAGCCGCTTGCGGCACAAATAGACATTGCGGCCGAAAACATTGCTGTCCGGACGCGAAAAATAGATCAGCTCAAAGATGCAGTGGGAAGGATTTTCCGGCGCAAAAGGCATCAGGCTGTGCAGGCCGCCGGCGTCGATCACAATCATCTCTCCCGGCAGGACATCACGGATATATTTCGCACCGACGAGATCGAACGCGCAGGTCTCGGACGCGACGACCCAACCGCCGTTCAGACTGCCCAGCGACAGAGGTCGGAATCCCCTCGGATCACGCGCCGCTATCAGCCGGTTTTTTGTCAGCATGACAATGCTGTAGGCCCCCTGAACGCGGGAGAGCGCCTTTGTCAGCGCTGCCTCGAGGCCCTGTTTCAAATACCGCGTCATCAGATGGAGGATGATTTCGCTATCCATCGTCGATTGGAAGATCGCGCCCTCTGCCTCGAGTTCGGTCTGCAATTCGACGGTATTGATAAGATTCCCGTTATGCGCGAGGGCGTAATATTCATTGGCGTGCCGGATCAGAAAAGGCTGGATATTCGAAAGGTTCGGCGAGCCGGTTGTCGAGTAACGGACATGACCTATCGCAACATCTCCGGGAAGATGGGAGAATGCGTCTTCGTGAAAAACCTCCGATGCAAGGCCCATCCCCCTGCGCTCCCAGATCCGGCGGCCGTCGCTGGAGACAATGCCGGCGCTTTCCTGGCCGCGGTGCTGCAGCGCGAAAAGCCCAAAGAACGCGACCCGGGCTGCATCCCTGTGTCCGTAAACCCCAAAGATCCCGCATTTTTCATGAGGTACTGTATTTTCCAGACTATCCTTCACGATACCCCCGCCGGGTGTGTCGAGTCCCCGGATGATTTGAGCGGGAAAGCCTTCATTTCAGATAGGCCTGAATGCGTTTCCCGAGCTCCTCGTATCTGAAAAGCCTGTTGAAATCTATCAAACCGGCCATAGCCCGTGAATACGCGCGGACCCCCCTCTCTTCGAGAATAGAAACGGGATTCAGCCCACCGATCACGATTGCCCCGACGCGGCCTTCCGATACAGGGATGTCAAGAACGGACTGGCCCGGCATGCCGATTTTGACGAGCCCCCCCAGGCCGATCATCGTCATTTTTTCCGCAAGCTGTTCAACGGCATCACGGCTTTCCGCGGGAAATTCCCTGAAACTTGCCCCAATTCTGCCGTTCCCGGTCTGTATCAAATCGAGGCAGTTCGTCATGCCGCTGCGGATAAAGATCTCGAGCGGATCGATGCTTGTTCCATCATACATGACGATTTCGACAAAACGGGACGGCTTTTTATCCACAAGCTCGAGAAGTCCGCCGAACCTCGACGTAACCGGAATGCCGTGCTTCAGAACCACCCCGTTTAACGTGATCGAACAGACCGTGCCGAGGCCGATCATCCCCTCCGGTACCCTGACATCCCCGCAGCTTTCGCCGGGGCCTATTAACGTCAGAAGCCTGCCCATCGTGTACCCGTTTTCGTAGACCCGCTGAATCAATGGTATGTTTTTCGCGAGGAGATTTGCCTCCACGAGCGTGATGTTAATCAGAACAGTCCCGGAGGCGGTATACAGCGTGAAATTCATCCGGTACGACAACTGGTCAATCTTCGCGGATAGAAATCCTACCTTCTCAAGAACTTTAAAGGATTCGATCTCCTGCCTGCCACGGGCGGTTATCGCGTATCCCCGTTTTCCGTTGCTTTCGGTCAAGCCCTCGGCAGCCATCCGCTGCAGGTAGAAACGTACAGACCTTTCGCTCACCTCCTGGCCGAGAGAACCCAATTCCTCGGCAAGCCGGGAGCTGCTCAGTCTTCCTTTCGCACTTTTTAGGATATTTAAAATGAGGATTTCTTTTCTTTTTCTTTTATCGTCCATTGTCGCCAGCCAGACAAGTCGATCCGTTTTTCCTTAATAACCATAAACATCGATGCAGTGTCAATCTTTCCAAAAGATTTATCGAAGCCCTGTGGCCTTTTTCCGCGAATTTCCGTCCCCCCCCCTTTTGGTTTCATACAACCAAAATACCGGCAAAATAATATTACATCATCGGCAAAATTGCCGATAATTTACCGTATAAATCTTTTTTCGGAAAAAGCAAGACAATTTTTTGTTCGCGGTAATAAAGAAAATACTTGACAAACACAAAAAAGCCTGTTAGCGGGACTTTTGAATGAGGATTGCATCATCCGGCAATCGTATTCCGATAACATGGCAAATATTAACCGATGAAGAAAAAGAAGGAGGGACTTGATTATGGAATGGCCAAAAACAAACGACGCGCTGGGAACCGCAAACCGCGGCAATCCGTCTGAATCCGGACTGTGCACGCTCTGCCGAGCCGACTGCACCGGGAAATGCGAAACATGGCTCTCCGCCCTGAAGGGAAGAAAAATGCTCTACCCGCGGGACTTCGGCATGGTTACGGCCGGAAGCTCGAACAACTCCGCGATCGGCGTCGCCTACAACTCACTGAGGATACAGGGGTACAACTACGGCGTGAAGGGATTGCCCCCGGGGCTTTCGACCGATCCGGACGACTGCATCTTCCCGAACGTGAATCTGGAAGCCCAATTCGGCAACGAGGTAAAGACAAAATGCAGGGTCCCTATCATGACGGGGGCGCTGGGATCGACGTTCATCGCAGCGAAATACTGGGATTCGTTTGCCGTCGGCGCCGCGCTCGTCGGTATTCCTATCGTGGTCGGTGAGAACGTCGTCGGCATAGACAAAGAGGCCGTCATAGAAAAAGGCCGGATCGTCAAGGCCCCCGAGCTTGACCGGAGAATCGAGACCTATCTGCGTTATTTCGACGGCTACGGCGCGATCATCGTCCAGATGAATGTCGAGGATACACGCAACGGTGTGGCGGAATACGTGATCGACAAGTACGGCGACAAGGTCATCATCGAGCTCAAGTGGGGACAGGGGGCCAAAGACATCGGAGGAGAAATCCAGGTTGACAACCTCGAGTACGCGCTGTTTTTGAAGAAACGAGGATACCTTGTCGATCCGGATCCGACAAAGCCGGAGGTTCAAAAGGCGTTCGAGCACGGGGCGATAAAAACCTTTGCGCGTCACAGCAGGCTCGGGTACACAGATCTTTCCTCCCCGGAGGCGGTCGAAAAGGCGTTCATGTCGAGCGTCGAGCATCTCCGCAAGATCGGCTACAAAAGAATCTCATTGAAAACCGGCTCATACGGTATGGAAGCCCTTGCAATGTCTCTCAAATATGCTACAGATGCAGGGCTGGATCTTCTCACCGTGGACGGGTCCAGCGGCGGCACCGGCATGAGTCCGTGGAACATGATGGAAAACTGGGGCGTGCCTTCGCTTCTGCTGCATGCAAAAACATATGAATATGCGTCGATCCTCGCCGCACGAGGGGCAAGGGTCGTCGATATCGCGTTCGCCGGAGGTCTTGCCCGCGAAGACCATGTTTTCAAGGCGCTGGCGCTCGGGGCCCCGTTTACAAAGCTCGTCTGCATGGGCAGGGCTGCGATGATCCCGGGGTTCGTCGGGTCGAATATTGAAGGAGTCCTCAGACCCGAACGGAAGGCGGCGGTTCACGGAAACTGGAAGGATCTGCCCGGTTCCGTCAAGGAGATCGGCCTTTCGGCGGAAGAGATATTTGCCGGCTACTACGACGTGCAGAAAAAGGTCGGCGAAAAAGGGATGAAGGACATTCCCTACGGTGCGATCGCGATGTGGACATTCATGGACAAGGTCGCGGCAGGTCTCCAGCAATTGATGGCCGGTGCGCGCCGGTTCTCGCTTTCCGAGATATCCCGCGGCGACATCTTTTCGGCGAACAGGGAAACGGAAAGGGAAACCAAAATTCCGTTCATCACCGAAGTCCTCGATGAACGGGCAAAAATGATCCTGCAGGCGGGTTCCTACGCACCGATCGCGAGGTAAACGGCGGTCCGCGGCGAATGGGGCAGGACGACTTTACATACAGGCGTATCCGTGACAAGCAACACGAGATAATTCAGCCATGGTAAAAGCATACGCACTGATGGGCACGGGGCTCGACGGACCCGATAAGGTCATACAGGGAGTATAAGGTCCCTAGACAATATCGTCCGGAAGGTTGATTCGGTAGACGATTACACACGGTTTGTGCACCCATTTTGCCGGAGGGCGGAAGAAGGCGATGGTGTCTCGAACCATTTCAGGTCGGCCGGCCATCTCGTTGGTCGTGAGACCTTTGCAACTGGCGGCCTTCGCGCTGATCGGATCTTTTTCGACCCCGCGGCGTCTCTGGACTTTGCTCTGCAGGCTAAACGCTCTGGGATCGTTTTGCGTTCTTAACGCCTTTAGAGCCTTGGCTTTGACGGCGGGGTACCTAAGAAAAATCAATAAATTTGCGCTTCAGGCATCATTTTTCAAAGGGCTCGTCGTGCCCTCCGACGTCAAGGCCAATGTGTATCAGCTGCATCCCAAGGACGGGTTCGAATCCTTTATTACCGAGATATTCACCGTCATTGAAAAATACCGTCACGGCACCTTATGCCCCAACTTCAGCTTTCGGAAAGGCATCTGGAAATGCAAAAAGGGGAACCGGATCGAGAAGGATGGGAGGGCGCATCCTCCTAACGGTTCCCCTGTTATTGTTAATGGTTAAATCTTACCACGGATATCTCGAACCGAATTGGAATGGGCGCTGCCCGCCCCTGGGTGCATGTTGCTTCGCTCCCCTCGCGCCGTAAGGTCGATTTGAGAACTGCGCCTTGAAGATCGCCTGCTGCTCCGGGGTCAGCACCTTCAGCGACTCCAGACGGAACGTCGTATTTTTTTCCTGAATCTGATCCCGCAGTGCATTGATCTCTTTGTGGGCCGCCAGTATCTTTTCTTGGTCGGGGTTCGCCTCGAGCCAGAGCGCCTTAAGGACGTTTCTCTTTGCGAACATCTGTTCACGAAGCGGCATCATTGCCTTGGTATGCGCGTTTTTTAATTCGGCAAGCTTCGCCGTCTGTTCCTTTGTAAGCTCCAGCCCGGATACACCTCTGAAGCTCTCCGAATAGCAGGGGCCGTATCCCCTGATCCCGTCAAAACCCGGACCCCGCCCCCAGTTTGCCGCGAAGGCCGAGGTCGAAACCACCGCCGCGAACAACAGGGCGGCCATTGTAACGATTGTTTTCTTCATCTTTATCTCTCCTTTTCAAGGTTAAATTTTTTGAAACGCCTTTGCGTTTCCGTTTGCCATTGTAGAAGCAATCGGCGTGCCATAATCATAAGCCAAGTACATCTTATTGAGTTTATTCGGTCTTTTTTGACAACCGCACTTGTCGCTTTTGTTTATTGCCTAACTGAAAAAAAGTTCTGGATATTAAGTATCCAGACATGTTATTAATCTGGTCAAAAAGTATCCAGGCAAACACACACCCCTAGAGGCGCTGGTTTGATCAAAATGACCCCATCAAAAAGATCATGGATTGTAACCCCTCCCTGGCTGATCATCGGGACGGTTGTGATTCTGGTTCCGATTTTTGTCTTTATGGCGATGGATACCATAAACCGGCAAAAGGAACAGACAACCCACCTGATGGTCGAAAAGGGAGCGGCGATCATCCGCTCGTTTGAAGCAGGTATCCGGACAGGGATGGGCATGCGCTGGGAAGGCTTCCAACTCCAGAAGCTCCTCATGGAAACGGCGGAACACACCGATATTGATTATTTGATTGTTACCGATTCCGACGGTACGATCGTGGCTGACAGCGAACCGCTTCGTATAGGAACAGTCTATGAAACGGGCCTCGATCTAAAAAACGTCGTTGCAGCGAAGAAACTCTTCTGGAGGCAGATTACAAACAGCCAGGGGGCCGATACATTTGAGGTTTACCGATCTTTCCTGCCGGCAAGCCGAAGGCCGCCTCCGTTTTTCGATCTGTTTTTTGCCCGTCCTCCGAGCGAAAGACAGCCTGGCCCAGAGCGTTTTATCATCTTTGTCGGCCTGAATATGGCACCGATCGAAGAGGCACACAAACAGGATGTGCAACGTACGATCTGGATCGCCATCGTGTTTCTTCTCATCGGTACGGCGGGGATAGTCTCCCTCCTTCTAGCGCAGGGCTACCTTTCGGCGCGAAGCTCCCTTGCCCGCGTGCAGGCCTTTTCCGAAAGCCTTGTCGAGAACATGCCGGTCGGGCTTCTTGCAACCGACGCCGCGGGGAATGTTACCGCATGCAACCGAGCGGCCGAGGAGATTCTTCACGTCAAGGCGGGCGAGGTTCTCGGGAAAAGTGCTGTTAATGTAATTCCGCCGGGGTGCGCGGATCTGATCGAGATGCAGGGCGCAAAAGGACGTCGCTACGAGGGGGAGATAAACTGCACGCTGCCGGATGGCTCCGCGATAACGCTTGAATCGGTCTCGACCTCGCTGTACGAACCAAAAGACAGATTCATCGGAAATATCGTGATCTTCAGGAACATGACCGAGTTCAAGCACCTCCAGGACGAGGTTGCGCGCAGCCGGCGGCTTGCCTCACTCGGAGGTCTTGCCGCGGGGGTGGCCCACGAAATCAGGAACCCGCTCAGTTCGATTAAAGGCTTCGCCTCGTACTTCCGCGAGAAATTCGCCGATATGCCTTCGGAGAGGGAAGCGGCCGACGTGATGATCCGCGAGGTGGACAGGATGAACCGGGTCATCACGCAGCTGATCGAATTCGCGCGTCCTCTGACGGTAAAGATCGAACCGATCTCGCTGCCCGTCGTGATCCGCCATGCCCTTTCGCTGATCGAAAAGGACGCGGCGCAAAAGGGGATAAAGATCGAAACAAACATCCCCGAAGCGAAATGGGAGATCCCTCTTGATGCTGACAGGATGACGCAGGTCTTCCTTAATCTTTATCTGAATGCGATCGCGGCGATGCAAAACGGCGGGCTTTTGCGCGTTTCGGTGTCAATACAGGATGATCAGCGTGTCCGGATCAGCGTTTCCGACACCGGCACCGGCATTCCAGCCAATGATCTTCCCCGGGTCTTCGACCCGTATTTCACGACCCGCTCATCCGGGACAGGCCTCGGGCTGGCGATCTGCCACAAGATCGTCGAGGCGCACGGCGGAGAAATCTTTCTGGAAAGCGAGGTCGGAAAAGGCACGACAGCGGTGATCATACTTCCCGCCACGGCCACGCCACAGACATTATAACATATTGTTTTTCTTGCAGAAGACAATAGAGACGATGAAACGCTTTTTGCAGGTTTGTTAAGATAAAATT